>CAYXLB010000036.1:0-9579 GCA_964465785.1 uncultured Thermoplasmata archaeon
GGGCCTTCGTTATTAACAAATGCTGGGCATCAGTATTTGCCGCTATGAGCTCAACATCAACGATTCCCTCTTCCATAATGCGGGAAATTGTATTGCTTCCGGCTCCTCCACAACCCACAACCTTAATGTTTGTTTTTAATTTTTGCAAAAGCTTTATAAGCTCTTCATCCTCCGGACTGCTAACCACTGGCATTGGCTCCGCTGCCATGGTGTTTTCCGCCTTTGATAGGACTTCTTTAACTAACGATTTCATAAAATCACCTTTTAAATCCTTGTGAGGATTAAAGCAAGGGCTAATATAAATTTTGCTATCTCTTCCTGTCTTCCTCGATCATCTTCATTATTTGCCAGATTATGTTCATTCCCGCAATCATCTCTGGATATAGTACCTCATCTGCTACCTTTTGAAGCATTTTTCTCTCTTTTTCATCATGCACCCTTGCTATTATCCTGCAATTGGGATTTTTCTTCCTTATGTAGCGTGATGCTATCACCGAATCCTTGGAGGAGGAAAGTAGTACTAGGGCATATTTTGCATTCTCCACCCCAACAGCATCAAGCACATTTCTTTTTGTGGCATCTCCAAGTACACAGTTGTATCCCTTTGATTTAAGATAGTCGCATCTCTTTTTGTTTTTCTCCACAATTATAAAATCTTGATTCAGGAGGCTGAGGGCAGATGCAGCGTATTCTCCTATGATTCCACCTCCTAAGACTATTGTATGGCCCTTTTTCTCAGTTTTTTCAACCTTTCCAAAAAGCTTGGTAACGAGGAAGGGGGTTGATAATGCAGTTACTATGGCCATAACAACTATTGATGTAAAAAGGGGCTCATCGATGAGGCCGTATTCCTGCCCAATCTTAGTGGCCACTAAAGTGGCACCCAGCTGAGGGAAGAATACGATACCTATTAACTTTAAATCCCTATGGAAAATTTGGGAATATATGTATCCCCCAAGCAATTTGCTTATCATAAGTCCTCCAACTATTGCTATTACCAGATAAATGTAATTCACTCCCCTCAGAAAAACCCCAATATCCGCATCCATACCAACTACTATGAAAAATATGGGAATAAGAAATCCCTTCCCTATGGAGCTCAGTTTTTCGCATATTCTCTCATTTTCTATAGATTCCCCAAGAAATAGGCCAGTAAGAAATGAAGCTACAATGGGTTCAAGACCTATCAATTCAGAAATAGCGATCATCGTGAAGAGAATTGCCATGAAGAATACAATCTCCATCTCTTCATAGCTACTCTTGTATCGGTTGAATACCCATTTGCCCAGAAGGGGTAGGTATTTTGCTCCCAGCAAAACGAAAATGAGGAGAAATGCTATGAAAAATATAAAATTGTAGAAATTTGGATTGTTGTACCAGTGAAGTATGAGGGAGAGGCCTATTAAACTTATAGTATCTAGGAGAACAACGGTGGGAACTAAAACATTACCTATTTTATCCTTAAGTTTTGGAGTATAATTGATTATGGGTATTATCTCTCCAACTGAGGAGGATTGGAATACTGTACCTATCAATAGGGGCGTTGCCAGTAAATAGGCCGGTGGTCTGTATCCAAAGAAATATACAACGGCAAAACCTATAAGGAAGGAGACAGTTGCTAGAATAAATGCCAATTTTCCCACACCTCTCCAATCAACATTCTTTACTCCCTTAATTTCCAATCCTGCCAGAAATACTAGGAATAGAAATCCCAATTCTGCAAAAAATTCCAGCCCTTCAAATTTTTCCACAATACCCAAGCCGTAGGGACCTATTGTCATACCGGCCATTATTAGGAGTGGAACCGCTACAACATTTATTTTATGGGAAAATTCTGAAACTAGAAAAACTATTACGAGAAGGAGCCCGAAGGCCACAAGGTAATCAAGCCCAATCATCATAAATAAATGGCTCATCTCCTATATGTTTTTTTGGACAAAATTTAAGTATTATTGATAGGTAAAACATATGGTGATTCCATGGAGAAAATTGAAGATCTTATTTCTCTAAAGGGTAAAAGGGTCCTGATAACTGGAGCAGCAGCAGGCATAGGATATGCCATGGCGCTGAGATTCGCTGAATTGGGTGCCGACTTGGAGCTTGTGGACATTGATATTGGGGGATTAAAGAGGGTTAAAAAGGAGGCCGCTAACTTTGGGGTTGAGGTGAATATTTACAAGGTGGACATATCCAGGAGGGAGAACATTATTTCCCTATGGGAGGATATTGGAGAGCCCCCCGATATTCTGGTTAATAACGCGGGAGTTTATCTCTTTCAGGACTTTGTGGAAGTGGACGAGGATTTCTTGGATAAAATTCTTGATATCAATCTCAAATCCGTTTTCTGGATGTGCCAGGAGATGATAAAGAGGAGGGGAAAGAAGGGAGGAGTGATAATAAATGTTGCATCCATAGAGGCTGTATTGCCCTTTGCCACTGGACTAGTGCATTATGATATAAGCAAGATGGGGGTTATTGCCCTTACTCGAGCCTTAGCCAGGGAGTATGGAAAAATGGGTTTCAGGGTTAATGCCATAATCCCTGGAGGTATTGAGACAAAGGGGGTGAAGAAGCTAAAGAAGGAAGCTGCCATGAAACTGAATGTGGATATGATTAAAACTGCAATAAATTTCAAAAGCCGTTTGCCCTTGGGGAGATTTGGGACCCCAGATGAGGTAGCCAGGGTGGCTGCACTCCTTGCCACGGAGGTATCTTCCTATATGACAGGTGCGATGATAGCCATTGACGGAGGGTTTTTATCTGCGTAAGAGATGAGCATGGGATGATAGAGGCGGTAATAGTCCATATAATAAGGGATGGAAAAATCCTCCTTCATTACAAGAAGAGGGGGCACGGCAAGGGTAAGTGGAACGGGGTGGGGGGTAAGATTGAGGCTGGAGAGAGCCCGGAGCAATGTGCCATAAGGGAGGCTAAGGAGGAGATGGGTATTGATGTTAAGGATTTGGAGAAAATTGGGGAGATAGAATTCTATAATGTTTATGGGGAAGATTGGCTGGTGCATATATTTAGGGGCAGGATTGAGGGAAATCCCATAGAGAGTGAGGAATCATATCCAAGATGGTTTTCCTTGGATTCCATACCCTATAATGATATGTGGGAGGATGATCGCTACTGGCTCCCCTTGGTTATTAACGGAATAAAATTCAAGGCGAAGTTTTGGTTTGAGGGGGAGAGCATGCGAAGATTTAAGATTGAGGCATGGAAGCCATAGCTTCCCTCATAATTCTCTCCACATGAATTCTTGCGGTATCCAGTACAGGTATGCTAACATCCCCCTCCTTAACTATCAAGGGAAGTTCTGTACAGCCCAATATAACAGCATCCACCCTTGGAGCGTATTTTTCTATTATCCCAATTACATATTTCTTGTTCCTGAAATCTCCCATGGAAAGCTCCCTCATAATAATCCTATTAATTTCATCCATCTCCCTCTCCTCGGGTACGATACTCTCTATATCATATTTCCTTAGAGCCTCCCTGTAGAATGGCATACTCATAGTTGTCTTAGTACCAAGGAGTAGGAGCTTTTTAAATCCTCTCATTTTTGCAACTTCTGCCAGGGCATCTATTATACTCACCATCTTTGCCTTCACACTTCTTTTTATATCATCAAATACCAGATGGGGCGTATTGGCTGATAGGGCAATTATTTCTGCCCCTGCCCTCTCTAATGATTGAGCAGCCTGGATGAGCATCTCTCTCCTACCATCCCATCCTCTGGGATTTTCGGAGAATTCCTTGAAATTTAGACTGTAGATTATTATGGTTGGATAGTAATTTGGCTCAAATAATTTTCTTGATAGCTCTATGAAATTTTTGTAATAATACAGGGTTGATTCCGGCGTGGTTCCTCCAATTATGCCTATCTTCTTCATAAAACCTGATAGGGATAGGGGTTATTAATTTTCGCATAGGGGGAGATAACCAAGAAATCTTATTCTCCTTCCATCATAATCGAGAACAATGGGATATACTTCCAGTCCTTCCCCTATGGCATCCCTATATGCTTCTGAAAATTCTTTGTCCATCTCCCTATTTGGAGAGAAGCATTTCACATCTGCGTGAAACACTAAAATCATCAGGGCTGCCTTACCTCCATCTTTTATGATTTTATGAAGTTCTTCCACATGCCTCCTTCCCCTTTCTGTAGGAGCGTCTGGGAATAGGGCAACATTGTTCCTTTCAAGGGTACACCCCTTTACCTCTATCCATATCTTCTCTCCATTTCTTATTGCCATGTAATCTATCCTACTCTTTCCAATTCTAACCTCAGCCCTGAGCTCTTCCAATTTTCCAAGGGGAGAAATTTCGATATCCTTCAATATCCTCTCAGAAATAACCCTGTGGAACTTTGAGTTGGTAAAAATCCATCCTCCCTTGTATCTGGCGGCAATGATCTCCCATTCAGTTCTTCTTCCCTTCTTTGGATATTTTTTCAAAATAACTGAGTTCCCCGGATATAGAAGTTCCTTAAGCCTCCCAGGGTCATGGACATGTGCGTACTCCTCCCTCTCTCCTATCTTTACCCTTGCGAGAAATCGATTTACTCTTTCGAGAAATATGCCCTCTGCATCGCCCTGAATCTCGAGAATTACTTTACCCTTTCCATTATTATGGCTGGGCATAGATCCTTCACGCCCTTTATCTTGGAGATTTTCTTTGTTATGAGGTTGAAAAGCTCCTCTCCATCCTTTGCCCATATCTCTGCCATAATCATATGGTCTCCAGTGGATGTGGCAACCCACCTAGCCTCAGGCATTTCCGCTAATTTTTTGGCAGCTTCCAACAGATATTTTGGCTCCACATCCATACCAAGGATTGTGACATTCTTAAATCCCAATTTATAGGGATCAACCTCAATTGTGTATTTTTTAATAACACCCTTTTTCTCCAGCTCTGCAATTCTTTTCCTCACCGTTGTCTCCGTTACTCCCAGAATCTTGGCTATTTCTGTATATGAAATGCGTGAATTTTCTTGAAGTAATTCAATAATTTTTAAATCTTTTTCATCCATTGATTATACATAAATGTGAACTCCTTATTAAAGTTTTCCATTAGTATTTGGTTTGGAATTCATACGAAAGACTTAAATAATTCGAACTAATTACCATGCCTATGAATAAGGGTGTGTTGCATAGTTTGAGTTATGGGATGTATGTTGTATCATCCCTAAAGGGAGAGAAACTTAATGGGCAGATAGCCAATACGGTTTTTCAGATAACATCACATCCAATTAGAATCGCCATAAGCATAAACAAGGAGAATTTGACCCATAAATATATCGAAGATAGCAAGGTTTTCTCGATATCCATACTCTCAACTAAAGCTCCATTTAAATTCATTGGACTCTTTGGCTTTAGAAGTGGAAGGGATGTGAATAAATTTGAGAATGTGAATTATATCATAGGAGAAACAGGTGCTCCCATAGTAACCGATTATTCCCTTGGCTATATTGAAGCCAGGGTTGTTAACTCCCTTGACGCTGGCACCCACACCCTCTTTTTGGGAGAGGTTGTGAATGCGGAGAAGTTGGGCGAAGGAGAGCCCATGACCTATGACTATTACCATAATGTTGTGAAGGGAAAGACGCCAAAGAAGGCTGCAACATATATAGAGGAGGTGAAAAAATGAAGTGGAGATGTATGGTATGTGGATACATATACGATCCCGAGGTGGGAGATCCAGATAGTGATATACCGGCAGGCACGCCTTTTGAGGAATTGCCTGAGGATTGGGTATGTCCAATATGTGGTGCTTCCAAGGATCTCTTCGAAAGGGTGGAGTGATATGATAAGAAAAATTGTAGAGAATGTATACAACGTTGGAGCAGTGGACTGGGAACGCACACTATTTGACGAGATAGTGGATTTGCCCCAGGGAACAAGTTATAATGCCTACTTAATCATTGGTAAAGAAAAAATAGCCCTCATAGATACGGTGGAACCGGAGAAATACGAGCAGCTTGAGAAGAATCTTGAAAAACTTAGTGTGGAAAGAATAGATTACATAATATCCAACCATGCCGAACAGGACCATTCGGGCTCTATACCCATGCTCCTGGAGAAATATCCTGAAGCCAAGGTTGTTACCAACGCCAAGTGCAAGGAATTTGAAAAGGACCTTTTGCATTTAAAGGATGAGGATTTCGTGGTGATAAAGGAGGGAGATACCTTGGAGCTTGGAGGAAAGACCTTGGAGTTCATAATGACTCCTTGGGTTCACTGGCCGGAAACAATGAGCACTTTTCTAATAGAGGATAAGATTGCCTTTACATGTGATTTCTTCGGCTCCCATGCAGCAACAACCCATACCTTTGCGGAGCAGTACGATAGGATATATCACGAGGCGAAGAGGTATTATGCTGAAATAATGATGCCCTTTAGACAGATTATAGTGAGGAATCTCAAGAAGATTGAAGAGAAAAATCCTAGGATAATTGCACCTAGCCATGGGCCCGCCTATAGTAATCCACAATTTATAATGGATGCCTATAGGGACTGGATTTCTCCAGAAACCAAAAATGAGGTTTTAATAGCCTATGTTTCAATGCATGGCAGTACAAAGAAGATGGTTGATTATCTTGTTGATTCCCTTGCGGATAGGGGGATGGAGGTAAAGGTAAGAGATTTGATTCACAGTAATCTTGGGGAAATAGCAATTGATCTGGTGGACGTGACAACCGTTGTAATCGCCACACCCACAATGCTTGCAGGTCCACATCCAGCCGCCGTTTATATGGCCTATCTACTCAATGCCCTAAAACCCAAGGTGAAGTTAATAGGGATAATGGGCTCCTACGGATGGGGCGGAAGAACAGCTGACATTCTAAAATCCAATCTTGGTGCCTTGAGGGTGGATATTCTGGAGCCCTTACTCATCAAGGGGTTGCCTAGGGATGAAGATTATGGAAAAATTGATGAATTTGCCAAAAAAATAGAGGAAAAGCATCGGGAACTGGGGGTGATAAAATGATTGGAGAGAAGGCACCTGATTTCTGCCTTCCAGATTATCGGGGAGAGAAACATTGTTTGAGGGATTTCCGTGGTAAGTGGGTAATTTTGTATTTCTATCCCAAGGATAATACCTCTGGTTGTACCAGGGAGGCAAAGGAATTCACAGCTGCTAAGGATGAGTTTGAGAAGCTAAATGCGTTCATAATAGGCATAAGTAAGGATTCCCCCAAATCCCACGAAAAATTTATAAATAAGCACAATCTAAATATATTGCTCCTTAGCGATGAGGAGCACAGGGTGATAGAGGCCTACGGTGCGTGGGGCAAGAAGAAGAACTATGGAAGGGAATATTTTGGTACCATTAGGAGCACCTTCCTCATTGATCCAGAGGGGAAAATAGTGAAGGTTTGGAAAAAGGTTCGTGTGAATGGGCACGTTGATGATGTGCTCAAAACCCTAAAGGAGGTGGTTGAATGAATATTGATGAATTTGATTTGAAAACGTTACTCCTTGCCGCCATAAAGAGTGAAGTTGAGAGCAAGGAGGTATACGAAACCCTAGCCAAGAGAATTAAAAATGCCCTTTTCAAGGAGCGTCTTCTATTTCTGGCAGGGGAGGAAGATAAGCATCGCGCATTTCTTGAAGCGTATTATAGGAGGCAATTTGGTGATGAAGAGATTTCATTACCTGAGAAAAGTTCCGTTCCATTGCCCCATGTAGATCCCAGTGAAGATAGATTGCTGAGTGAGATAATAGAGGACGCCATGAAGGCAGAGTTGGCTGCTAAGGATTTCTACGAGAGTATGAAGGAAAAGGTTGATGAGGAAGAAACAAAGAAGATGCTGCAAATCCTGGCCAATATGGAGCAGGGGCACTACGATATCCTATCACAGGAACTTGAGAATCTTAAGAGGTTTGAGGATTATGATGAATACTGGCCTATGATGCATGTAGGCCCATAGGGAGGTGAGAAAATGAGAAAGATGGTTAAAAAAAGTTTGGAAGAGGCCTTCGCAGGAGAGAGTATGGCACATATGAAGTATACAATTTTTGCAGAACAGGCTGAAAGGGAAGGAAAGAAGAACATAGCCCGATTATTTCGGGCTATAGCGTACGCGGAATTTGTGCATGCCAAGAACCATGCGAGAAATCTTGGGTACATAAAGAGCACACCAGAGAATCTTGAGACGGCCATAAGCGGCGAGACATTCGAGGTGGAGGATATGTATCCAGCTTATCTTCAGTTAGCAAAATACTTTGAAGAAAAAGGGGCAGAGATGTCTTTCCATTACGCCATAAGCGCGGAGAAGATACACGCGAAGATGTATGGGGAGGCGAAGGAGAAGGCATCAAAGGATGAGGATATTGAGGAGAAGGATATTTACATCTGCCCAGTCTGCGGATACACATACATGGGCGACGAGCCTCCAGAGCATTGTCCTGTTTGTGGAGTCTCTAGAGAGAAATTTGTGAAGTTCTGAGGTGCCCAATAATGGATGAGATAATTGTGGATGTCAGAAGTCGCTACGAATTCCTGAAAAACCATGTTAAGGGGGCAATCAATATCCCCCTTTACGATATGGAGCTATACGAATCCTTCCTAAAGGGATTATGCTCACAGAAGAGTGTTGCTGTGTACTGTGGGACGGAACACAGGGCAAAAATAGCCAAGAAAAAACTTGATAAGATGGAAATCAAAGCCCGGGTAATTACCACAGAGGAATTGAGGGATCATCCCTGGGAGGGAAAGGACGTGGTATGTGCAATGAACTTCGTGGAGGTAAGGCCTGGACATGAGGAGAAATTCGAAAAGAGCGTGAAGGAATTGTGTAGAGCAACAGAAGAATTTCCAGGATTCCTAGGCTCTCAGCTTCTCAGAATAAGCGGGGTGTCTGCCATAGGATCAGGCTTGCCCGGGGAAATGAGGGACTTAGAATTTAAGCCCTTGAAATACGTTATCCTGACCTATTGGGAATCTAAGGAAATCCACGATAAATCTCATCTGGAGGATGTGTTTATTGAGGCATTTAAGGAAATGCCCGTGCATCTTGTTAAGATGCCATATGAAGAATTTTATGAGGTATTAAGGTAAGGAGGTGAAAAAATGGTAAGTGTAAGTGAAGAATTGAAAGAATTGTTGAATGCCGCTGTGGCAAGAGAGATACAAGTGAGCATACAGTATATGTGGCAACACATTCTATGGAAAGGAGTTGAGGGATTCGCTGTTAAGGACGAGTTTAAAAAGATCGCCATAGAGGAAATGAAGCATGCGGAGGAAATAGCCGAAAGGCTGGCATATCTTGGAGGAAGGCCGACTACAAAGCCTGCACCCATATTTGTGGGTGATACTCTCAAAGAAATGGTGGAAAACGATATAAAGGCTGAGGAAGAGGCTATGGAGCTCTACAGAAGGATAATAGATAAGGCCAATGAAGAAGGAGACATAACCACTGCAAGATTGTTTAGAAAGATATTGGAAGAGGAAGAAGAGCATCATGACTTCTTCACTAGCCTACTGGAATAAGGAGGTGATGGAAAATGTTGAGTGAGACCATAAAGAGTGGAGACTGGAAGGGCGAAAAGCACGTGCCCGTGATAGAGTACG
>CAYXLB010000037.1:0-9372 GCA_964465785.1 uncultured Thermoplasmata archaeon
TAGAGCACCTGGCTTTTAACCAGGTGGTCCGGGGTTCGATTCCCCGCAGGCCCGTAAGTGGTGAGGTGAGTAAAAAATGGTGAGATTTAACGTGCTCGAGCACGAACTTGTCCCGGAGCATTACTTGGTACCAAAGGAAGAGGAGGAAGCTATTTTAAAGGAATTGGGTGTTAAGAAGGAACACCTTCCCAAGATAAAAAAGAGTGATGCTGTTTTAAGGGTTTTGGAGAGGAAATATGGGCATATTCCCATTGGAAGTCTCATTAAAATCGTGAGGAAGAGCCCCACGGCTGGAAGGGTTGTGGTGTATAGAGTAGTGGTGAGAGACTAAGGTGATTGTATGGAGACAATAGTTGATGTGTTATTTAAGAAAAGCGTGGTGAATCACCACATTGCATCTTACAACGATTTGATACCCACGCCAGATAATCCAAATAGTGTGATGCAGCAGATTGTTGATACTACAAAGGTAACAGATGAGGATCCTCCCGGGGTAATAACCCTGGATCGCACAAAGACTGGCGGGAAAACAATAAAGATAATATTTGGAAGAAATGAGGACTATGGAGAAATGGGGGAGCCTACCATAAGGATAGGCAAGCCCGAAATAAAGGAAGCAACCGGTGCAACGGTGCAGATAACGCCCATGGAGGCAAGATTGAGGGATATGAGCTATCTAGCACCCCTATTTTTGAAAATTACCGTTGTGGAGTGCGACGATGGTGGATGCATAGAGAGAGAGCCAGAGATGGTGAAGATTGGCGATTTTCCAGTAATGGTGAAATCCAAGATATGCACCCTCCACGAGGATAATATTGATGATTATCTTGACAGTATCTCCAAGGACAAGGAGATTCTAAATTGGCCCTACAGGCAAAAGCTGGAATATGTAGGGGAGGATCCAGATGACCCAGGTGGTTATTTCATAATAGGGGGAAGCGAGAGGGTTCTGGTATCCCTGGAGGACCTCGCTCCAAATCGCGTACTTGTTGAGAGAAATGAGAGGTACAACACGGTCATCGAGACTGCCAAGGTATTCTCCCAGCGTCGCGGATACAGGGCCCTTACCGTTATGGAGAAGAAGAGCGATGGTATTCTTGTAGTTTCCGTACCTGCAGTTGCCGGCACCATCCCTCTCGTGGTTCTCATGAAGGCCCTTGGGCTCGAGAAGGATGAGGATATCTACAAGGCCATCGTGAGCCACGAGAAGATGAGCGTTATAGCCCTGGCCAATATTGAAGAGGTTGAAAATCCCAAATTCTATCCGCCTAACGGGATAAGGACCCAGAAGGATGCCATTGAGTATCTTGAGAAGAGATTCGCAGCAGGACAGGCAAAGGAGTACAGGGAGAAGAAAATATCCCAGATCCTGGATTCTTCCCTTCTACCCCATCTTGGTACAAGTAGGGAGGATAGGATAAAGAAGGCCTATTATCTTGGAAGGATTGCAAGGAGGATTCTCGAGCTCCATCTTGGGTTGAGGAAGGAGGATGACAAGGACCATCTTGCAAACAAGAGATTGAAATTATCTGGAGACCTTCTTGAGGAGCTGTTCCGAACGGCCTTTGAAGCCCTGATGAAGGATTTGAAATATCAATTGGAGAGAACCTACAACAGAAAGCGCGGAATAAGGGTTAAGGCGGCCATCAGGCAGGATGTGCTCACCCAGAAGATAATGCATGCCATGAGCACTGGAAACTGGGTGGGTGGAAGAACTGGCGTATCCCAGCTCCTGGATAGAACCTCCCATATGAGTACCTTGAGCCATTTGAGGCGTGTAATATCTCCCCTCACCAGGTCTCAGCCCCACTTCGAGGCAAGGGATTTACATCCAACCCAGTGGGGAAGGTTGTGCCCCAACGAGACTCCAGAGGGACAGAACTGCGGTCTGGTTAAGAACGCTGCCTTGATTATTGATGTATCCGAGGGTTATCCAGAGGAGGAGGTCTTGAAGATACTCAACGAGATGGGAGTTAAGGAGATGCAGTACGAAAGCGGAACCCTTGCCAGGGTCTATTTGAACGGTAATCTGGTGGGTTATCATGAGGATGGTGAAGCCCTCACAGAGGAGATTAGGGCTAGGAGAAGGAAGGGACTTATTTCCCATCAGGTCAATGTTAGATACGATTACAGAACCAACGAGGTTATGGTCAACAGCGATAAGGGTAGGATAAGGAGACCCTTGCTTGTGGTTGAAAATGGAAATGTGAGATACACCTCAAAGCACAGGGAGCTTTTGAGAAGGGGAAAGATAGATGTGGATGATTTAATCCGCGAGGGAGTTATGGAATGGATCGATGCAGAGGAGGAGGAGAATGCCTACATAGCCGTTTATGCCTACGACATACCCGAAAGATGTCCCCACTGCAACCGCGTTCTTGGAAGGGGAGATGTTATCTGGGTTAATCCTGGAGAAGGGGAACTTGTAACGCTCCAATGCAAGCACTGCGGAACGGAATTTAATGTGGAGAAGAAGCTCACAGAGGAGCACACCCATCTTGAAATCGATCCCCTGCTCATTCTGGGAGCAGTTGCAGGATGCGTGCCCTATCCACACCACAACTCTTCGCCCCGTATAACCATGGGGGCTGCGATGCTCAAGCAATCTTTAGGCTTGCCTGCTGCCAATTATCGCCGCAGGCCCGATACCCGCGGACACCTTTTGCATTATCCCCAGGCACCGATAGTTAAGACAAAGACCATGGACTTCGTGAACTTTATGCGCAGGCCCGCTGGTCAGAATGCAGTCGTTGCCATAATCTCATATCATGGCTATAATATGCAGGATGCAATAGTTATGAACAAAGCCTCCGTGGAGCGCGGATTTGGGAGAAGCACATTCTTCAGGACCTACAAGTCCGAGGAGCGCCGCTATCCTGGAGGCCAGGAGGATAGGTTTGAGATTCCAAGCCCCGATGTGCGTGGGGCAATGACAGAGGAAAGATACAAGCTCCTTGATGAGGATGGCTTGATATCACCAGAGATGCATGTAAAGGGTGGGGACGTTTTGATAGGTAAGACCTCGCCCCCAAGGTTCCTTGAGGAGGAGACGGAGCTGCTCGGTCCTCAAAAGAGGAGGGAGAGCAGCGTAACAATGCGTCCCGAGGAAGAGGGATGGGTCGATTCTGTGCTCTTAACCGTAAGCGAGAACAATTCGCGCCTTGTGAAGGTGAAGGTTAGAGATCAGCGCATCCCTGAATTGGGTGATAAATTTGCCTCCAGGCACGGGCAGAAGGGCGTGGTTGGTGCCATAATCCCACAGGAGGATATGCCCTTCACGGAGAGTGGAATCATACCAGACCTTATAATAAATCCCCACGCAATTCCATCAAGAATGACCGTGGGACACATACTTGAGATGATAGGGGGCAAGGTTGGAGCCCTTGAGGGAAGATTTGTGGATGGAACCGTGTTCAGTGGAGAACCCGAAAAGGCATTGAGGGAAGCTCTCCTGAAGCATGGGTTCAAGTACAATGGTAAGGAGGTAATGTACGATGGCATAACGGGGAGGAAGATTGAGGCTGAGATATTCATAGGTGTTATCTACTATCAGAAGCTTCACCATATGGTTGCTGGAAAGTTCCATGCCAGGTCCCGTGGACCAGTGCAGATACTAACAAGGCAGCCAACAGAAGGAAGAAGCAGGCTCGGAGGATTGAGATTTGGAGAGATGGAGAGGGATACGTTAATAGGCCATGGAGCCGCCATGGTGATCAAGGACAGGCTCCTGGATAACTCGGATGGAACGGTACTCTATGTATGCGGAAATCCAGATTGCGGGCATGTGGCGGTGTTCGATAGGAAGCGTGGCATACTTCGCTGCCCCGTTTGCGGAAACACAACCAATATTTATCCCATAGAGACGAGCTATGCATTCAAGCTTATGAGGGATGAACTTGCCTCACTTGGGGTAATTATGCGTTTGAGGGTAGGTGAGATGAGATGAGTAGACATATTTTTGGATTGACCAAGAGGATCAATTCCATAAAATTCGCCCTCCTCTCACCAGATGAAATAAGGAGGATGAGCGCTGTTAAGGTAATAACAGCAGACACTTATGATGATGATGGTTTTCCAATAGATAAGGGTCTTATGGATTTGCATATGGGTGTAATTGAGCCTGGATTGCGCTGCAAGACCTGCGGGGGAAAGGTTGATGAATGCCCGGGCCACTTCGGGCATATTGAGCTGGCCATGCCCGTAATTCATGTGGGATTCGTGAAGAACATAAAGAATTATCTAGATGCAACATGCCGCGAGTGCGGGAGAATAAAGCTCAAGGACGATGAAATTGAAATCTACAAGCAGAAGCTTGAAGAGGCAAAGAAGATGGGTGCCTCTCCCCTAGAGCTTCTTTTCATAACAAAGAAGATAATCGATGAAGTATCATCCCGTCCAATTTGCCCCCACTGTGGGGCTGAGCAGAAGAAGATCACCCTGGACAAGCCCACGACCTTCCGCGAAGAGGGGAGAAAACTAACCCCCAAGGAAATTCGTGAGAGGCTTGAGCGCATACCTGATGAGGACCTACCCCTCTTGGGCATAAATCCAGAGGCGGCGAGGCCAGAATGGATGGTACTCACTGTTCTTCCCGTGCCACCCGTAAATGTCAGGCCAACAATTACCCTGGAGACAGGGGAGAGGAGCGAGGACGATTTGACGCACAAGCTTGTGGATATAATAAGGATAAATCAACGTTTGAGAGAAAACAGGGACAGTGGGGCTCCGCAGTTAATCATAGAGGATCTCTGGGAGTTGCTCCAATACCATATAACAACGTATTTCGATAATCAAACCTCTGGAATACCGCCAGCCAGGCACCGCAGTGGAAGACCCCTGAAGACCCTGGTACAGCGCCTGAAGGGTAAGGAGGGAAGGTTCCGCTCTAACCTATCTGGAAAGCGTGTCAATTTCTCATCCAGAACCGTAATATCCCCAGAGCCCTTCCTGTCAATAAATGAGGTGGGAGTACCCATTGCTGCAGCCAGGGAGCTTACTGTGCCAATTACAGTAACGACCCATAATATTGAGAAATTGAGGGAGATAATAAGGAGGGGGCCAAATCCCCAGGGTGAGAAGTATCTTCCAGGGGCAAATTATGTGATAAGGCCCGATGGGAGGAGGATAAAGATAACCGAGAGAAATGCGGAGGAAGTGGCGAAGAAGATAGATATCGGATGGGTTGTTGAGAGGCACTTGATAAACGGGGACATTGTTCTCTTCAATCGTCAGCCATCTTTGCATAGAATGAGTATGATGGGCCATCTTGTACGGGTTCTCCCAGATAGAACATTCAGATTCAACCTTGCAGTTTGTCCACCCTACAATGCGGATTTCGATGGCGATGAAATGAACCTGCATGTTTTGCAGAGCGAGGAGGCTAGGGCAGAGGCAAAGATACTCATGCTTGTGCAGGAACACATTCTATCTCCCAGATTCGGAGGCCCAATAATTGGCGGATTGCATGATCACATAACTGCCATGTTCCTTCTAACCCATAGGAACCCGAAGTTTACCAAGGAAGAGGCCATACACATCCTCTCCTACGTGGACTACGATAAATTGCCTGAACCCCATATTGAGGATGGAAAGGAGTATTACTACGGCAAGGATATATTCTCCCTGATCCTTCCCAAGGATTTGAATATGGAATTCAAGTCCAAGATTTGCGACCCATCCGTGTGCAATAACAAGTGCATGTATGAGAAATGCCCCATAGATGCCTATGTTGTAATAAGAAATGGAAAGCTTGTGGCTGGAACTATAGATGAGAATGCCATAGGCTCAATCAAGGGCAAATTGCTGGATAGGATTGCCAAGAGGGGGAGCGATGTTGCTAGGAAATTCATAGATGATATGACAAGGCTTGCAGTGGGAGTTATATCCTATCGTGGCTTCACATCGGGCATTGACGATGAGGACATACCCGATGAGGCAATAATTCAGATTCATGAGGTCATTCAAGAATCCATAAGGAAGACAGAGGAATTGATTGATCTCTACAAGCAAGGTCTGCTTCAACCTGCGCCTGGAAGAAGCGTTGAGGAAACCCTGGAGATGGAGATTATGCGGGTACTTGCCCATGCCAGGGATGAAGCAGGTAAGATTGCAAGCAAGTATCTTGGTTTGGAAAATCCATCCGTTATTATGGCAAGGTCGGGAGCAAGGGCTTCTATGCTGAACCTATCCCAGATGGCTGGAAGCATTGGACAGCAGTCCGTTAGGGGTCAGAGACTGCATCGCGGCTATCAGGATCGCACATTACCGCATTTCAAGCGTGGAGACCTGGGCGCCAAGGCCCGTGGCTTTGTTGAATCTTCCTACAAGAAGGGCTTAACTCCCACGGAGTACTTCTTCCACTCTATGGGAGGCAGAGAGGGTCTCGTGGATACGGCGGTCCGTACATCCCGTTCAGGTTATATGCAGCGCCGTCTGATAAATGCCCTTGAGGACCTTAAGGTAACAGAGGATAGGAAGGTAATTGATACGGCAGGTAATGTTGTGCAATTCTTCTATGGAGAAGACGGAGTAGATCCAACCCGCAGCTCTGGTGGAGATAATATCGATATGGATGAGATACTCACAGACGTGCTTGGGGAGAAATATCTTGTAAGGAGGAGGAAGTGAAATGACCAGTATAATATGGAAGGATAAGATCGAGAACGTGGATAAGATAAGACTCAACGCACCCGTTTACTATGCTGTGGATTTTGAAATAAAGAAGGAAATAGAGCTTCCCACCTATGGATATGTCACCCTCAAGGGTTCCGAGGCAAATTACAGAATGAAGATAACCGAGATAAGACCCTACGAAAATTTAAAGGGAATGGTGAAAAAGACCACCAAGAAGCTTAAAACCCTCCTAAAGATAGAGGAGGTCCAGGACATATCTGCCATACCCCTCTCTGAATTCAAGAGGGAGGATGGAACCTATTTGAAGAGGGTTACCAAGTTTTCCTATGGTACCCTGGAGGAGAGGGGCGAGATAAAGATAAAGAAGTTCAGGGATATGACAGAGGATGAAATGGAAATATACGAGCTTGTAAAGAAGAAATACGGTATCTCACTTCCATTTTCAGTTGTAGAGAAGATTGTGAGCACAAAGAATGAGCTGGGATTGAAGAAGAGGGAGTTGAACGATGTAATAAAGAGGATAGTTGAAATTTACAAGAAAAGGGCAGTGGACCCCTACGAGGCCGTGGGAATCGTGGCAGCGCAGAGCATAGGGGAGCCAGGTACCCAGATGACCCTGAGAACCTTCCACTACGCAGGCGTCGCGGAGATGAACGTTACCTTGGGATTGCCAAGGTTGATAGAGATCGTGGATGCCAGAAGCCAGCCCTCCACCCCTGTAATGGAGGTCCATCTTAAGGATGAAATAAAGGAGGATGAGGATAAGGTTAAGGAGGTCGCAAAGAAGATTGAAAGCACAGAGATTATTGATGTGGCCGATGTTATAACCAGCATAGCGGACATGGCCGTTGTAATAGTTCCAGATGAGAAGAAGATGGAGAGGAGGGGTGTGAAGAAGGAGGATATAATTGAGGGCTTGGGCAAGCTAAAGGCACAGAAGCTAGTTGTGGAGGTGGAGGGAGAGAGAATAAAGGTAAAGCTTCCAGAACCATCCTACAAGAAGCTTTATCTACTCAGCGAGAATATAAAGAGCCTAACCCTTAGGGGTATAAAGGGAATCGAAAGGGCCATCGTGAGGAAGAGCAGGGACAATAGTGAATGGGTAATCTACACCCAAGGCTCCAACCTTCGAGATGTTTTGGATATTGAGGAAGTGGATGGTGGCAAAACCAGAACGAATAATATAATTGAGATTGCAGATGTGCTTGGTATAGAGGCTGCCAGAAACGCCATAATCGAAGAGGCCATAAATACCCTGCAGCAGCAGGGCTTAAACGTGGACATAAGACATATAATGCTTGTGGCGGATATAATGACCTACAATGGGACTGTGGAGGCCATTGGAAGGCACGGTATAGCGGGAGAGAAGGAAAGCGTTCTTGCAAGGGCTGCCTTCGAAATAACTTCTAAGCACCTATTAACTGCGGGAATCCTTGGAGAAGAGGACAAGCTTAGGGGTGTGGCCGAAAATATTATTGTTGGTCAGCCTGTTACCTTAGGTACAGGAGCGGTAACATTAATTTACAAACCCAAGAAGAGGTGAATGGAATGAATAGGGAAGAAATAAGGAGAGAGCTCAAAAAGATACTCAAAAGCGGAAAGGTGTATTTTGGGATAAAGCAAGCCAGAAAAGCTATGGAAAAGGGAGAGGCCAAATTGCTGATAGTGGCGGATAACTGTCCAGAGAAGAAAGAGATAGAGGGATGGGACATACCAAAGATAATGTTCGATGGTGATGGCCTGGAGCTCGGAGCCTTCTGCGGCAAGCCCTTCAACGTATCCGTGCTGACCATTGTTGATGAAGGCGATGGAAAGCTCCTTAAAATGGTGAAATAATGGTAACCATAAAGCTTGATGCCCAGACATTGAGGTACATATCTATATTCGAGGCAGCAACCAACGCCCAGGTCAAGGATTGCATAGAGAAGGATAACCTGGTGGTATTCGTCGTGTATCCAAGGAACCTCAAGAGGGCACTGGAGAACAACGGTTCAAAGATACAGACAGTGAGGAATCTCTTAAAGAAGAACGTGATGGTTGTTGAGTATTCTCCTGACATTCTGGTATTCGTGAAAAACGTTTTCCACAGGTTCCATGTTAGAAATGTAAAGATAGATAACGTGGATGGCCAGTTCAACATCACAGTATTCGTTGATCCAAAGGACAAGGCAAGGGCAATAGGCAAGGATGGAAGAAACCTAAAGCTTGCAAAGGAGATAATAGGGAGACATTTTCCCCTTAAGAATATAGTTGTTTACTGATCTTTTTATAATCTTCCACAATCTTGTTATGGTCGAAGGCGAGCAGTGGCAAATCTTCCAGAGGTAGCATTACCGCCGCGGAGGCATCATCACCCCCTCGTAGGGTTCCTCCTATTTTTTCAAGTTCGTAAACTACGGTTATGGTATGTCCCCTAGGGTCTCGATTTGGATCAGAGTATACCCCAATCAATCTCTTAATTTTCACATCTAACCCAGTTTCCTCCTTCATCTCCCTTACCATTGCCTCCTCGGTTCTCTCCCCGTAGTTCACAAACCCACCGGGAAGGGCATAGAACCCCTTAAATGGATCCTTTTTCCTCTCCACAAGCACAATCTTGCCATTTTCCACCAGTATGCCATCCACGGTTATCGATGGTTTTTTGTAGGGATGCTTCACGATGTACTGGAATAAATCATTGTACTTTTCATACTCCCTCACCAGTTTTTCTCCCTCAGAGGTAAGATGGCTTTCCCCTCC
>CAYXLB010000038.1:0-9359 GCA_964465785.1 uncultured Thermoplasmata archaeon
AAGAGGCTTGAAAACTACGGAAGCGTTGCCTGTATAGGACCAGCAGGGGAGAGGGGAGTGCTCTATGCCAACATAATGAACGATTATACCCACACGGCCGGAAGGGGAGGGCTGGGTGCAATAATGGGAGGAAAAAAGATAAAGGCCATAGTTGTAAAGGGCACAAGAAGACCAACGGTGGCAAACAAGGAAGAATACAAGATAGCTATGAAGGAGATGGTTCGTCTCCTAGAAGCATCCCCACCCCTCAACAAGGGATTGAGGGTATTTGGCACATCCATGCTCTACGATATAGTGAATTATCTGGACGTTATGCCCACCAATAATTTCAATGATGTGCATTTCGAAGGTGGAAATCTATCTGGGGACTACATCTTGGAAAATTACGAGATTGCAAGCCATGGATGCTGGGGCTGTCCAATCAATTGCAAAAAGAGGGATAAGAAGAGGAATGTGGAGCTTCCAGAGTATGAGACGATTTGGGCCTTTGGACCCAATATTGAGAATAGAGATTATGAAAGGGTTGTGGAGGCAAATATCAAGTGCAACAGGCTTGGCATGGATACCATAACCGCAGGTGCCACCATTGCGCTCTACAGGGAAATAACGGGAAGGGATGTGCTTGACGAAATTGAAAAGGTACCCGATAATGAGGATCTATCGAAGGGGGCAAGGTTGCTTGCAAGGAAATACGGTGTGGAAGAGAAGAGTACGGATATAAAGGGCCTAGAGCTTCCTGGATACGATCCCCGTGGCCTATATGGCCAGGCATTGAGCTATGCAACCAGTAACCGTGGCGGATGCCATCTCCGTGCCTATATGGTGGCTCCAGAGATAATAGGCAAGCCAAAGCTAATCCACCGCCTAAATCCCGAGGGAAAGGCAGGGCTCGTTGTAATATTCCAGAATTTGAATGCTGCCGTTGATTCCCTCATCCTCTGCAAGTTCACAACCTTCGCAATGAATGAGGTCGAATACTCAAAGCTCTTATCGGCGGTCACTGGGGTTAAATACAAGAGCGAGGATATTCTGCGTGCTGGAGAGAGGATATACAATCTAGAGCGTCTGTTTAACGTGAAGGCGGGTATTGATGGGAGATACGATACCTTGCCTCCAAAGATTTTCAAGGGCAAGCATGCTCTGGATAAAAAGATATTCAATGATATGCTCCAGGAGTACTACGAGTTCCGCGGCTGGGTGGATGGCGTGCCCACCCAGGAGAAGCTGAGGAAACTTGGTATCTAAGGATGAGTGCGAAGCATAGTGGGTTGGAAACAAATTAGAACCTCCAAAAATTTTTTTATCATCATTGCATACCCAACTTGTGGATGCTTTTTTAAAAAGGGCAAAGGAAATTGCAATGAAGATACATGCTGCGGAGAGAGTTGTCATAGTCAGCCACATCGATGCTGATGGGATAACCGCTGGAAGCATAGCTGCCAGAACCCTTGAAAGATTGGGTAAGGACTTCAGGATAGAGTTTGTAAAGCAACTTGATGAAAAAAAGATCGTGGAGCTAAAGGATGAGAATCCAGATCTGGTTTGGTTTACGGACTTGGGAAGCGGTATGATTCATCTTATGTACGGATTAAATGCCGTTATAACCGACCACCATGTTCCCAGTGCCCTAACTCCAGAGATTCCGAGGGAGGCGAGGAAAAACCTATCTGCATTTTTCGACGAGATTGAGAGGAGCGAGGTTCTTCAGCTTAACCCACATCTATTCAACAGGAACGGTGCCGTGGATATCAGCGGTGCGGGAACGACCTACCTTGTGGCAAGGGAAGTAGATAGGAGGAACATAGATCTCAGCCCCCTGGCCATAGTTGGGGCCGTTGGAGATATGCAGGATACGGAAAACCTCAGACTGCTGGGCACAAACAGGGTAATTTTGAAGGAGGCAAAGGAGCATGGCTACGTGGATATCCTAATCGATGGGCGGTTCTTTGGAAGGGAGACGAGGCCCATACACAAGATGCTTCAATACTCCACGGACCCACTCCTGCCGACCCTCACTGGTGATGAAAAGAGATGCATAAATTTCCTCCGTAACATAGGGATTCCGCTAAAGAGGGAGAAGTGGAGGAGATGGATAGACTTAACAATTGAGGAGAAGAGATTGATCCTCTCCGAGCTTGTGAAG
Source organism: uncultured Thermoplasmata archaeon (assembly GCA_964465785.1). Lineage (GTDB taxonomy): Archaea > Thermoplasmatota > Thermoplasmata > Thermoplasmatales > Aciduliprofundaceae > Aciduliprofundum. The sequence goes on from CAYXLB010000038.1 coordinate 2,144, forward strand.
CTCATCCTCAAGATGGGCTATGGATATGAGATGGCCAGGAGATTAATAGGGGAGGTATACGTTCTCAAGAGGGAAGAGAGGGGCACGCCCCTTAGGGATGCAAAGGAATTTGCAACCCTCCTAAACGCATGCGGAAGGTATAACAAGGCCTTCATAGGGTACCAGGTTTGCCTGGGAGACAGGGACGAGTACTACAAGAAGGCTTTGAATATGCTGAACCATCACAGGAGGAGCCTGGTACAGGGAGTAAATTTCGTTAAGGAGATAGGTATAATAAAGAGGGAGTACCTGCAATATTTCCACGCTGGGGGAAATATAAATGAAAACATAGTGGGTATCGTTGCCTCCATGCTCCTAACTGAAGAAGGAAACAGGGAGCTGCCAATCATAGCCTTTGCCAATAGCGAGGATGGAAACATAAAGGTATCCGTGAGAGCCCCCAGGAGCCTTGTGGATAGGGGGCTGGATTTCTCCATAATAATGAGGGAGGCTTCAGCCCAGGTTGGAGGATTTGGGGGAGGACATAACATAGCTGCGGGGGCAACAATTCCCAAGGGTAAGGAGGAAGAGTTTTTGGACATTGTGGAGAGTATGATAAAGAAGCAGCTGGAGTGATGCAAAGTTTTTTAAATATAAATCTATTTGGGCTTCCAAGGTGAAGAATATGACAGATCTGTATGATTACGATTCTCTGCTCAATCGTGTACGTGATGCAATCCCCGAGAATATAGTGGCCAGGGAGAGGTTTGAAGTTCCCAAGGCCGAGATAATTTACGAGGGCAAAAACACCATAATAAGGAATTTTATGGATATTGTGAAGAGGATAGATAGGGACCCAATGCACGTTTACAAGTACCTTATGAGGGAGCTGGGTACAGCTGGAAACATCCAGGGAGATAGGCTAATTTTGAAGGGCAGGGTTTCTTCATCCTTGATTCAAAACAGGGTTGATAGTTACATAAAGACCTACGTCATCTGCTACGAGTGCGGTTCTCCAGATACGGAGCTGCGCAAGGAGGGACGTGTGGAGATTCTGGTTTGCAAGGCCTGCGGAGCCATAAGGCCCGTGCATGGCAAGGTGGCCGTAAGGATGGCCACCGCCAAGCTTAAGGAAGGAGAGGTATACGATTTGGAGATAACGGATCTAAGCAGGGACGGAGATGGAATTGCCAAGTACGGAGACTACACCATATACGTGCCAGGTGCCAGGAAGGGAGAGAGAGTTAAGGTAAAGATCATGAAGATCAAGAAGAATGCGGCCTTTGGGAGGATAGTTAGCTGATGATTGTGGTCCTGGATTCCAATGCACTCCTTATGCCATTCCAGTACAATCTCAACCTTGATATGGAGATAGGGAGAATCTTGGGGCATGCGGATATCTATGTTCCATCCTGCGTAATCGGAGAGCTTAAGAGGTTGGCAAGTAGGAGGTGGGAGGCAAAGGCTGCCCTGCAGCTGGCTGGCAAGTACAGGATTGTGGAAGTTGAAAATCCTGGAGATAGGGGAGTAATGGAGGCTGCGAAGAAGCTTGGGGCAATCGTTGTCACCAACGATAGGGAGCTTATGAACATTTTGAAGGAGAATGGGATAAAAATAATATCCATGAAGCAGAATCACCTGGTGATGGAAGATGATTAAGCCCAACATTCTGCAGGCATTGAAAACCTTGGCCCTTGAGGGGGCAAATAAGGACTATGTAGAGATAAGCACTGCTTACCTGGGTCAGCTCCTCGGTATAAGCCAGCAAAGCGCCTCCAGAAGATTGAGGGAGATGCTAAATGAGGGGCTTGTGGAGGAGAAGAGATTCGGCAAGAAGATCTGGATTAAGATAACAAAGAAGGGTATGGACCTTTTGAAGAAGGAGGCCATAGATTACAGGAGAATATTCGAAGTGGAGGAGGGAGTGGAGATAACAGGCGAGGTCATAAGCGGGCTAGGAGAGGGGAAATACTACATCATGAAGGAGGGTTATTTCAAGCAGATAAAGGAGAAGCTCTTCTTTGAGCCCTATCCAGGAACCCTAAATATAAGGGTCTATGCCAAGGATATAGAAAAGGTGAACCTTCTGAAGAGCCTTCCAGGCATATGCATAAAGGGATTCGTCTCCGAGGGGAGAACCTTTGGAAATGTGAAGGCATTTCTATGCATGATAAATGGGAAGGATGCTGCCCTGATAATCCCAGAGAGGAGCCACTATGAGGATGTTGTGGAGATAATCGCAGATAAAAATTTGAGGGAGGAATTGAACCTCAAGGATGGAAGCATAGTGGATATAGTTGTTTACCCCTAAATTATGTTCTCAATTATGTCATCGGAGGACATTTCCCTCTCGCAGTACTTGCACTTTATTATGACTGGATCCTTGGATACGACCCTGAACTCTGGAGTAACGGGCTCCTTCTGATTGGTTATGCACCTGGGATTCATACACTTCACGATTCCCACAATCTCATCGGGAATGTGCACCTTGTGCTTCTTCACAACCTTGTAATCCTCTATCACATTTACGGTGGCTGTTGGGGCAATGAGAGCGATCTTATCTATCTCCTTCTCCTCAAGATACCTATCCTCAATCTTCACAACATCCTTCCAGCCCATCCTGCTCTTCACATGCATCACAAGGCTAACGGTGGAGCCTATATCTCCCTCGATGTTCAGGATCTTAAGAACCTTCAAGGCCATGCCGCATGGGATGTGGTCTATAACGATCCCGTTTCTGATCTTCTGTATCTTCAGGGTTCTTTCTTCCATCAAACCACCCCTAGAACCAATGCCAGGAGAGCCATCCTAACAGGCACCCCGTTGAAGGCCTGCTGGAAGTACCTGGCATGGGGAGTACTATCCACATCCACATCTATCTCGTTTACCCTGGGTAATGGGTGCATCACTATGGATTCCTTCTTTGCCCTTTCAAGAAGGGCCCTGTCTATGGTGTACGAGCCTGCAACCTTCTTGTACTCCGTTGGGTCTGGAAAGCGCTCCTTCTGTATCCTGGTCACGTAGAACACGTCCATTTCCTCTATAACATCCTCAATACTTTGGGTCTCCACTGGCTTATTCTTCAACTCCCTTATTATGTGCTTCGGCATCCTCAGGAGCTCTGGAGACACGAGGTATATTTCTGCTCCAAGATAACTCAGTGCGTAGGCCAGGGAATGCACGGTTCTACCGTACTTGAGATCCCCGATCAGGGCCACCTTCAACCCCCTAATGTCTCCGAATTCCTGATAAATGGTAAATAGATCCAATAGGGTCTGGGTTGGATGCTGCCCAGCACCATCCCCACCGTTTATCACTGGATTTTCGGCAAATTCAGCGGCCAGTCTTGCAGAACCCTCGTAGGGATGTCTTATCACTATGACATCACTGTAGGAATCCATCACCCGCACAGTATCCGCTAAGGTCTCTCCCTTGGATATGGAGGTTGCAGAGGGGTTGCTGAACCCTATAACCGAGCCACCCAGGCGATGCATGGCCGCTTCAAAGCTTAGCCTTGTGCGCGTGGAGGGTTCAAAGAACAGGGTTGCGAGAATTTTTCCCTCCAGAAGGTCGCTCTTTCTCTCCCCCCTTGCAATGGGGAGCATCTCTCTTGCAACTTCAAAAACAATCTCCATATCCTCCCTGGAGAGCTCCTTTATCGAGACAATATCTCTGCCCTTGAACATCAAGCATATATGGGTAAGATATATTTAAATCTACCCTTTAAAATGCTCAGAGGCTATGAAAATGAGCGAATTGAGAAGCGCCTCCAAATCTCCCCTGCAAGTCACTCCAGCAGCCTTCCTGTGTCCCCCATAATTGCAGTTATAATCCTCCGCGAGCCTTGCGAATATATCCAGCAAGTTCACCTCTCTACTTCTTCCAATTATCCTTACCTCATCCTTCCTAGAGGAGCCAACAAAGACAACATCTGCAAAGTTCAAGAGCTCCGTGGCCACCAGGCTCTCATTGGCGCTCACCCTGGTTACGGCAATTATCTTATCGCCATAGGTCCTGTAAATCAACCTCTGGAAGCCCTTCAACATCGATATCTTCTCCCCAAAGCCCAGGGTATCGTCAAATAGGTTTCGCACCTCATCCATGCTGATATCGTAGGCATCCATTATCTCCTGGAAAATCTTTAGGGTTCTGGAGTTGGCATGCCTGAACCACAGGGTATCCCCTATTATTCCAGCCAGGATCAGAAGGGCCGCGGTTCGGGAGGCTTTGAACCTGTACATATCGTATACCATCTCGGCACAGGATGGATAGCTGGTATCCACTATTCTCTCCTTCGCCTCAATGTTGTTACTCTCATGGTGGTCTATGACAATATCTATGGGAACATTGGAGAATTTACCAAGCTGCTCCCTGCTGGCGGTATCAACGGTTATGACCTCCCCATACTCCCCTGGCAAATTATCCAAAACCTCAATTTCAAAAATTCTAGCCAGTCTCTTGGCATGCTTGTCTAGCCCATCGGCAAGGATGAATGCTTCCCCATAATACTCCTTTAGAAAATAGGCGGAAGCAAGGGCATCAACATCGGCATTCTTATGCATGAGTATTAGCCTGATACAGCTCCGCCCCCGTAGGCTGCAGCAAACTCCCTCTGTATTTCCTCATACTTCTTCTGCAAAAGCTCCTGCTGTCTCTTCACTGCCTTCAACCTTATCTCCAGCATCTCCTTCTTATCTTCCAGCTCCTTCTTTATCTCCTCTTTGCTCTTCGCCTTCACAAGGATGCTTCCCACGTGCTTGTATATGGGAGTATCCTCATCAACCTTATCCAGTTCCTCCAGGGTCTTTTCAACTTCCTTCAAACTTACCTCCAGCTGGTACCTCTGGGATATTATTACCTCCAACTCACCCTGCAGTTTTTGAGCCTCCTCAAGCTTCTGCTGCAAGTGCGGGCTAAGACTGAGTTCTACCATCTTCAATCACCTCCATCACATTATAGGCAAGATCTATCCATCTAAGATAGGAATTTATGGCCGCTCTCAGGGCATGGGCATCCTCGGCCAATATCTCTATCCTTATCTCCCCGTTACTCTCCACATTCACCCTAGTTCTGGGAATCTCGCGCCCCGCCTCGACCCGCAGGGCCTCGTAAACTTCCCTATCATCTCCCGGGAGATAAATATACGCCCTGTGCACATGGGATATTCTCTTTGTATATAGAAATATTCCTCAGTACCTTCTCCTTATCATGTAATCGCTAAGCCAGAGCAGGAACTCACGCATCTCCTCATCCACAACCTCCATGGATTTGAGAGCCTCCTTAGCCTCTGAAACAAGCTTCTCCGCCAGGTTTTTCGAATAATCCAAGGAGCCTGTACGCCTCACCACTTCCCTTACCATCTCAAGCTGCTCATAGGTAACTGCAGGATTTCCCAAGGCATCCAAGATTATTTTCCTATCTTCCTCGTTCCCATTCTCCAAGGCCTTGATTATTAGCAGGGTCTTCTTCCCCTCTGCCAGGTCGCTAGTTACTGGCTTGCCAAGCTCCTCCTCATTTCCAAAGAGCCCCAGGATATCATCCTGGAGCTGGAATGCAACGCCTACAGGTATGGCGAATTTCTCAATACCCGCTGGATCCTTGCCTGCCATTATTATGCCAAGGGCCAGGGGCCCTTCGATGGTGTATCGGGCAGTCTTGTACTTGTGGAGAAGGAGAAGATCCTCCTCCTTGAAATCATCAACTACCCCTGAATATATGTCTATTATCTGCCCGTATCCCGTGTACTCAATTATCTCATTTAGCTTGTGGATTGCACGAACCTTTAGCTCCGCTGGAAAATTTGAAGATGCTAGGATCTGCATTGCATAGGCATCGGCAAGATCGCCCAGGATTATGGCCATGCTCTCCCCAAATTTCTTTGGCTTGCCTCCAAAACCCATCTTGAGATGCTTCTCCTCATATATCTTATGCACCGTGGCCTTCCCCCTGCGGAGCTCGCTCTCGTCCATTATATCATCGTGGATAAGAAGGTACGATTGTATGAGCTCTAGGGAAGAGGAGGCCCTTATTATTTCATCCTCATCCTCTCCCCCCATCATCTTATAACCCACGATCATCAAAATTGCACGGATCCTCTTACCTCCTCTAAGTGTATATTCTTCCAGAATCTCGCAGGCTTCTTTGGAGCTCCAGTGCTCCAAGTTCTTCTTTTCCTTGAAAAATTCCCTCAGATAATCCTCAACCCTTATCTTGTAGTATCCCATGATCTGCTTCGGATCCATTCATAACACCAATACCCCATAGAATTGAATTATAATTAATTTTTCACTCAATCCTCTGGAGCTCATGGAAGCCTCTGAGGGTAAGGGCTCCCAATGTCAATATCCCGTTGGTGAACCACAGGAAGAAAAGGATGGTATAGAGGAGGAGGGAAAACTGCTCAATTGATTGGTATTTAAGCAGGGTATTGAGATACAATATGCCCACCAGGTACTGGCCAAGGGGAAAGGTGAAGGACCACCAAACAGAGCGATAGCTGGGATGCAAATTCTTCATGTAGTAGAGGGTCACGAGGATTGACATTATGAACCACCAGGCTCCGAAACCGAGAAATAGGAGGGAGAAAAACAGGGATATGCCTGCCTCATCTGGATAGAGATGGAAGTAGGTAATGAGGGATGTTAGGGCGGCGCCTATGGGGCCCATATTTATCCAGAAAAGCGGAATCCTGGAGCTCTTTAGGGGGCGGTGGAGTATGAACCTGTAGAGCCATATGGAGAGGAGGGAAAGATAAAGAAAGAAACCCGTACCGAAGGCAAAATCGAAGACAAGGAGATGGTAGCTGTTCAAATTTCCCAGGGAGAGGATGACCACACCGCTTCCTGGGATTAATAAAAATCCAGTTGTGCTCAGGAACCATACTGGATTTATATGCTCTAACCGCACCCTCCTGCCCACAAAGGTAAGGAACATGAGGGTAATTTGAATTACAAGCACCGCCAGGGTGCCCGCAATCCAAAAAATGTAGGCTGCGTCCCTGAGATTCATGAAATAGAGATTGGTGGATAGGGCAAGCATTCCAATACCGAGGGTTACATAGAAATTTCCCTTTATGGGATCCTTTAGATCCTCCACAGCCTCTTTATAATACACAACCCATCTGATGCTCCAGGGGACGAGGAGAACGAAGAAGAGAATGAAATTGAAAGGTACGAGAAATTGGAATATGTAAAAGAGAGGAGTCAGAGAATAACGATTTGCTATTAGGTAAGTAGAT
>CAYXLB010000039.1:0-9185 GCA_964465785.1 uncultured Thermoplasmata archaeon
GCTGTTTTGCCAGTACCCGGTGTTCCCGTAAGGGCTATGAGCATAACACAGCAAAGTTATGAGTATATTTAAATTTGCTCTTTCTCTAACACTTCCTTTATTTTATCCCTCAATTTCTTAGCAACAACCTCCCCATCTACCTTGCCACGGAGTTCCTTCATAACCAGACCCATTAAGGGTTTAAAGGCCCTATCTCCTTTCTCCTTTATAAGCTCTTTTTTGTCCTCTATGATCCTTGTTATAACTGCATCAACATCTATTTTTTCTGAAAATAGAGAGATTACAGCGTCTAGATCCTCCCCGTTGCATACACGTTGCACGATTTCATCCACTGCCTCCTTTGCAAACATTCCAGAATTCAGGGCATCAAATATCTTCATATAATCGATATTTTCGCAACCATTTATTATTGCCCTAGCCGCAATGGTGGGATATCCATATCTTTTCACAATCTCCTCAAAAATATCGTCCATACCTTCATGAATTATCTGCCAGGCAAGTTCCTCGTTAATCCCCATACTTGCCAGTTCCTTTGCTCTCTCCTCGGGCAATGGAGGAAGTTTCCTCTTCAATTTCTCAACATACTCCTCCTCAATTCTTATTGGAGGTATATCCGTCTCGGGATACATTCTCGCCCCACCAGGTAGGGGGCGTAGGTAATAGGTGGTGCCATCATCTCTCGGTCCCCGTGTCTCATTGGGTACCCCTTGCATGGCCATTTTAGCACGCTCTATAACCTTTTCCAGACCCATTCTGGCCTTCTCTTCCTTCTCAGCTATGAGTACGAAGGAATCCAAATCACCTAGGGATAAAAATTCCCTAACCTTATTAACTTCTTCCTGGCTTATTCCGTAATTTGGCAGTTCATCACCATGGAAGAGCCCTTTTATTCCAATTACCCTAACCCTTTCAGCAAATTCTCTGCCTAGTCTCATCTTTCCACTTTTCAATGTTCCAGCAAAACCAATAAGCCTTATGGCCAGAACCTTTCCCCCATTTTGGAGAATTCTTGAGATTATCTTGGATCCTGTGCCCTTAAATATTTCTGTTAAATCATATATTTTTTCATCCACTCTAGCTTTTCTCTCCCGCAATATCCTTTCAATTTCCTTGAGCGTTTCTTGCCTCTCTATCTCCATATTCACCCATCTAGGAATCATGTTGAGTTTTGAAGCACCCTTTATTTCTACCCTTCCTTGCCCGGTTGAGATGTTTATATCCTGCCTTATTGTTCCCACACCACGGCGTACCCTCTTGGTGGCCCTTAATATGTATCCTATTCTCTGAGCAACCTCCTTTACTTCATCTCCATCCTTCATATCTGGAGATGTGGAGATTTCAATAAGGGGAATGCCCAATCGGTCAAGGCGATACACCACATAATCGTTCTTCTCCTCAATTTTCCTTGCGGCCTCCTCTTCCAGACATATTGTTGGTATTTTCACCCTTCCAAAGGAGGTTTCAAGATATCCATCCACCGCAATTAATGCAGTTCTCTGGAAACCGGATGTATTGGAGCCGTCGATCACTATTTTCCTCATCACATGTATTTCATCCACTATCTTGGCATTTAGCATAAGTGCAACTTTTAAGGCTATTTCAAGGGCCTCCCTATTCAGTTCATGGGGTGGCTCCTCATCAGCCTCCACAAGGCAGGAATTATCTGTAGCCTCGTATATGAATCTTCTATGCTTGAGGCTCTCCTCTAGGGCAGCCCTATCAATCTCTCCAAGTTCGCTCTGGGTTGGTCTTAATGTTCTCTCGAATTTAAATAGAACATTATCGCTCAGCTTGGAATCGCATCCACAGAACAATTTCTTGGTGGCAAGTTGCTGATGTATCTCCAACCCACATTTTACCATGTTATCAGCCTCCTGCTAGAGATCTCTCCCCTGAGATTTTTTGGTAACAATTCCTTTGCCTTCTCTGCATCAAAATTTCCCAAAAGCCACATTAATTTAATGTAAGCAACCTCTGGCAGCATATCCTCCAGGGGAATCACACCTGCCTTAAGTAGCTCCCTACCTGTGGAGTAAACATTCAGGTTGACTCTTCCGTATAGACACTGGGAGGTCATTCCTATAACAACACCATCCTTGTTGGCATCTTTTATACTCCTTATCAAATGCGTACCAACATGGCCAAGACCTGTACCTGCAATTATTACCCCGTTCATCCCCTCAATCATCCTCTCAAAAACATCCTCTTTTAAACCAGGATAATAATATATCAATGCTATTTTCTCGTCCATGGCATCCATTAATTCCACTTCATCCCACTTTTTGAAATATTTCCCATAGAATTTTACCTCTCCACCTCTCACCTCTCCTAAAGGCGGTGAATTTATACTTTTGAATGCATCCCTTCTGGATGTATGCATCTTCCTTACCCTCGTGGCGCGATGTATGTGGCAGTAATCGTCACTGGTTGTGGCATGCATAACAACTGTCACTTCCCCAAGATCACTTTTGGCAACCTTAACTGCAGATAGGAGATTCATATAGGCATCACTGCTTGGCCTGTCGCTGCTTCTCTGGGCACCAACAAAGACCACAGGTCCAGAAAGTTTTTGAAACATAAAAGAAAGGGCAGCCGCAGAATACCCCATGGTATCTGTTCCATGGGGTATGACAACCCCCTCCGATTTCTTTAACTCATCCTTTACTTTTCTAGCGAGTTTTGTCCAGTACTCAGGACGCATATCCTCGCTTAAGATGTTGAAGAGCACAGTGGCTCTTACATTGCATTCCTCCTCTATTTCAGGTACGGAGAAAATAAGATCTTCGGCTGTGAGGGCTGGATGCACGGCACCAGTTTTATAATCCACATAGCTTGCTATTGTACCCCCCGTGCCTATTAGGGATATAGTGGGCAGATCCTTCGAGCCCTTTATTACTCTCCTCCTTTTCTCAGTCTTCTCAGCCTTTTTAATCAATTTCACCTCTTCCGGAATCAAACCAATATTGTAACCATTCTCCAACTTCAAGATAATGATTTTCTCATCACTAAACTTATTTTTTGGCATTAAAATACCTCTAAAGGTTCCCTTCTTGGTCTTAACCTCAACATAGTCACCAGGCTCAATGTTCATAGAGGGATATATGCAAAGGGGTATTAACTTTTTATCTCAAATCCCAAAATTGTTTGTTCTTAGCATATTTCAATTCTTCCTTTACAACCCTTTTCACAAGCTCAAACTCATCCTTATAGGGGATATTCAAAATTCTTGCTGCCGTGGTCAATCCAATCCCCCTCCCTGCTAGGACCAGGGCGGCATTTCTCCTATGCCTTCTCAGAAGGTGGGATATGGACATCATTCTATCCAGCTCCCTTCTCTCCTCCCTACTGAATCTCTTCTTTTTTATTATTTTCACAAGCTCCTCCTCATAGGGTTTTAAAAGGGTTACGCGCACACTACCGCAAAACGGACAAACTGGTTTTTGGAAATCCTTTACCTTTATATGCATGCTTCCCCCACAGGATAGACAGGCGAGAATCATATTTTCATTTAGCAATCTCCTGTGCACCGCCTCAATTACAGGCCTTGTGGCCAAGATTGGCGAGGCTAAATCACCATGCTCCTCCAAGAGTTCCTTGACATCCTCGCTGAGCTCCCTTATCTCTATCTTCATCTTTCCATTTCTCAAATCTTCAAGTATCTTTTCCACGACCCATGTATCCATATAATCGTGCATCATCTTGCTTAAAACTTCCCTGTAAAGAATAGTTCCCCTGTATGCATCTACTATCTTTTCAATTCTGATTCTCTTAAGCTCAGCACCCCTCCTTATTACCCCCATCTTTTTTGCTACATGGATAAATATGTAGTTAAAAAGCCTTGAATTCTTGGCCACTATCTTTATTATCCCTTCCACATTCCTCAGTTTTTTGAGTATTTCCACAAGGTAATCCACATTTATATGGGGATTGAAGAGGGCAATATGATAAGGGGAGATTGAAAATTCTACACTTTCACCAATTCTCTGTGAAAATATTGAGGAGAGAATCAAACCCAAGGTATAATTGGCCTTTGTACCTCCCTTAACTCCTATAAATATTATGCCTTTACCCTTCTCTATAACCATCTTCTCCCTACCCCAATCCATTTTCCATTTCTCAAGCATTTTTCTCGCAGCCTCATTGAGATATCTGTAATCAACATCTCCAGAGGCCACCTCATAGGGTACTGGGATCTCCTCTCCAACCCAGGATGGGGGCATGGCTATGTCCCTCATATACTCCACAATTACCTTTTCCTCCTTAATATCCAGTATCCTCCAGGCCATGCCCTTCATAACAAAGCTCTCTCCGAGATTCAAGGAGGATACAAAGCTCTCATCTAGGGTTCCTATAAAATCTCCCCTGATGGTAACAACCCTGTAGGTTTTCTCATCTGGGATCATGGATATATTCTCGTAGAAGTACTCCCTGCCTCCTCGGGTTTTTCCGAACTTGAAACCATCGTACCATATCCTTCCAAGAGATTTGAGAAATTCCAAAAGCTCTTCAAATTCTTCGTACTTCAAATCCTTAAATGGATAGGCTCTTTTTACAGTATTGTATGCATCCATTACATCTACTGTCCCCTCACTATTGGCCATGGCCACTATCTGATTTGCAAGAACCATGAAGGGATTTTCCCTCATCTTTATCTTCTCAACCATGCCACGATGTGCCATGGAAACTATAACCCCGGCTTCCCACACTTCCATGGGGGTATGGGCGAATATTATTCCCTTTGAAACCTCATCTATCCTATGCCCGGCCCTTCCTATCCTCTGCAGGAGTTTTGTAACCTGTCTAGGGGAGTTAAATTGGATAACGAAGTCCACTATGCCCACATCTATCCCAAGCTCCAAGGAAGAGGTGCAAATGAGAGCCTTTAGTTTTCCCTTCTTAAATTTATCTTCAGCCTCGATCCTAACTTCCCTGCTAAGGGAACCGTGATGCACCTCTATGGAAGGCTCGGAAAAAAGAAGATGATACCTCATACCAATATCTTCAGCCGTGCACCGTGTATTTGTGAAAACCAAGGTTGCCCTATGTCTATTGATGGTCTCCCACATTTCCATTAGGGTGGAGGCGTATTCAACATCGCTTCCCATTATCTCAGCTTCCCTTTCGTATCTCTTTTCTGGAGCCTTAACGCGGACATCTATCTTCTTATAAATCTTCACATCCACTATCTCAATTTCCTCACTTGGTGATAGGAACTTGGCCATCTCTTCTGGATTACCCACAGTTGCAGATAGCCCTATGATTTGAAAATCTGTCATTTTTCGCAACCTTTCAAGAGCGACGGCAAGCTGAGCCCCTCGCTCATCTGCAGCGAGCTCATGAACCTCATCTATTATTACGAATTTCACATTTTTCAAGCTCTCCTTCAGCCTCCTTCCCAAGAACATTATTTGAAAGGTCTCTGGAGTGGTTATGAGGACATCGGGAGGTTTTAGGGATAATCTCCTTCTCTCAGATTGGGGCGTATCCCCATGCCTTACAGCAATATCTATATTCAATTTCTCACCAAAATCTTTCAGCCTCTTTAGCATATCCCTATTTAGCGCCCTGAGGGGCGTGATATAGAGGCAGGCAATTTTTCCATATTCCCCATTTATTATCTTGTGAAATATGGGGAGCATAGCAGCTTCAGTTTTTCCACTTCCCGTGGGAGATATGAGGAGAACGTTTTTTCCCTCCAGTATGTATGGTATGACCTTCCTCTGGGGCTCCGTGGGCTCGAATATGCCCTTCTCCTCCAAAACCTTCTGAATCACTGGATGCAAGGTCTCAAACACTTTTTTGCGTAGAAATTAAGGTATAAAAATTTATTCCAGATTATGTAAAATTTCATCTATTAGAAAAACTTATATAGAAGAATAAATTCACAAATTTCGAGGTGATGCCCATGGAGATCGCAGAAATGAAGGAGTGGGAAAGGATTTCTGCTCATTCTCATATCCTTGGGCTTGGTCTTGATGAAAATTACAGGGCCATTAGAAAGGCGGATGGAATGGTTGGGCAGACTGAGGCTAGGGAGGCTGCAGGTATTGTTGTTCGCATGATAAAGGAGGGTAAATTTGCTGGAAATGCTATCCTCATAGCAGGTCCACCTGGAAGCGGTAAAACTGCCCTTGCAATAGGGATAGCCAAGGAACTCGGTGAGGATGTTCCCTTCGTGCATATTGCTGGTAGTGAGATATACAGTAGCGAGGTTAAAAAGACTGAATTTCTCACACAAACCCTGAGGAAGGCCATAGGTGTTCGTATTCACGAGATGCGCAATATATATGAGGGAAAGGTTGAGAGCCTCAGTATGGAGTATATGCAGCATCCCTACAACCCATACCAGAAGATACCTGCCAGTGCAACCATAACCCTTAAAACGAAGAAGGAGAAGAAGAGATTGAAGATGGATCAGAGCTTTGCGATGCAGATACTTCAGCAAAGTATCGACGAAGGAGATATAATTCAGATAGATGCAGATAGTGGAAGAGTGGTTAAAATTGGTATTGCCAAGGATGCTGTTGAGGAAAAGAGCTACGATCTATCCTCTGAGAGGGTTATGGATATTCCTGATGGCCCAGTACTCAAGGAGAAAGAATTCGTGTATACCTTAACTCTGAATGACTTAGATCTCATGCAGAGCAGGTCTGGTATGGATCTTGCATCCCTCCTATTCGGATTCTCCGAGAGAAAGGAGATAAGCGAGGACATAAGGAGGAGGGTTGATGAGCAGGTGAAGAGGCTTGTGGAAGAGGGACGTGCGGAGCTTATTCCAGGCGTTCTCTTCATTGATGAATGCTCTATGCTGGATATTGAGACCTATGCATTTCTAAATAAGGCTATGGAGCAGGAGCTATCCCCAATAATCATATTTGCCACAAACAGGGGTATAACGACTGTAAGGGGAACCGATATAAAGTCTCCCTTCGGGATGCCCCTTGACCTCCTTGATAGGCTTTTGGTTATAACAACAAAGAAATACGAGCCAGAGGATATGAAGGACATAATATCCACCAGGGCTAAGAAGGAGGGAATAAAGATCTCTAAGGATGCCCTAGAATTCCTGGTAGAAATAGGACAGAAGGCATCTCTTAGATATGCAATTCAGCTCCTCGCTCCTGCCTGGGAAATAGCCGAGAAGAAAGAGATCCAGAGGGAGCACATTGAAAGGGTGAACAGGCTATTTGCAGATGTGAAGAGATCCGTGGATTATCTGCGCAAGATGGAAGAAGAAATGATCTACGATTAATTTTTTCTTTTTAAAAATAAAAAAATAGAGGGTTTAGTATATACCCTGATCGATCATAGAATCTGCAACCTTTACGAAGCCGCCAATATTGGATCCAAGGAGCAGATTTGTTGGCTTGTCGTATTTCTCTGCATACTTGAGGCCTGTGTTGAATATGTTCACCATTATCTGGTGGAGCTTGCGATCCACTTCCTCGGCACTCCAGTAGGTGAACTGGGCATTCTGGCTCATCTCCAGGCCGCTCACTGCGACGCCTCCAGCATTTGCTGCCTTGGCAGGTCCAAAGAGCACATCGTTCTCGAAATACAGGTTGATTGCATCCAGCGTGCTTGGCATATTGGCGCCTTCAACAACAGCAATAAGACCAGCGTTGATTAGAGTCTTCGCATCCTCTGCATTTATCTCATTCTGGGTTGCACTTGGGAATGCCACATGCACCTCACCAGCCTCCTTGGCTGCAACTTCCCATGCCTTCTTACCGGGGAACCATGGGAGATCGAACTTCTCTGCCACTTCCTGGAGACGGCCATGCCTTATGGCCTTCGTCTCATAAACTGCGTTCCATATCTCATCATTTATACCATCTGGCAGGTACATTGCACCCTTTGAATCTGAAAGGGTCACAACCTTACCACCAAATTCTGTAACCTTCTTGGCGGCAAATTGAGCCACATTACCGCTACCGGAGATTGCAACGTTATAACCCTTAAGATCACTCTTATTCTTGAATCTCTTGAGCATCTCAACGAGATAATAGGTGGCACCATAACCAGTTGCCTCAGGCCTTATCAAGCTGCCACCCCAGTTGAGACCCTTACCAGTGAGAACTCCTTCCCAGCGATTCACGATCTTCTTGTATGCACCAAATAGGTATCCGATTTCCCTTCCGCCAACTCCAATATCCCCTGCGGGAACATCAGTATTTGGACCAATGTGCCTGTATAGCTCCATCATGAAATTCTCGCAGAAGCGGCGAACCTCAGCATCGCTCTTACCATGGGGATCGAAGTCAGAACCACCCTTGGCACCGCCCATGGGTATGCCAGTTAGGGCATTCTTGAAAATCTGCTCGAAGCCCAAGAACTTCAAAACGCCAAGAGTGACTGTTGGATGGAACCTCAAACCTCCCTTATATGGGCCAATGGCTCCATTGAACTCTATTCTGTAACCACGATTCACTTGAATCTCTCCGTTGTCATCTTCCCAAGTTACACGGAACATTATGACACGGTCTGGCTCCACGATTCTCTCCAGAATCTTATGCTTCATGTACTTGGGGTTCTTTTCTATAACTGGTACCAGTGTGTGAAGCACCTCGGTGACCGCCTGATGGAACTCAGGCTGTGCCGGGTTCTTAGCCTTCACATTCTCTATTATATTTTCCACATATTCCTTTGCATTCATATTTATCACCTTATTCTTTTAGGCATGGGGAAATCGCAGCAAGGAATATAAAGATTTCTTGCATTGATAATGCATATCACGGGTATCGTAAAAATCATGACGAAAATTGAAAAGTAGCAGCCCCGGGAGGATTCGAACCTCCGTCCAGGGATCCAGAGTCCCCGATGCTTGACCACTACACCACGGGGCTATGCGAGATGGTAAATACAGCAGCGATATTAAAATTTTACCATATATCAATATCTCACTGGTGGGGGTTCTCTTCTCTCTCCTCTGATAGAAATGCCTAGAAGGGAAACTATCACGCCTATTATGATAAGAGCTATTCCTCCAAGCAACATTCCCCTGTTGTATTCCCATAGCGTTCCAATAATCAATAAAACACCAACAATGGCAAATACATCACCTATCATAACTAGAACACTTCCACCCATGTACTTTCCCCAGCCTGACATTTTTTCACCTCTTAGAAATATGGGGGTGAGATATATAGAACTTTCCCATGGAAAAAGTAGCGCCGCCGGCAGGA
>CAYXLB010000040.1:0-9173 GCA_964465785.1 uncultured Thermoplasmata archaeon
CCCCCCCCCCGTCTTCCGTCTCTCCGCCCTCCCCCCCCCCCCCCCCCCCCGAGAATAGTAAGGGTGAATGACGATTTAGAACCTCTACCGGGTACGGAATTTGATATATCATGCGATACGGTAATAATCTCTGCGGGACTCCTGCCCAGGATTAAGTTATTGAAAAAAATAGGGGTGGAGATAGACGGAGCCACTGGGGGCCCCATTGTGGACGAAAACCTTGAGACCAATATTTCAGGCATCTTTGTGGCAGGCAATGCTCTTTTAATAAATGACCTTGTGGACTATGTGGTGGAGCAGGGAGAAATTGCAGCCCTATCTGCAAAGAGATATGTGGAAGGCATCCATGCTCCGTCACGTAAGATTCAAATACGTAATGATGGAAATTTACGGCTTGTGGTACCCCAGTACATAAGCGGTGAGAAGGACATTATTTTTTATGTAAGGGTTAAAAAACCTCAGGAGAATGCCGTTTTGCAATTCCGGGAGATAGGCTACAGGATAAGATATCCCGTTGTGAAGCCTTCAGAGATGATCAAAATTAGGCTTGGGAAAGAAAAGATGCCTCCTGAGATAGAAGAACTCACCCTGGAGGTGAGGTGATGTCTAAGATTTACAGATTTACCTGCATAGTTTGCCCCTTGGGTTGTTATATAGAAGCGGAATTGGATGAAGGGAACCTGAAAATTCACGGATGCAGATGTTCTAGGGGTGAGGAATGGGTTCGCAGTGAAATATTCGAACCAAAAAGGGTGTTGATGAGTGTCATTAGGGTTAAAAATGGTAAGTATCCAGTTGTCTCGGTGAAAACCGATAGGCCTGTATCTAAGGACAAAATTCCTCACATTATGAAACTCTTAGCAAATCTGGAGGTCTCCGCACCTGTGAAAAGGGGAGATATCATAGTGGAAAATGTTTTAGATACCGGTGCAAATATTGTAGCAACCAGGGAGTGTTGAGAAGAAATAAATATGGATTAGCGCATATCCCCCTGGCGATTAATATGAGGTGGAAGGAAGATACATTTGCAAAATTCTCCTACCTGCAAGATGTTGCAATAACAAATGATGGCAATATGGTTGCATATGTTCTCAGAAAGGTAAATATGAAGGAAAACAAATACGAGAACACCCTTGTCATAGAGGGCTTGGAGGATGGAAAGCGAAGATATGTGGAGGATGCATCCATGCCAAAATTCTCCCCAGATGGTAAGAAGATGCTTTACTTACGTGTGGATGAAGAGAAGAAAAAGAGTGACCTCTATCTTTTGGAAATAGAAACAATGACCTCAAAACGTTTGATAGAGGCTAAGAATATAATGGGTATGGATTGGCATAGGGACTCTCGCAAGATTCTGATTCTATATTCAAAGAAGCTTGAGGATGAGGATCTTTATTACGATGACTCTATCCCCGTATGGTTCAATGGCAAGGGATTCCGAGATGGGGAGAAAAATGTGATTCAGATTTACGATACAGAGGGGGAAGTTGCAATAGATGAATTTGAGGATATGTATGTGGAGAATGCACTTTGGTATGGGGATGAAATAGTTTATACAATTGCTCGCCGAGAGAATCCATTTAAGTCCTTCGATATAATGGTTTATAGGGGGAAGAAAAGAAGGATGTTTGAAAATGTCCCCTTCCATCCTGTGCATTCACGAGGTAAATATCTCCTCTTCCTAGGCAAGAGGGAAATGGAGCATATCTCCGAGCATACATACCTTCTTCTCTACGATGGAAAGGATTTAAGGGACATTAGCAGCAAATATGGATTGGAGAATTTTTCAGGTAAGGTTGACTTGGATGGTAATGTATATGCGGTGACGGCAGATGCCGGTAGCGTTGTTCTAGAAAAGTTTGAGAAGGGAGAGAGAAGGAGAATCGTGGAGAATGGCTGGTATGTTTATTCCTTTGATGTAAGTACCAATGGAAAAATCGCGATTTTGATGATGAATGATGTTAACCTGGGAGAGTTGTATATTTATGACGGAGAGATGGAGAAAATCACCTCCTATAATTCAGAGATTCTGAAGAAATTGAAGCCAAGAAAGCACAATCACTTCAAATACAAGAGCTTTGATGGAATGGAATTGGATGGGTGGTACATAAAGCCCAGGGGTGCTGGAAAGAGAAAGATGCCCGCAATTCTATTTGTACATGGAGGACCAAAGGGAATGTATGGCTACTATTTCCATTACAATGCTCAGCTTATGGCAGATAGGGGCTTCTATGTTATATTTACCAATCCCCGTGGCTCCACAGGCTATAGCGAGGATTTTGCTCTGGCTGTTTTGAACCGCACGGGGCTTGAGGATTTCAAGGATATACTTGCAGGTCTGGACTGGGTAATAGAGCATGAGAATGTTGATAAGGAAAGAATAGGCATAACGGGGATAAGCTACGGAGGATATATGACAAATTGGGCAATCACGCAGACCGATAGATTCAAGGCGGCCATAAGCGAGAATGGAATATCCTATTGGCTAAGCTCTTATGCCTTCTCCGATATAGGGCTTTGGTTTGATAAGGAAGTTATAGGCGATGAGCCCCTTGAGAATGAAAATTATAGGAAATTGAGTCCATTGTTTTATGCGGATGCTGTAAAAACCCCATTACTCTTGATTCACAGTATGGAAGATTATCGCTGTCCCCTGGATCAAAGTTTAATGTTCTATCATATTTTGAAATCCAAGGGTAAAGAGGCATACATAGTTATTTTCAAGGAGGGTGAGCATGGGCACAGCGTTCGCGGCAAGCCTAGGCATAGGTTGAAGAGATACAAGATATTCGTTGATTTCTTTGTGAAGAAGATAAAGGAGGAGAAGGAATTCAAGATAGAGCCGCTTCTTAAGTAATCTTTATATTTCTCCAGATTTTCCCTATTTCTATGATATTCGTAATGTTTGCCACGGCCAATCCCGAGAGGTTTGCGGATCTATTTCATCTTTTGAAGAATATGAAGGTTCCAGAAGGTATAAAAATTCGTGAAAAACTGGAGATATTTGGAAAGCCCGATGTTGTTTTGGTCTTTGAGGCCCCAAATGAGGAACTGGCTGCCAGATTCATAGAACAATTTGGTAGAGTTAGCACAGTTACCACCCATTTGGCAATGGAGGTGAAGTGAGTGAATTACTATGAGGAAATAAATCTAAGCACATCCGGGGAGGTAGATATCATAGATATTACTCCCATGGTTCAGAGTGTGGTGGATAGATCTGGAATACACAATGGTATAGCTCTGGTATTTGCCATAGGTTCAACCGCAGCCATAACAACAATAGAGTATGAGCCAGGATTGAAGAAGGATTTGCCCGCAGCTTTAGAGAGGCTCTTTCCAAGGGGAATAAATTATGAACATGAAAAAACCTGGCACGATGGAAATGGGCATTCTCACATACGTGCATCCTTCTTGAAGCCTGATTTAAGCGTACCTATAGTGGATGGAAATCTGGTACTTGGAACATGGCAACAAATAGTATTTGTGGAATTGGATGTGCGGAGAAGAAATAGGAGAGTAGCGGTGCAGGTTATGGGGGACTAGGTGTTTTTATAATTTCCCTTATTTTTTGGAGATCCTCATCCTCTATTTTCAGGAGAATGATAAGGAGAGCTAACTTTCTCAATATTCCCCAATCTACATCCTTTTCGAGCTTTTCCAGCTCCCTTATACTTAGCTCATCAAGATGAATTAGAATGTCAAATAATGCATTTACATCTTTAACCTCATACCCTAAGGAATTGAGGGCATCGGCTAAAATTTCAACCCTCTTCTTATTCATCTTTCTTATGGCCTCGTCCTTTACATAGCTCTCTGGAGCTAGGAAAATTGTTCTTGCAGTCCTACCATATATTTTCTCAGGCACATTGTGAAGCCTCCTCTCCCCAGTGACCTTAACGAATCCTGCAGCCTCCAATTTCTTTATGTGCCTGAAGATGGTGGATATATCCTTATTGAGTATGGATGCCAACTCCGAAATTGTCATATCCCTAAAACGCAAGAGGCGAAGAATCTTTGTTCTTGTATCTTCAATTATTATCTTTATCTTTTCAGGATCATCAACAATTTCAATTTCCTTCATTGGGTGTTAAATAAACTTAAATGATTTATAGTTTTCCCCGCTTAAATAGGCGTATATTAAGCCCTGCAAATATTTAATAGCCATATCTTTGCGTAGTTTCTTTGGAATGCCAACGGTGATAAATGGAAATTTGTATTGCACATCCATGAGTATGAGTGGTTCGGGAGGGGCTAGGCCAAAGTTAAATTTTCTTTCAAACACCTCCTCACCAAATTCAAATCCCAAGGCATATTTCTCCATGGCAGCCACTATTCTTCTTATGAGATTCCAGAGATAGTTCCTTGCGTAAAAATCTATGAGGATAATATGTCCTTGTTTTTCAATTTTAATATCCTCAATCCTTATCACCGTGTTTTTTCTTGCCCTCGTGAAATAGCGAAAATCATGCTCCCCTTTGAAAATATTTGCCGCTTTTCTCAAGGCATCGAGATTGTAACCGAGATCATAGAGATGGTACCTATACCATCTTTTCTCCGCATGCCTGGGATTTATGTCCTGTGGGGCGAAGGAGTGAAAATAAATCCATTGGAGGTTGGAATTTAATATGCCAATTATTTTCCTTGGCTCCATATCAGTGGTTATTTGTATCACATTTCCAAGAGCGCTCACTCCCCTATCAGTGCGGGAAGCACTTCTGAGATTTTCTGCAATTCCATATTTTCTTAGCACCTTTAAAATTTCCCCCTCTACCGTGGGCAGGTTTTTCTGCCTTTGATACCCGTAGAATTTTGTTCCATCGTAGGCGAATTTCAGGAGCATAGGCTATAATCGCTATCTTTTTAATAATGATTTGCCATTATGCCCCATGGAACGGTTGTGGGCTCCCTGGAGAATAGAGTATGTGCGTATGGAAAAAATGGAAGAATGCATATTCTGCAAATTTCCTAAGGAGGATAGGGATGAGGAGAATTTAATCCTCCATCGCGGGAAATATGCCTTCATTATTATGAACAATTATCCATACAATCCTGGCCATCTGATGGTTGCTCCCTACAGGCATGTGGCTAATTTTGAAGATTTAAAGGGGGATGAAGTTCTGGAGCTCTATGCGCTAACCTCATTGGCGATTAAAGCCATAAAAAATGCCATGAAGCCCCAGGGGTTCAATATAGGTATCAATATTGGCAGAGTTGCCGGGGCGGGTATTGAAGGCCATGTGCATGTGCATATTGTCCCACGCTGGAATGGAGATACAAATTTCATGCCTGTGATATCCGATACAAAGGTCATAGTTCAGGGACTTAGGGAGAACTACAAGGAGCTTAGGGATGAAATAGAAAAAATCATCTCTTTTTCAGCACAGCAGTAAATCCTCGAATCTCAACAATCTCTGCATTTGTCTCCCTTGCAATGCTCTCAATTTTTTCCTTGAAATTATCCCTATCTGCATTTTGCAGGAATTTTATTTTGATTATCTTCCTCTTCTTAAGCTGCTGCCTAATCTCCTTTATTACTCCTTCTGTAACTCCATCCTTTCCTATCTGCACCGTGGCTTTTAGTTCCATACAAATCCTTAAGGTATGGTAGTTAAAAAGAATTGCCATAATTTTTTTATTCCAAATAGCCATGAAGAATTATGCGAGAAATTCACGCCCCTAGAGGCACAAAATTGAATGCAAAATCATGGCAAACAGAGGCTCCCCTGAGGTTGCTTATGAACAATCTGGACCCGGAGGTGGCCAAGGATCCAGCACATCTCATCGTTTATGGAGGTACAGGCAGGGCTGCAAGGAATTGGGAGGCATTTGATGCAATTGTTGACACATTGAAGAAGATGGAGGATGACGAAACCCTCCTTGTTCAAAGTGGAAAGCCCGTAGCTGTCTTCAAGACCCATGAATGGGCCCCCCGTGTGCTTATAGCGAATTCAAACCTCGTTCCAAAATGGGCCAATTGGGAGTACTTCCGCGAGCTTGAAGAAAGAGGGCTAATAATGTACGGCCAGATGACTGCAGGCTCCTGGATTTACATAGGCACTCAAGGAATACTTCAGGGTACATACGAGACCCTTTACGCCGTGGCACGTAAGGAATTTGGACAGCATGATTTGACTGGTAAATGGGTTCTCTCCAGCGGATTGGGAGAGATGGGTGGAGCTCAGCCCTTGGCGATCACTATGAACAATGGAGTAGGCATAATAGTTGAGGTTAATAAGTGGGCTATAGATCGGCGTCTCAAGGGAGGTTATCTCGATACTTGGACCGATGATCTGGATGAAGCTCTAAAAATGAAGGATGAGGCCCTGAAAGAGGGTAGACCATTGAGCATAGGCTTACTGGCTAATGCAGCAGATGTTTATCCAGAGCTTGCACGGAGGGGTATTGTACCAGATGTCGTCACTGACCAGACAGCGGCGCATGATCCTCTTAATGGATACATACCTGCAGGTTATACTGTTGAAGAGGCGGCAGAACTGAGGGAGAGTGATCCAGAAAAATATTTAGAGGAGGTGCGTAAATCCCTAAGGAAGCACGTGCCCGCCATGGTATGGTTTAAAGAGCATGGTGCCAAGGTCTTCGATTATGGAAACAATATAAGAGCGCAGGCCAAGGAGGCGGGAGTGGAAGATGCCTTTAAGATTCCGGGTTATGTACCTGAATACATCCGTCCATTATTCTCCGAGGGTTCTGGACCTTTCCGATGGGTTGCCCTAAGTGGAAATCCCGAGGATATATACGAGACCGATAAGGTGATAAAGAAGCTCTTCCCAGACAATAAGCATTTGATACAATGGATAGATAAGGCGGAGGAGCATGTTAAATGGCAGGGATTGCCCGCCAGGATATGTTGGCTTGCATACGGTGAGAGACAGAAGGCTGGCTTGGCGTTCAACGACCTGGTCAAGGAGGGTGTTGTTGATGCACCCATTGCCATTGGCAGGGACCATCATGATACAGGCAGCGTTGCCTCACCCTACAGGGAGACTGAGAAGATGAAGGATGGAAGCGAAGCCATTGCCGATTGGCCCATATTAAATGCCATGCTCAATGTTGCCTCTGGAGCAACATGGGTATCATTCCACCATGGCGGCGGCGTTGGAATCGGTTATTCCCTACATGCGGGTATGGTGATTGTTGCCGATGGAACTGATCTTGCCAGAAAGAAATTGGAGAGGGTTCTCAATAACGATCCTGGATTGGGTGTTGTGAGGCATGCTGATGCAGGCTACGAGATAGCGATACGCACGGCCAAGGAGAAGGGCATTTGGATGCCCATGCTCAAATAATCTCTCTTTTTTATCTATTTTAGGCGAAATTTTAAGTAATCAAAATACATATTCTCATATCTCCTTCTGCATAAACATAAGTTTGTGTGGGGGGGTAGGGGAGATTAAAATGTATGGGAAATTTATTGCGGCTATAGTGATAGCAGTGGTGATAGGTAGCCTCATAGTGCTTTCTCTTGGAGTAGGTACGGAGCAAGGAAAAACCTTGAAAAGGGATTCTTTGATTTTGAGAGCAGGTGGTGACCCAATAAGAATAAACGGAGATGGAGATTTCCACACAGGCAACGGTGTTATAAGTGGGTCGGGCACCAAAGATGATCCCTATATAATATCGGACTGGGAAATTGATGCTAAGCAATCGGGAAGTGCCATATACATAGGCAATACCACCAAGTACTTTGTTGTGAGAAATTGTACGGTTCACAATTCCACATATCTATCTGCCTATTCCACAGGTGCGGGGATACAGCTATTCAATACCACAAATGGGTTATTGGAAAATATCACAGCTTTTGATAACGCCTATGGAGTTTACATTGAAGATAGCACATATATGGAGATAATGGAGAGTAACATAACCGTTTCATCTTCCACTGAGAAGGGTATATATGCAACGGGAAGTGCACATCTAAACATCACCTGGAATTTCATCAATTCCACAGGAGGGAGTTCCATAGAGGCTTCTCAGTCAACTCATCTGAATATACTTCACAATGAAATCGTTCAGAAAGGGGGGACATCAATGTACTTCCATGACGGGAGTGATTTCACTCTGGTGGGCGAGAACAATTGCACGGGCTCCAACTATTATGGGATCAAGCTCATGTATACAAAGAACAACACCGTGGTGAACAACAAGTTCGTGAATTATACCTATGGTATTTACATGGACGACTCCCTTAATGTGACTGTGGTAGGGAATGATTTTAGGGGTACGGGAAGCACACACTCTGGAATAGAGATGTGGGCTTCAAATTCAGATGATAGGCACATATTGATTAAGGACAACTCCTTCATAGGTGCTGGATATGGTGTGTACATACACACACCCTGTGGAATCAAGGCGATAAACAACACATTCATAAATTCTGGGATGGGGTTTTATCTTTACAATACCTACAATGATCTCTTTGATTCCAACAAATTGATTGATATTACAGGTAGAAAAGCCATATTTATCGAGCATTCTGGCAGCCTCACATTCTACAATAACACCATGACGCGCTCAAGCATAGAAATATGGTATGACAGAACTACCTATACCACCTTGGAGATACCAACCAACAATACATTTGAGGGCAAGCCCATATACTACTACAAAAATGAAGATATGCACAATACCACGATATCATTGGAGGATGCAGGGGAGATAATCTTAGGAGGTGTGAGAAATGTGGTATTGGAAGGCATGGATCTCACTGGAGGAACACATACCATAATGGTTGGGTACTCTGAGAATGTGAAGATCCTCAATGTTACCTCATCTCACACTGTTGACAGCAATTTCCTCTTATTCTTATCTTCTTACATAACTGTGGATAATTGCACCTTGTCCTATTCAACCATAGGAGTTGATGTTCTAGGTCCTGGAAGTAATATAACAATTAGTAATAACACGATAACCAATACATCTATGGCATCTGTGAGATTTATGGCTATTCAAAACATCTTGGTAGAAAACAATAACCTATCCAACTCATCCATGTACGGCATAGGGTTCCAATGGTGTGGTAATGGGGTTGTGAGGAACAATATTATTGCGAACAACTCATTGTACGGCTTGATATCTGCATCTTCAAGCAACTTTTTGATTTACAACAACTCCTTCTACTACAACAACGGAACCACAGATGTCTATGATCCCTC
>CAYXLB010000041.1:0-8915 GCA_964465785.1 uncultured Thermoplasmata archaeon
ATCTCTGCCTCTGCAGGCCCGTATATCTGCGGTGCCTCCGTTCTTATCTTCTCAACATCATCCTTTGTTGCGTTCTCCGATTTGTACGTCTGTAACCCAATCACATAATGCCCCATATAAATGCTCTCGTAGAAATCACCGTCAAACGTGGCTTCATTAGGCAAGAGGAATAGAAGTCTCAGTTGTGAAGATATGTAATTTTCCGGATCTACAAACATGCCCGGAAGCTCTGAAAATACTGTTGGAAGTGCCTCCAGAAGGGATGCTCGAGTCACATTGTTTCCATCAACATCCATTTTGACCAAAACCGATAAACTCCCCTTCACATCCCTATCAATGGTGTTATTCATATCTATGGTCTTGTTCAGGAGACCACCCTGGCCCTTAAAGGAGGAATAGCCAGTTGCCTTGGCATTTACATGCCCTGTAAAATTCACCTTAGAATAGTAACTTATGGTATCTGGGGAATTTATCGGAATGTATGAAACTGGTTGAGAGTAGAAAACCTTCAAGGTGATGTCAAAGCTTCCAGTATAGTTGGCTCTGTAATGGTAAGATAACTTGGAAGTGTTGGTATCCATATCTACATCCAACCTTAAAGGCTCCTTACTGTAAATATGCATATACTGCTCCTTTATTGCATATACCATATGCTTCTTCCCAAACATATCAGTCACATTACATTTCTCCAAAAGTATATAGCCCTCATAGTTTATCCAGAAGAATCCAGAGGAGTTATACCAGGTATCTTTAAGAGTATGTGGGGTATTCATTACCAATGTTCCATTTACGGTGTAATAGGTATAGAACGAGCCAATATAGGAGAAGTTATGCAATCCATTATCCTCTCCTTCATATTCCACATAAAGCCCGAGTACGTCCTTTCCAGTTGCTGTTCCATTGAAGGTGTGGTTACCGTAATCACTTTCATTATCTATAACCCACTTGTACCCCCAACCCTCTCCTTGCTGCCAGGTGCCCATTGCAGAGCCAAGGGATGCCAGGAGCAGAAATCCAGTAAGTAACATAACAATGGCGGATTTCATAGCAAGATTTTATGCTTTCACGATATTTAAGTTTTTCTAGGATTTTTGCATTTTGAGGAGCATTTCCAGATATGATTCTCTTATAAACTCTTTCAATTCTAGTTCTTTTGCCATGGCCATTACCCTCTCTTTGCAGGGCTCATACTCCCCTATGCACTCCACCTCAACAAAATCTCCAAGCCCAGAAACATGATCTAAAGAGATTGTCAAGGCATCGATTTTGTAATACTTTCTCCTCTTCACAACCTTGGCCACAGGTCTGAAACCCAGTGAGATAAGTAGATTTCGAGCATCTCCCATGCTCCCTATTTTCACATTCACCTCCTCCCTGCTCTTTGTATCCCTATCCACCTTGGGCCCCTTGTAGGTTAAAGTTCCATCGTTTCTTATGCGTAGAGCTTCATCAGTGTGAGCAAAATCCCTGCAAGGATGATTGAAATACTCATCCTCCTCCTTAACTTCACGCAGGAATTTCGCGCCCATGCTCCTCAGCTTCTCTTCCACAGCCTTTAAATCTTCAACTCTTGCCTTAATCTCCACTTCCATGCTTCTTCCCCCTTAGCTCTTGCAACCATTTCTCATAATCCTTCTCATCTATCTCCAGAATCAGGGAGCCTATATAGCCACAGTCCTCGCACCTGTACTTCTCTCCAGTCATCATGCCTGCCACATAATGGATTCTCGTGCTTCCGCAAACTGGACATATCTTGATCTTTGCCACAGAGGGAAAGGAGTTTCTAGGGAGATATACTTTTCTCTCTTCTCTCAATAGCCCTCATTATGGCCTTCTTTGCCTCTTCCACATCTTCAAATCCCACTATTTTTACCCACTTATTCTTCTCAAGCTCCTTATAGTGCTGGAAGAAATGCTTTATCTGCTCAAGAATTCCTGGAGATACCTCCTTGATGCTCTTAATATCGGCGCTTCTGGGATCTACATCCGGATGCGGTACAGCTATGATTTTCCTATCTACCCCGTGCTCATCCTCAGTAACGAGCATTCCTATGGGTATGGCCTTAACAACCACGCCGTGGGGAAAGGAATCGTAGGAGATTATGAGACAGTCCATGGGATCGTTATCCTCCTCCATGGTTTCCGGTATGAATCCGTAATTAAAAGGATAGAAAGAGGCGGTGTGCAAAACCCTATCAACCTTAATAACATTCATCTCAAAATCGTACTCACACTTAATATTACTTCCCTTGGGCACTTCGATAAACACATAAACATCCTCAGGCGGGTTCTCTCCTGGTTTCATGAGCACACAATACCCTAATTCTATTTTATATTTTGGAAATTTCCGATAATTACTTATATGATTTTTTAATTTGAGAAGCCTAGGTGATGGGGCCCACCTTAAATCGCCCGTAAAGGGCTGATGGCTCCTTTTGGAAAAAGGTGGTCCCTATGGTAATTGAAATAAAAATTGATAAGGAGAAATTTGACAAGATTAAGTATATGAAAGATTACCAGTTCGAAAGATATTTGGTAGATAAGCTTCGCAGCTTTGAAAGGTTCTTAGAGTATCATGATGAGAAGGCCCTAGAAAA
The DNA here is from genome assembly GCA_964465785.1 of uncultured Thermoplasmata archaeon. Taxonomy (GTDB): domain Archaea; phylum Thermoplasmatota; class Thermoplasmata; order Thermoplasmatales; family Aciduliprofundaceae; genus Aciduliprofundum. The sequence goes on from CAYXLB010000041.1 coordinate 2,598, forward strand.
AAAGAAAGAAGAGCTTCAAAAGAGATTGAGAGACATGAAAGAAGAGATTGCAGATCTTACTAAATTTTGTGAAAAGGCCCAGGAAGACCAAGTTAGAATGGTCGAGTGGATGGATAAGCTAAGCTTAGAGAACGAGAGGTTTATGAAGGAGATGAAAAAATGGAGACAATAGTTCTTAGGGCAGGCTCAATAAAGAAGAAAAAATTCAATATAGAGGGGGAAGCAGAGAAACTTATCCAGAAACTTTCTAAAAGGTACGGAATGCCTCCAGAGGAGCTTATTCATCTCGCTTTCAACCAGAATTTTGTAAGTCCCCATGAGGATACGGAGAAGATTAAAGCATTAAGGAGAGAGATAAACAACATTCTATCTGAAATCTTCGTATTGGAAAGCAAGTGGGCCGCAATAAGATACAGGGCATACACCATAGCAAAGGAGAACAAATCTCTTGCCATCACCCTAACGGGACACCTGGGAGAGAACAAGACGCTAAGAAGAATTCTCAAAAGGAAAAAAGAGTATAGAGAGGTGCAAGAGCTGGTAGACTATTATCTCTGGCTCTGACAGGAAATAATTAATATCACTAATTGCATTTTCATGCATTGATACCCAAGGACAGGATGTTTTACAAATTTGCCGCCTACGGGTTTCTGAAGAACCTTAGATTATTTGAGCCTTTTATTCTACTTTTCTTCATAGATGCTGGACTAACATACACAGAAATTGGCCTGCTCTTTGCCATAAAAATGATATCTGTATACATCTTGGAGATACCCACAGGAGTGTATGCGGATGCCATGGGTAGAAGGAAATCCATGCTTATGTCCATGGGCTCATACATAGTCTCCTTCGCCATATTTTTCTTCTTCTCTTCCTTCTGGCTCTTTGCCCTGGCAATGGTTCTCTACGCCCTTGGAGATGCCTATAGAACTGGGACACATAAGGCAATGATTCTGGAGTATCTGAAAATAAAGGGGATATCCGATAAGAAGGTAGAGTACTACGGTGCAACCCGCTCCTTTTCCCAGCTGGGCTCTGCAACCAACGCACTTCTGGCAGGATTGATCGTGTTTTACACGGGAAATTACAGGGATATTTTCATAATCACTATTCTTCCCTACATATTCAACTTCATAAATCTCGCAACATATCCAAAGATGCTCGATGGGGAGATACTCAAGGAGATAGGCAAGGGAAGAATATTAAAGCAGTTCAAGCGGACCTTGAGAGATTTCAAGGGGATGTTCAAGGACAAAATTGCCCTCAAGGCCATAATGAACTCCTCAATTTTCTCAGCATCATACGAGGCAACAAAGGATTACTTGCAGGCAGTTTTGCAGAGCTTTGCCCTGGCACTTCCCATATTCCTGTTCTTGAGCGGGGAGGAGAGAACAGCCGTGGTAATAGGCATAGTCTATTTCTTCATATACCTTATGACAGCATACGCATCTCGCAATTCTTACAAGATTGTGAACAGGGTTGGAAATCTTGGGCACGCAATAAATGTAACCCTGATAATCGGCTCCATCATAATAATCCTCACGGGGCTCTTCTACCACATAGACTGGCTCATATTATCCATAATTCTCTATCTCTTAATTTACGTGCTACACAATATAAGAAGACCTATGAACGTCGGCTATATAGCAGATAGGATCAAGAGCGGAATAATGGCCTCTGGATTGAGTGTGGAATCGCAAACAAAGACCCTTATGGCTGCAGCCCTGGCAATAATCATGGGCTACTTTGCAGACCTTTTGGGCGTGGGGGCTGCACTGATGATAGTAGGATTCCTTGTGCTCATATTCGCACCTCCTCTATTCGTCAAGGAATAACACCTATCGGAAATTTTTTGTAACCCAAAGAGCATGGGTTTCTATGAAAATCCTCGCCCTTCAATGCAAGAGATTTGACCTCTTCAAAAGGCATCTTGAAGGTCACGATGTGAGATGCTTGGAAGATGCAGATGATGCATTCCTGCAAGATGTGGAAATCGTTTTGGCACACAGCTGGAAAAAATTGGCTCAAATTCTCCCAAAATTGAAAAATCTGCGTATGATCCAGGCCTTCTCTGCAGGCGTGGACCATTTTGATTTTAAAAAAATTCCGGAGGATGTTGTTGTGTGCAGCAATTCGGGCTCAAATTCTTGGGGGGTAGCGGAGCATGCGGTAGCCCTCATCTTCGCTGCTCTAAAACTCACAATCTACAGGCACAACGAGATGCTAAAGGGCAATTTCCCGCAAATGATTCCAAGTCGCCTGCTTCGTGGCAAAACCATCGGGCTCATTGGATTGGGAAACATAGCTAGAGATCTGAGCCATATGCTGAGGGGTTTCCATCCACGTTTTATGGGCGTGAGCCGTAGTGGAAGATGCAATTTCTGTGAAGATTTTATATTTGTGGGCACCAATGAGCAGATAGATTTCCTTCTTGCCAATTCGGATATTGTGGTGCTAGCCCTGCCACTGAGTAAGAAAACTGAGGGAATGATAGACAGGGAGAAATTGGAGATGATGAAGGAAAATGCAATTCTTGTCAATGTGGCCCGGGGAAGGATAATCGTTGAGAAGGATCTGTATGAGCATCTCAAGATGCATCCAAATTTTACAGCCGCCTTGGATGCCTGGTGGCACTATGGAGAGGGGTTCAAGCAAAATTACCCCTTTGAGGAGCTCCCCAATGTGATATTAAGCCCCCACTGTGCAGGCTCCTACGAAGGCTTCTGGGAAGAGCTAACCATAGCGGCTGCAGAAAACATCAAGCTCTTCATTGAGGGAAAAATAAGAAACGCTGTTAGGAGAGAGGATTACCTATGAAAATAGCCTCTCCAGGCAGGGTAAACCTCATTGGAGAGCATACCGATTACTCCCTAGGTTATGTAATGCCTATGGCTATAAATCTCTACACCTATTTGGAGGGGGAGAAAAGTGAGGATGTGGTTTTATATTCCCAAGCTCTTCAAAGCAGTGCGCGATTCTCACCCAAGAATTTTGAGAGAAGTGGAGGTTGGGAGGATTACGTTAAAGGCATATACTTCTCCCTGCAAAAAAGAGGATATGATGTAGGGGGATTAAGGGGAAAAATATACGGAAATTTGCCGATAGGCTCGGGACTAAGCTCATCCGCAAGCCTAGAGCTCGCAGTTTTGGATTTCCTCAAAGAAGTCTATAACTTGGACCTCACCCGCAGAGATTTGGCCCTCATAGCCAAGGAGGCGGAGAATGAGTTTGTGGGTGTTCCCTGCGGAGTGATGGACCAGATGGCAATAGCCCTAGGTAAGAGGGGGCACGTCATATTCATTGATACGGAGAGCCTTAAGTATGAGTACCTACCATTCCCAAAAGATTTGCAGGTGCTCATATTCGATACCGGGGTACGAAGGGAACTTGCCTCTTCAAAATACAAAGAGATAAAGGATATCGTCACATCTGCCCTCAAGAAAATTGGGAAGAGAGCATCCAAGGAAATTACCCCAAGTGATCTGGAGAAATTAAATGGGGAGGAAAAAATAAGATTGGAGTACATTCTGAGGGAAAACCAGAGGGTTCTGGATGCAAGAGATGCTTTGAAAAACAGAGATATTGAAACCCTGGGAATTCTGCTTCTGGAGGCTCAATGGGATCTAGCGAAGAATTATGGGGTGAGCTCTCCAGAGCTGGATTATTTTGTGAAATTAGCCGTAAAGAACGGTGCATTGGGTGCAAGATTAACAGGAGCGGGATTTGGCGGTTCTGCCATTGCCCTATTTGTGGAGTTGGATAACAGGGGAGAATTTATTTTGAAGGAATATAAGAAAAGGTTTATGCACAATGCAAAGTATTACATAGTGGAGCCTTCAGATGGTGTGGGAAGATGTATGGATTGATATTTCATGCAAATCTGCAGTATGCGGAGATCCCAAAAAGCGAGATAAATAAGGTGATTGAAAAATCATACATCCCCACCTTAACAAGATTGATAAGGGAGGATATTCCATTTGCCCTGAACATCACTGGCTTCTCTCTAAATCTCTTGCCAAAGAAGCTTCTAAATATTATAAGAGAGGGTATCGAAAGCGAACTCATAATTCTAACAGGTACCTCTTACACCCACGCCATACTTCCCCTATTACCCTTAAAGAGAATGTGGGAACAGATTGAGAGGGATTTGAAGGTAAAGAAGGAGCTCTTCGATTTCTCACCTAATCTCTTCTGGCCTCCAGAACTTGCCTACGACCCAATTTTACCTGCCATGCTTAGGGATTTGGGATACGAGCATGTATTCGTGGATGGTGAGGCACTGCTACTCTCAAAGAATACCAATGTGGTTTTCAAAGATACAAGAGTTCCATATGTGAAGCTGGTAGATGCTGCCCATGGAAAGAGCCCATATCTTAACTATCTAAAAGGATTGCCAAAACTGAAAAAATCTTTGAACTATGTATTTGAAGGAAAGGCTACTGTGGAGGGAGTAGAGAATATAGAAGGCATACCCATCTGGCAACCTGTAAACATAACACTAATGCTAGGATTGGGCAGGTTTCCATTTATGAATCCTAAAAAATCAGCCAAGAGATTGAAAAGATTCAAAAATATCATGCTCTATGGCACAGACCTAGAATTCTTTGGTTATATGCCCTTTGGAGGAAAGATTATGCAAATAGATTCTCTCATCTCCTTCATCAAAGATTTTGATATCATTCTCCCCACAAAGATAAAGCACAGCGGGAAGAAGTTCTATCTCAAAACCTCATCCTGGGCTCCCGATAAATCCCTGAGAATCTGGACCGAGGATGAAGATAATAAGAGGCTAAATATGCTCATCGAAAATATGGATGGCGAGGATGCCTTCTTAGCGGAAAATAGTGATGCCCGTGGGTGGGAACCCATACCTGAAAGAAGGCTGGACGCCTATAAAGCTATATATAGAAGTTGGAGGGAGAAAAGATGAATAAATATAGGCGAATAGCATCCATAGTGCTCTTGGTGCTTATGGCTGCCTTCCTTATGGCAGACCAAAACCTCCTGCCGCCAAATTATCAGCAGATAATGGCAGAATTTGGAATAAGTGAAACAAAGATGGGTTTTGTATCCACCATCTTTGTGGCCACCAGTGCAATAATGACCATCGTTTGGGGATTTTTATCGGACATTAAGGGAAGAAAGAAGCTCCTTGTTATAGGAGTTTTGCTAGGAGAGATTCCATGCTTCTTAACAGCCTATGTGCAAAACTACTGGCAACTGCTTGCAATGCGTCTATTCACAGGGATTGGCATAGGCTCCATAATCCCCATTGGATACTCACTCATCGCGGACATGTTCCAGGGGGAGAGAAGGGGGCGTGGCTATGGGTATATAGAGACTGCCTTTGGGTTCGGCACACTATTTGGAATGATCGTTGCAGGCCTCACCCCTGGATGGAGATTGCCCTTCATAATAGCCTCTGTGCCAAACTTCATCCTTGCACCCCTCTTCTACATCATTGCCTACGAGCCAAAGAGGGGGGCTGGAGAAAAGGAACTGAAGGAGGTTTTAGAAGAGGGCTACGAGTACCAGTACAGGATCAACATGGATGCCTTGAAAAGGTCTTTAAAGACCAGGACAAACATACTGATTTTCACCCAGGGAATTATAGGTACCGTGCCCTGGGGAGTAATAATGTACTGGCTAATCTCCTTCTTCATGGTCACAAGGGGGCTGGATAAAACCTCATCAACCTTCGTTCTATTGGTTGTGGGTGTATCCACAGTTATAGGCAGCCTGCTGGGTGGATTTGCGGGAGATTATTTTGAGAGGAGGAGCAGGGGAGGTAGGGCCGTTATCACAGGGCTTGCCATATTCATAGGTATGGTTGCAGCCATTGGCATGGTCCTATATCCATTCTCCACTTCATTAACCCTCTTTGACTGGATATTCATAATCATATACTCATTCCTCCTCATCCAGTTTGTCTCCTACGCCGGCCCCAATGTGAGGGCGATCATATCCCAAGTCAATCCCCCAGAGGACCGCGGCACCGTGTTCGGGTTATTCAACATCTTGGATAACGTGGGAAAGGCCATCGGGCCCCTTTTCGGCGGTGCGCTTATAGAATGGATTATCGCCATGGGATACTCAAGAGCCATAGCGTATGAATACACGCTCATCATCGGTTCCCTATTCTGGATACCCTGTGCCCTAATCTGGATATGGATAAAATGGGACTACCCAGAGGATAGGGATAGATTAAGCGAACTTCTCAAAAGGAGGGCCGAGGAGATAAAGAAAAGTATAGGGAGATTATGAATATTTATCCAGCAGCTCCTCTTTTATCTCCTTATTTTTAGCAATCTCCCCATA
>CAYXLB010000042.1:0-8817 GCA_964465785.1 uncultured Thermoplasmata archaeon
CTATAAACTTCAAGGCCGCCCTGGTCATGTAGGGATAAATCTCGGATCCATGCCTTATTAGCTCCCTGGCAAGCTTTACAGTCTCAACGGCGGCTATGCTGCCCGTTACAGCCAGGGCTATTTTCTTTCCTTCAAGGATGGTGCTCTTCTCACCCTTTATGAGCTCAGAGGGATGCATGGTTATTGTAAATCCTTACCAGCATATAAAATCTTGGAATCATGCCCTGTACAATTCTACCTTCTGCTTTATGATATTCATCAGCTCCTCAGGCTTGCGGGTAGAGAATACCAGCATCTTGTATTTCTGGCCCTTAACTTCAAGAGCTAATTTGGGTGCTTTTTCCACAATGTAGGCCATGACCATCTTGCCGTCGATCTTTGTGATCCTTATGCCAAGACCCCCAAACTTGGTCCAGGGAAGGTTTACAATTTCGCATTTTTCTATATCTTTCCAGTTAATTCTCTTTTTAAAGATTCCAAAATAGAGGAGAAGGTTATCAGGGGTAACTCTTACGGTAAAAACGGAAAAATTAACGCCTATGAAAATTAGAAGTGCTATTATTATGAGGTAAAAGAGAGCTGCCCTTTCTTCATCCACTCCAGGCAGGGAAAGAAGGTATAGAAAGAGAATAACCATTAAAAGGGTTAGGAGGAGGAATGTCAGTGCTATCACCTTGGACACTATTCTTTCCTCATAAACAATTCCTCCAATCATAGATAGAAATATGCTCCTTTATTATTAATCTTTGGGAAAATTATTTATCCCCTCAAATCATCATCTACCTAATGAAAAAAGCAAGCACTTTTGCCATGGGTTTAGTGCTGGGCATAGCTTTTCTAGCTTTTAGCAGAAGTATTGGCTGGGCAATAAATAAAGGTTTTACATTCACCCTGCTAAGCTATTACACAGATTCTCCAGTTATAAAGGGTGGTGTTCTGGCGGTTGAAGGATTTATGGGCCTCCTTGTGCCCCCACTGGTGGGATGGTACAGCGATAGAATATTCACCCGTGCAGGGAGGAGAAAGCCATTCATTATCATCGGTGGATTTCTTGCAGGTTTCTCCCTCTACATGGCATACCTCCTCTATTCCTGGGGCTTTGCCTTTGAGTTCTTCATCTTCATGATATCCTTCTTCTACTTCTCAATGCATCTCTACACTGCCCCATTCCGAGCCCTTATGCCCGACCTCATAGGATTTGGAGAGCGTGGCAAGGCCAGTGGCATAATAACACTTTTGGAGGTGATTGGCAGCCTAACAGGTTTCATTCTCGGCTCATTCCTATGGGATATGAACACAAGCTATCCCTTTGTGATGGGTGCCATTCTCATCCCTCTGGCTTCTGTGGTTACCTACACAACAATTAAGGAAAAGCCACTGAAGGAGACTCAGAAAATAGCTGTTATGAGGGAAGGGCTCGTTGAGTATGCGATTAAGATGTTTAAAGAAGGAGACACGCTAAAATTCTACACAGCCCAAACCTTCTGGTGGATGGGATTTGAGTTCATAGCCATGTTTTTTGTTGGAATAGCAGCCCAGATTCTTCTCGGTGCTCCCACAGATGAGAATATACATGCAATAACGGGAACTGCAGTTCTTCTGATGGGCATATTCAACATTGCCGCCATGTTCTCAGCCCTGCCTGGAGGGATAATCTACGATAAAATAGGCAGAAAAAGAGCGATAATAATAGGGGATGCAATATTTGGCATATCCATCCTCACTGGGCTTCTCGCCACAGAGTACATGCATATTCTCATAATTCTCATCATTGCAGGACTTGGCTGGGGAATGCTTCTTGCAGCCTCCTACCCTGTAATTGGAGATCTTCTCACAAAGTACAAGAGGGAGGAATACAATGGTCGATACTATGGAGTCTTTGAGGCTTCACGCAGCATACCAATAATCCTCGGCGGAATAATTGGAGGATATATAGTTAAGATGAGCGGCTATGATTATCGTTCCCTGTTTCCTGCCTCGGCTATTATAGTGCTCCTCGCCATCCCCCTAGTGCTTTGGATGAGACATCTGGAGGAGTAGGTATGCTTATCCTCATTCTCTCCATAATTTCCCTGTTCCTCATTATATTCCTTCTCTTCATCATTTATATTGCCTACAGGCTCGTAACACCAAAGAGACTTATAGGCTCCTGGACCCCCAGAGATTTCGGGGCAGAGTATGAAGATATTGAGCTGAAAACCGAAGATGGGCTGAAATTGAAGGGATGGCATATAAAGGGTGGTGAGAAATGCATTATCTTACTTCATGGTTACAGCGTAAGCAAGTGGGACGAAGTGTATATGCACAAAATGACAGAGAGAATGTGGAAGGCAGGATACTCTGTGCTGGCTGTGGATTTGAGAGCCCATGGTGAGAGTGAGGGAAAACATACAACTTTGGGAGATAGAGAAATTTTAGATATTCAGGCGATGGTTCAATACGCCAGGGAGAGATGCAGGGAAATTTATATCATTGGCTACTCGATGGGCGGGTTCCTCGCTCTAAGGGCTGCATCCATGGGTCTCGGGAAGAAGGTAATTGCAGATAGCCCATACATAAATACCGATAAGAGCGGGGCGCGAGGGCTGAAGTACTTTGCAAACCTTCCAGAATGGTTATATGCCTTTATAAAACCCTTTGGAATACTCATTTCAGGCATAAATTATGAGAACACAGATCCCTTCAAATTTGCCAAGGAGATAAAAGTGCCCACTCTAATAATTGCGGGAAAGAAAGATCCGCTTATAAAAATAGAAGAGGTAAAAGAATTTGTGCAGGCTGCCTCAAATGTGGAACTGTGGATAACAGAAGGTGCCCATGTGCGCAGCATACAGGTGGATGAAGAGGAATATATGAAAAAAATTCTCGATTTCTTATCTCAGTAAATCCTCACGCCCATCTTATCCTCGCTGTTATCGTAGATCTCCTTTATTTTGAAGAGATAGGCGGGGGTTCTACTCCAGTCCCTAGGCTTCTCAGGCCTGTGAAATGTGTCATGGAGAGAATTTGCATACTCCCATACAGGACCCTGTGTATGAATTTCAACTTCGCAACGAACCTCATAGGATGTGCTTGGAGGTGTGAAAAAGAGAATCGTCGCCTCTTTCTTTCCCTCTGTGAGATTTTTCCAGGTGTGTTTTCTTGCAAGCTCTAAGGATATGAGCTTTGTGAAATCTATCTTCTCACGCACGTATATTTCCTCCAGAAGAAATCTTCCAGCCTTCATGGGATTGTAGGGGCTTCTTAATTCTTCTCTCATCTTTTCTAAGGTTTCTGGAAGCAAATCATCCTTATGTATGAATCCCACTCCTTTTATGGAGCCGTTTATTCCTGCGGGACCTGCTGTTATTATGGCAGCATTGTGCCTAGTGAATCCTATTAGAATAGAATCGTCAAACTTTCCCTCAAGCATCTTTCTTATCAGTTCGACCCTTTCCTCGAATGCATACTTTATAAACTCTTCAGGAATCATAGAAATCACTTCTTCGGAGCCAGTATGGGGAAAAGTATAACTTCCTTTATGCTCGTGTTTCCTGTAAGAATCATGGTGAGCCTATCTATTCCTATGCCAACTCCACCCATTGGTGGCATGCCCCAGCGCAGTGCCTCTATGAAATCCTCATCGTATTGATGTGCCTCTTCATCTCCCAAGGTTCTGCGCTCTGCCTCTTCCTTGAAGAATTTCTCCTGCAGTTGCGGATCGTTGAGCTCTGTGTAGCCGTTGGCGAGCTCCACACCCCCTATATACAACTCAAATCTCTCTATTAGCTTGGGATCTTCACGATGTAATTTGCAGAGCGGAGTGGTCTCACGGGGATGATCTATAACAAAGATTGGCTGTATAAGGTCCTCTTCACAAACCCTCTCAAAGAGCTTACCCAAAGCCAAACCCCTGTTGTACTGAGGCATCTTTATCTTGTACTCTTCTAAAAGTGTCTTGATTTCCTCATCGCTGGTATTTTCATCAATGCCCCTTCTGGCAAGCAAATCCAGCATCTTCTCTCTTCTGAAGGGCTGGGTGAGATCTACCTCATACTCTCCAAATTTTACCTTTTCCACCCCCAATTTCCTTGCCACATGCTTTATCATAGATTCTGTCAGATCCATCATATCGTTGTAATCCACATAGGCTTGGTATATCTCGATCATTGTGAACTCTGGATTATGCGTTGTATCAATATCCTCGTTGCGGAAATCCTTGGCTATCTCAAATACCTTGTTGTAGCCTCCAACTATGAGCCTCTTAAGATACAGTTCATCTGAGATGCGAAGATAGTAGTCCCTGTCTATTGCATTTACATGGGTCTTGAAGGGCTTGGCATTGGCACCACCATAAACCGGCTGCAGCACGGGAGTTTCCATCTCTAAAAATCCACGATCCCAGAGAAATAGGCGGATCTCTTTCTCAATTATGCTTCTCTTTATGAAGGTGTCAAATGCATTTTTGTTAAACATCAAGTCCAGATACCTCTGCCTGTATCTCTTCTCCACATCCCCTATACCAAACCACTCGTGGGGCAAATCGTATAGGGCTTTGGAGGCAATCTTTATCTCCTCCGCCAGAACACTCAGCTCTCCCTTCTTTGTACGGGTTACCTCGCCCCTTATCCAGAGAAAATCGCCCCTATCCACATATTTCTTCAAGAATTTATACTGCTTCTCCCCAAGAACGTCCATGCGAAAGAATCCCTGAATCTTAAATCCATTATCGTGGAGATCTCCAAAGGCCACCTTGCCGTGAAAGCGTAGAGCGTACAATCTTCCTGCAACTGCAACCCTTTTCCCCATAAAGGTATCAGGATCCTTCACAATCTCCTCTATATAATGCGTAATGGGAGTGCTCTGAGGATAGGGATCGATGCCCATATCCCTGAGCTCCTTCACCAGTTCAAGGCGCTTGAGATAATCCTTTCTTTCCATAGGCGGTGATAGATGAGGATTGATAAATAATTTTCATATCTTGAACCTATGGGCATTGTTCTCGGGTTTTGTGTGGAGATAACAGTGGGAAAAGGGGATTTAAGTATTGACTCTATCATTTTTGCGGATTTGTATATATGCACATACGCAAATTTTTTGTATTTATTAATTCATTACTTAATAGAGGTGAATATATGAGGTTGCGAGTTGAGTATATAGGTGCAATAGCTATTTTCTCTCTTCTCTTGCTATCTACAGTGGCTTGGGGCACTGTTAGAACTACCGTTCAGTTTTCACCTGAAGAAGTGTGGACAACAAACATTCCAGAAGCCTATGACAATATGAGTGCTGTGTATACCAAGGACATAAATGGTGACCAAAAAGCTGAAATAATGGTAGAGATGGAAAATTACACTGCCCATACCTATGGTATTATGATCCTCAATGGAAGCAATGGCGAGATTTTAAAAAGCACCAAATTCATGGATGTGGGATACTCTGAAAGTGGAGACACTGTAGGAATGGATGCCACCCTATACGGGATCACAATATTAGATACCCAGGGTAGTGTTCAAGAAGAACATTATTTTATGGTGTTTGCAAACCACTCAAACAACAAGCATATTTCAATATATTCTGTAGAGTACCCCTCTCTTAATAATATTTCATATAAAGGCATTGATATTCCTTCTTCGATAAACTATGGGGGAGTTGATATACCAGTAACAAATTATGGCTGGATATTTCATGTTTTGCAGATAAACGGTGAACCGCATATTCTATACTTTGGCTACTATATAGGAAGTCTCTATGGACATCAAGTAGAAGAGCTTCAGATAATAATGATGAATAAGAGCCTTGCCCAAGTGTGGGATAAAACACTTATATCTCCAATGAGTAGCGTTTATCCGTTTACCGTTGATGTGGTAAGTTTTAATGGATGGGGATTTCATCATGACCATGAGGATGTGCTCATTGTAAATCTCACGGCCAGTGTCGGCAACACAACCCTGGATGCAATAGATGCTTCTGATGGTTCGCTTCTATGGTCCGTGCAGCTGGAGGGTTTATATACGGGTTCATCACCCATAGAGGCATTGAGCTCTTCTTCAGCTTATCAATTTGACTATGATAATGATGGAGCTACAGATATAGCACTACCAACCATAACACAGAATGAGGAGATGAGACTGTATTTTGTAAGCTCCACTGGCAATATTATGGGCTATTACGTGGCCAATGGATATCCCTACTTTGCAATCTTCACCAATGTGCTCGTTTCCAGCAATCTGCATGATCTTGTGAAAAGTGTTGATGTGAACGGCGATAACTATGGAGAAGTGTTCTTCATAGATAATGCCACTTACTTAGTTTGCTGGGATGTTAAAAATAACCAAACTGTGTGGAGCGTGAACGTGCCATCTTCAGATTATGCATATCTTCTGTTTCTCTCTACTAATGATGTAAATGGTGATGGCATCTGGGATATCTATCTAATAGGCCAAGAGAAAAATGGGGATACTGCTGAGATAAGAGCGATAAACTCTGTTGACGGGAGCTTGATTTACTCTAAGAGCTATACAAATATTATTTTACCAGAACCTGGTACCCTAGGAGTTAAGGAAATTACAGATATTAATGGTGATGGATTCCAAGATGCTGTTGTTATCCAAGGATACTACAATGATGGATATGTTTATGTGAATATCACAGCCGTTTCTCTCCAGGATGGCAGTGAGATATGGAACACCTCCGTTTACTCTGAGCTAAATAATAATGATTATGCACACTGGTCAGCTCAGGCACTATTGTTCGGAGATATTGATGGAGATGGCACGAACGATGTTGTAGTTCGCCTTTACTACCACAATGTAAGTGCGGGCACGTATTCTACCTATCTGCGCGCGCTATCTGGAGTGGATGGCAGTGTTATGTGGAACGGCAAGGTTGAAAACGATGTTGCACCTACCGATCTATTTGCCTTCAAGGGTTTAACCATCATAAGTCCTTGGAACGAATTTGATTACAATGATGATGGTGTGATCAACGAGATGCTAATTACCACCGGATACTCTGTGCAAATCTATGCTCTGAGCCAGCCCATTCCTGAGTTCTCCTATCTAGGGATACTTCTATTAATTCCGGCAGTGTTTTTCCTCATAAAAAGAAGGAGATAATTTCTCCCTATTTTTTATGTATTTTTATTATTCCTTCCTTCTCAAGCAATTCAAGCGCGTTTCTCAACTCTCTCTTGTTTATAGAACCGTACTCTTCTCTGAGTGCCTCCATAGCATCCTCCAGCGATAGTATTTCTCCAAGCATCAGAAGCTCATGAAGAAGCGCCATATTACTTCTCTTTCTTATGAATTTTCGATAGTTTTCTTTGTTTATCTCACTAATTGCATCTGTGAGTACCATGCCCTTTTTTAGCCATAGGATGGAGGCATGCTTCTCCATCTCCTTTCCTCCCTTGATATTAAGATACTGCGCATCTCTCCAAAGCCCCTGCAAAACGAGCCGCTTTGCAACTCTTGTATTTCCCCGCATCCCTATCTCTCCCAGATACTTCATCCTATAGGCCTGGGCAAACCTATTTAAATTCTCAGTAGCCAGAAATAGGGCACTTGAAAGCACGGTTTTTCCTATAATCTCCACAGTGTCTTTGTGAATTTTGTCCACAGAGTCCTCATTGGAATGGTAGTATGGATCGGGCCAGGTGATTAGCGTGAGTGCAGGCACGCCGAATATGTTGAAAATATCGTGGTCACTGCCCATCTGATATGGATGCGTGGATGTCTTGATAATCGGCAATCCACCAAAATCTGAAGACTGGGCATTGGCTTTTTCTAAGAAGAGCTCAACAGCTCCAGATAGCACGGAGAACCTTGATAGGGGAGGCCTAACGTACATCAAACTCTCCCCGCCTACCATGTCTAGGTTGATTACTCCATAATAATCCTTTAGATTTGCAAATTTTTCCACGAAGGCACTACTTCCAAAATGCTCGGGGATCCAGAGAAATGCAAAGCCCAGCCTAGAATCTTCAGTATGCATCTTGCTCAAGTTTCTTGCAAGCTCTATGAGCATCGCCGAGCCGCTGGCATTGTCATTGGCTCCAGGTCTAGGATGGCATAGATGTGCAGAGAAGAGTAGATATGGGGGCTTGCCTATGGTAGCATAAACTATTGGCAGAATCTCTTTCTCCTTTATCTTTGTTTTAACTCTTATTTTTCCTCGTACTTTCTTTCTCGCTCTTTTATTGTTTATTATATCCATAGCCCAGGTCTCGGGTATGGCCACCGCTGGAATATTGGCCCATTTCAGGTCTTCTTTCTTCAAAAATAAGCCTACGTAGGGAATTGCATCTTTCAGTCCCTTGCGATAAATAATATAGCCTATGGCTCCTCTCTGGCATGCCTTCTTGTAATTCTCCCTCCAGTTCTCAGAAACAAGGACTATCTTTCCCCTTGCCTTTTTCCAATCCGAGTCCCTTTCGATGGGCACAATCTCTCCTTCACACTCTCCGGAGGGGCTGTGTGCGAGAACCACAAGCGGAGTTTTGTCGGTGCTTATTTTCCTGTCTCCTATCTCCACCTCTCCATATACAAGCTCCCAGGCTATGGGCACTTTAAAATTTGCAAATTCGCGGGTACCATCATATACTTCTTTGTATAAAATGGCAGAGATGTCGAGATTATTTAGAGAATCCATAACGAATCTCGCAGCCTCTACCAGGCCAGGAGAGCCCTGGATCCTGTGAAATTGAGATATGGATGCTATGTCATCTATCACTCTCTCCGCATGGAAAGATTCGGCCAATTTCAAGTATTTATTTATTTGCATAGATACGCAATGGATTATTGGGAAATAAAGTTATTTGCTCCAGAAAATTATGTG
>CAYXLB010000043.1:0-8813 GCA_964465785.1 uncultured Thermoplasmata archaeon
CAAATAATTCAGATCGTTCAGGGCCGTTTTTCTTTTTTTTGAGGTTAGAATAGCCTTCTTGAATCCATTACTCCTCAAAATTTCCTCAAGTCCTGGAAAAACCCTTATCTTCCTGGACCTGCTGTAATAGTTCTCGTAGTATATCCTCCTTATTTCCTCCTCCACCTTCCTATCATATTTACCCAATAGTGCCTCCAACAGTTCCTCCAAGGGCAAACCCACATACTTTTCCAATTTTTCCTTATCTAATTTTAAACCAAGATTGTTAAAGGCCTGGTTAAACGTATCAAATATCTCCTTCTTCGTATCAATCAGGGTACCATCGAGATCAAATATGAGCAACATCTTCGGGTGTATGAAGTTCTAATAATTAAAATCTTCTTCATCTTATGTAGAGGCCCCCATTCACATCCAAGGTTGCCCCTGTAATGTAGGATGATTCATCATCCAAAAGAAATGCAACAGCCCTTGCCACCTCCTCCGGTTTACCTATTCTCCCCAAGGGAATCTCATTCTCCCTTCTATCCCTTCTTTCGGGGGTATAGTTGGCTATCATCTCAGTATCTATGGTTCCCGGGGCAACGGCATTGACCCGTATATGGGGCGCCAGTTGAAGCGCAAGGGACCTCATTAATCCAAGCATCCCTGCCTTGGATGCGGAGTAAGCAACACTGCTGGGAGAGCCCTTGAAGGCCAGCTGGGAGGATACAAAAACTATGGAGCCTTTCTCCATATATGGAAGGGCCGCCTTAACCAAATAAAAGGCACCGTTTAAATTAACCTCCATGGTTCTATGCCAATCCTCCAAGGACATATCCCTTATATCCCTCCTGATGTATATTCCAGCATTGGCCACCAAGCCATATATCTTCCCATATTTCCTGTAAAATTTACTCACCATATCCTCCACTTGGGAATATGAGGATACATCGGCCCTGTATACCTCCGCCTCACCACCAATTTTCTTTATCCTTTCAAGAACCTCCAATGCCTTATCTTGGGAGCTTGCATAATTTATGGCTACCCTGTATCCCCTCTTAGCCAATTCTATGGCTATGGCACGGCCTATTCCACGGGATGCTCCAGTAACAATGACGTTCCTCATTGTGCATTACCCATCTTTGCTAAAAGTTCGCTCACATCCTCCTCTGTACCTATAACCAGTAGGAGTCTCTTTGGGTCCAGGGCCCTTATGATTATGTTGTGTTCCCCATCTCTTATGACAACTTCCCTTGCTTCTTCACCTATCTCCCGCTGGGCAGTATCTCCAGCCCCAAAGGTGGCAGCGCACATTATGCAAAATCTGTCCTTATCAATGGAGGCTGGTAAATCTCCCTCCAGAAAACTTCCGTCCTTACTTATTATTGCATATCCCCTCATTTTTAATCACCTCACCATATTAACCTTAAAGAGGCAGTATTCATCACCCATACTCTCACATTTAACCTCCTCCACACTCACCAGGGTTTCGTAATGCATTTCATAGATTTTCCTTATTATTCCCCTCAAAATATGACATGTTGGAGCCTTAGAGTCGGTGGTTTCAATGGAACCACGAACCTTCACCTCTTCATCTGAGAATTCAATTTCCTTGACCCATCCCCTTTCCTTCAGAATATTGGCAAAATCTTCAAAATAATTACCCCTTCTTACATCCTTTGAAAGAACCTGAGCTATTATTTCACCATTCTTCAGAAAAAGGCCAATGGAAGCATAGGCCATTATGCTGCGATAAACACCCTTTATTTTGATCAATTCCTCCTTGCTTAATTTAACCTCATCCATACCTACCAACTCCATTAAAAATGGTTTTTACCATTCAATCACTCCATGGCATCTAGGCATTCTGGGCATACCAGCATACCATTATGCATCGTCAATCTTAGGGAATACTGCCCGCAAACCTCGCATTTACCCGCTATGTATTCATGTGCCCTTTCCCTCTCATCGGAGGACGTGTGGATATTTGCATATTCCTGGGCGAGGGCTATGAGGTCCGGGGATATTCGTGTAATATCATTTTCTGAAAGTATGCCAACTATCTTGTCACCCTTTACAACGGGTAATTTTCTTATCCTTCTCCTACTCATTATCTTGGCAGCATCGCTTAGATGCTCGTTATATGGTATCATTATTATCGGGCTGCTCATAATCTCCTTAAGTTTCGTATCTGGAGGGAGACCCTCCGCAATTACCTTTACAACGAAGTCCCTATCCGTAACTATACCCACGGGTTTTCCATCTTCCTCTATTATGAGGGTGCTTATTCCAAGTTCCCTCAGTATTCTAGCCCCCTCTTCCACAGTTAAATCCCCCGAGACCAGCTTTGGATTCTTGGACATTACCTCTTCCACTCGTATGCTCTTCATAGCCCTCGCCATGAAAATATAGTGCCCGAGGTTTATATACTTTTTGAATAAATTTTCTCCAGTGAGATTTATGGGAAGGTTTTATATCCTAATCCTTCATAGTATCCCTATGGATGAAAAAATCCTCAAAAAATATGGGTTCTCCGTAATTGACCTCGCCTATTTAACCGATGAGCAGAGAACCCTCTTGGATATGGAATTGGGGAAGAAAAAGCCTAATAAAAGAGTTCTAAATCTTTTTAAGAGATTTGCATCCGTGAGTAAAAGGGTAGAGGGGTATACCACATATCTAAAGGGTTACGATATGGATACCAAGGCAATGCAATGGATAAGCGATATGTACTCCTCCATCCCACCATCCAGCAAAGAGTATAAGGTTGTGGAGAAGGTGATGTTGAACTATACCAAGGTGCAAATATGGTTGGGGAATTTCTTTTCCATAGTAAATTCCTTCAATCATAGTATGAATCTCCGTCATTTGAGCTCTGCAGAAAAAATAATGAAGAGAATGGAGAGGGAGGTTGATAGGGGAAGGAGGATATTCAAGCTCTTCAACTCCTCTCTCAAGGAACTAAGGGCAACCATAATGGGAGAGAAGGGAGAGGAACCGACCCTAATATACTTCACTTAACTCAAATATTATTTGCGTGAACACCGCATCATCCTCAAATTCACCGTAGAACTCCTCAAGCTTTTTACGTAACTCCTCCTTACTTCCATACCCATCCATAATCACATCCTCCTGATTTATTTCATCAAAGGTTTTAATTTTGACATCCCTTATTATGGCCCTTCCAATAACCCTATCACCACATCTTACAAATACCTCCTCCCCCCTTCTGTAATCCTTAATCCCCAACCGTAGTGTTGCCCTCTTCTCTCCCTTAAGAATTTTCTCCATGAAATCTTCGCTGAAATTCAAGTACTTCCTCATGGTACTCATCTCCTATGAACTTGCGCATTATCTCCCTCAATTCTATAACCACATAGGTTCCGCCCCTTCCAATGCTCTTACCAACATCGTCCCAGTGCCTATGCTGCAAAACCTTGGCCACTAGGATATTTTCCTGCTCCCTGTTCAAACTTGGTCTCTTTCTTAGAAAGAAATAGGAAGAGGCAATCTTGTAAATAACATCCACAGTAACTTCATAATTACCAGGACCCCAAGCATAAACAATGAGCCTTTTCCAATCCACGTCATCCAAATTCAATTCCCTTCTTCTTGGGAGGGAGGAGAGAATCTCCCTGGCGATCTGGGGCTCCATATCCCTATGAATCTCTCCAAGGCTCGCTATAAACTTCTCCCCGAATCTTATCCTTGCATCCTCCACTATCCTCCTTACTTCCTTCCTTTTAGGATGTATTATAACAACAGAATATTCACCTGTGCTCTCATTCAATTTTGGAGATATGTGGATGGGATAGAAATCGTTACGTTTCCAGAAACGCATTAATTTCTCAGTTGCTCCGAAGGATGAGCCTATCCAATCCACCTTTTCCTTCTTGATATTTTCAAGCATTTTACTCCCTATACCCATATCCATAAAATCCGGATGGGTTGCAATCCTGACTATTCTATAACCAACGAATTTTGCAAACTCCCTATTGCGATGATGCTTGATTATTACATCCGGCACTATGTTTCCCGGTGGAGTTTCTCCATAATACAAATCCTCTGCATAACCCTCGATTCTCCCCTCCCTTGCCAGCTGCACGGAGCATACCACATGCCCCTTATATTCAAGTGTGGCAATTTCATGGTTAGGGGCATCACATAAAATACCAAAGTCGTTGGGATTGTTCCTGTAATGGGCAAGAACGAATATTCCATAGTATTCCCTCAGCTTTTCCTCGTTTTCCAAAAGGTCCTCTATTTTGTATCTTCTGTACTTCAATTTATCCAGCTCAATACTCTCCAGCTTGGGAGGCTCAGAATCGAGAAGAAGGGTATCAAATAACCATCTCTCTATGGGATCCTTTATATCGTACCTTATGGGCTCCTCCATTTCAATGGTAATTAAATTTTTTACCTTCTCCCTTAAGGATTGCATGAATCTAACGGAAAAGGAGCGTCCAGTACCCTCATAGCCATGTATGGTGGTGGAGTACACAACTCTTCGGGCCTTCAAAAATTTTAGAAGTAATGGGGCAGGTATCCCTGCGGCCTCATCAACTATCAGGAGATCATAGTTCCTTGGCTCTATGGAGGCTGGCTCCACATACTCCACCTTAAAGGATTTGGAGCTGTAACTCCTTTTTCTTCTCTTGGCCCTTATGCCCCTTATCCTCAGAGTAATCTCCAAAAATCTGAAAAACTCCTTGATATTGGAGATATCAGGCGCTGTCACCCCTATATTCTTAAATTTACCAGCCATCAATCCAGCTGCAATTCCCAAAATGCTGGATTTACCCCTTCCCCTATCGGCAGTTATCACCATTACCCCATGCTTCCCCAATCTCTCAAAGGATTGCAGTACCCTTATCTGGTCTTGTGTCATACACATCTCATAGGCTTCCCTGGGAAATCTTATACTCTCCGGTATTCTTACTTCCCTTTCATGGCGATGGCATTCCATAAGCCCATCCTTAATTATTTTCCCATTCTCTATTATAGCAATTCCCCTATGTTGCTTCAATTTCCTTATAAACCACCTCACAAAATTGTTCTTTATGTCCGCCATTGTGTAGGGGGGAGTTATTACGATTTCGTGGAAGAAATTTGTCATTTTGGGCCACGAGTCAAAGGTGGGAGTTAGGAGAACTATCAGCCCTCCACCCCTAACAATATTTATCAGCTTCCCAATATCGTTGGGAACAAAGGAGCGATGAACATCTATTGCAAGAAAATCGTAATTGGTACCAAGATATTTTTCAGAATTCTTCAGCTCTTCCATCTCACCAGGCACGGAGAAATCAATACTCCAGGTGAAGGTTATTTTCTTATCAAATTCTACATGCTCCAGGATCTTCCTAAGATACTCTATACCTTTATTCCTATCATCGGCTATAACAATTAATCTCCTCTGGTTGCACCTCTTTGCCTCCTCCAGTAAAGCATCCACTAATTCATATAAATTCGCTGATTCCATAATACCATTGTCATTCAATTATCTCAACTATATATCCAAGCCCCTCTAAAAACTTCCTAGCCTTGTCCCTCTGGTCACCCTGGAGCTCTATGCGACCATCCTTGACAGTACCACCAGATGCCGTCTTTTTGCGAAGAGACCTAGCCATCTCCTTTAGATCAACATCCTTTGGATTGAAACCCTCTATAATAGTCACAGTTTTTCCGTACCTTCTCTTGTCTGTGTATATCTTTATCACTTGCTGTTCCTTGGAAATTTCCTCCAAGGCAAACAGCTCATCCGGGAGTCCAGTTATTACCTTTTTCATTACAAACTCTCCAATTGAAATCCCTTATTTATAAGTTTCGTTAAAATCTACACCGCCATTTATTATCAATTTTGAAAACGACAAAAAATTTTTAAATTATGGGCAGTAATAACATTGTAATGAGTAATATATGCGATATTTTCTCTGATAAGCCTATTCTTGCGTTCTGTTTGGAAAATGATAGGATAGTTTATATGAATGATTATACAAAAAACCTGTTTCTTCCTGTAAATTCTGTTGTTGAGTACATAATGGATAATCTCAAGTTTAAGGATTCATTTGATGTCCTGATAAAATATGACGTTTACCGCATTGTGAAAATCCCTTTTGAAAATAGGATCCTGGCCCTAGGATTTAAAATAAGTGATTTGAAGGAGAATGAGGCTAAGCTTAGAAAGGAAAAGAGATTCTATGAGAGAAAGGTTGAGGAGATGATGGCCTTTTCGGATATGGTAATCCATGATATGAAGAACTATATTTTTATGCTCGATGGCTATCTATCTCTCCTCCTTGAGGAGGGGTACAAGAAATATTATTTATCGGAGATGAGAAATTTAATTGAAAATATGCGGATATTGGTAGGCAGGAGCTCTCTACTTTTGAAAGATACGGAGGAGTACGTGAAGAGAGAAAGGATAAATGTGAAAAAACTCCTTGATGCTGCCGTTGATAGAATAGCCAAAAGGGCCGAGGAGAAGAACATAAGCATTGTGCGAAATTATAAGAATTTGTACATTACTACAGATCCTGTTGTTTTGGAGGCTTTCATAAACATAATTGATAACGCAGTAAAATACTCCCCTGAAAACAGCAAGGTTGAGATTGAAGTTGTTCCTGAAAGAACTACCATAATTGTTAGAATTAAAGATGAAGGACCTGGAATACCCGATGAATTCAAGGAGGAGATATTTGAGAGATTCAAGAGGAGAAGTAACCAGCATGGTATGGGTCTTGGGCTGGCAGTAGCAAAGCATCTTGTGGAGATGAACAATGGTAGAATTTGGATTGAGGATAACAAGCCAAGGGGTTCAATTTTCAACGTAGAGTTACCAAGAAAATAATTTTAAGTTTCTCTCCTATTCACTTCTATGTACACCCTCTTAAGTGGTAAGAAAAGGTATATTGCCAAGAAGGATCATATGTATCGAGTAGAAGATTTTGCAGTCCTAAAAGATTTGAAAGAGGGTAAGATGAGGATAGGCACCAGGGAATTCTTCGTTCTCAAGAGCAATCTATACGATTATATGGAAACCTTGAGAAGGAAGGCACAGATAATAACCCTAAAGGATGCCGCCTATATAATTGCAAAATGTGGAATTCGTTCTGGCTATAGAGTTGTTGAGGGAGGCGCAGGTTCAGGCGCCATGACAACGGCCCTACTTTACTACGTTTATCCCCATGGAGAGGTATACACCTATGAAATGAGGGAGGATTTTGCCAGGATTGCTAAGGAGAATGTAGAGAGAGGGGATTTCGCCAAGAACTGGAAATTGAAAATAGGAGATATTCGCAAAGATGTGGAAGAAAGGGATGTGGATGCCTTCATCCTGGATATTCCCGATCCTTGGAATGCCGTGGAGATGGCAAGGACATCCCTAAAAACATCGGGATGTTTAATGGCCTATGTTCCAACATTTAACCAAATGGAGAGGGTATACAAGGAGATGGTGCAGGCAGGATTTGTGGATATGGAGGCATGCGAGATAATAAAGAGAAACATGGTGATAGGGGATAAGGGAACGAGACCGGATAATCTAGAAGTGGCCCATACCGGATACATGGTTTTCGGAAGAAAGATATGAAAGTTTTAATAATTCAAAGGGCATAGAGGTATGTGGATATGCTCAGTGTTATTGGGTGCGGGGGCGCTGGAACTAAGTTTGCATCTTATATAGGCAGTACCACAACGATTAGGCCCATAGTGATAAATGATTCAAATGCCCACATAAATGTGGATAGGAAAAAAATCCTGGCCTATTCTACCGTTGATGGAAAGCTGATTTCCATGGCCTTTCCTTGGCTAGGCAAAATCAATTCCCCCTATATCTTTGTGCTTGCGGGATTGGGAGGGACTGTGGGCACAGGCCTTGCTAGGATATTTGGAAGAACAAAGAGGCATAGAACGAAATTAATAGGGCTCTTTACGCTGCCCTTCTCTTCCGAAAACAGGGAGAGGAGAGAGAGTGCTATGGAAGCCATAAAGGATATTGGGAAGTATTACGATATGTACTTTCTCCTGGATAACGATGGCCTCGTGAAGCATTATTCCCATGTCCCCATAACAGTTGCCATGAGGATCCCAGCTGAGGTTATGAAACACGTAGTTCTAGATTTCAAGAATATAATGATTAAGAATATCCTAAACGTACCAATATCCGGGAGATTGGGTGTAGGCATAGGTTTCGGTGCTGGGAAAAACAAAATTGAGGTAGCCATTGAGGATGCACTTGATTCCCCCTGGATTACAGGAGGAGATAAGATTATGCTCTTTAGTGGAAATATAGATGTGGAGGATGCGAGGGTTGCCTCCAGAAATTATGATCCCATCTTCGTGGATGTTTTTAAAACTCAGCAGTATGGAGAGGAGGTAAAGGTAACCGTAATAACTCTAGAATAAGAAGATTTATGATGTGATAAGTAATACCTCCCCTATGGAAATAGTATCTATTCACTGGGATGTTTTAGAAATTCCCTTGAAAAAACCGTTTAAAATTGCATTTGAAACTCTAAATACCTACAGGGGAGTTGTTGTGAAGATATGCACCCAAGAATTTTGTGGTTACGGTGAAGCTTCACCGGCCCCAAGGATAACAGGAGATACTGTAGAATCCGTAGTTGCTTCCCTTAAAAGATTCAAACCCTTACTAATAGGAAAAAATCCTTTACAGATAGGCAAAATTATGGATGGGTTGAATTCTTTAATTATAGGCACTCCTAGTGCAAAGGCTGCAGTTGATTTTGCACTATTTGATATTATGGCACAGAGGCTTGGGGTACCCCTAAAGGATGTGCTGGGAGGGAAGAAGGATAGGATCGAAACATCTCTCA
>CAYXLB010000044.1:0-8689 GCA_964465785.1 uncultured Thermoplasmata archaeon
TCCAGAGTGACGGCGGTTCCGTTGTGTGCATCGTGCGTAACATAGTTCACATTCCACACAGAGGGGGAAGTTAGGATTAGAGTCCACTCCCCAGGTGCCATATAATCGGATTGATACGGGACTTCGTACATGTAATTATCTATCTCTGCCCTCACACGCATGTGTATATCCTTTGCAACTCCTCTCGTTATTCCGAGTTTGGAGAAATCGATGCTAAGTTCATAATATACATAGCTATCCTTCATTGTCATTCCCATTTTGGCATTTTCCAATGCTTCATTGCTCCCCCAGCCACTTCCTGTGCCGTATGACTGGTACCATTCAAATGTGTCATTGGCATACTTTTCCCCTATTATTCTGAAATCATCCGTTTGCGGAGAATCACCACCATTTCCCTGGGTATCGAAGTAAAATAGTATGGTGGAATAGCTGCCACTTACATTGGATAGGTACCCGCCCAAATATAGACGTGAGCCATCCTGCATCGCCCGCACATATATGCTGTGGTCACTGTGGTCTTCTATGTAGTGCGAGGAGGCACCTGACCATTCAGTATAATCGTACAGCCCATCCACGGTGGCTCCGTAATGCGCAGGAACGGAAATTTCCTCGTACTGGCCATTCCAGTGTGTCTGCGAATATGCGGTTATGTATGTGCTGGGATCAGACCATACCAGCGTTGAAGGATACTCTGTCGAGTTGGTATACTGGATTCCAAGTCCTAAGAGCCGTTCACTGTTCTTATTTAGATGCAGGTAGTCCTTTGAAATTTTGATCTCTGCGGTGTAATATGTGGAGCCAAATACCCATGCAGCATCTATGTTTGTGCCATCGGGATCCTTGAATGCGCTCCAGCCGCTGGAGGTGTTGTATTCCCTGTATTTCACCCCACCTCGACTCTCAGAGAGAATCACATAGAATGTAGAGTTCTGTGGTGCTGCAATTCTGCTATTATTTCTCTCAAACAGCACGCTCAAGTAATCCGTGTTATCTGTTTTCAAAATGTTTAGGAATAGGTATATGTATGATTCATCCTCCAGAAATCCTGTGTAGTTGTGTGAGGTGGAGTCCATGTATATGAATTTTGCTCCGAACCACTCGAAATAGGAGGAAAAATACCCATCGAAGGTTATTCTGGAGATCATTCTGGGGATCTGAATATTATAGGTGTGCTGTGAATTCATATAATATATCACATTCTGTAGAAAGGCATCGCCGCTAGCGGTGAGGCTCTTCGGGCTCTGCATAAAGCCGTAAAACATATAAGAGTTTATTTGAGCTACTGGAGAATACGAGTTATTTCCGCTCCAGTCTCCGATGAAGAGCGTGTTGTTTGCATTTCTTTGCTCTTTTAACAGGAGAAGGATATTACTTGCTGGTTCGCTGTATAATTGCACTGAGCCAGGGACTCCTGGAACTGAGTGTGGTGTGTTGTAAATAAATATATTCTCTGCAACAAGGCTCTCTGTGAAGCTACCAGTATAGTATTGTATACCCATACCGAGCACAGGTGCGAACCTCCCACCTCCCATACCAATTCCAATTATTGGAACATTGCTTCTGTAGATAGTTCTTATTTCAGTATTCTGGATATGCATTGCGTCGGTTCCCACTATCACCAGGTTGTAATTCGTGTATTTTGCATTCGTCAGTCCTGTTTCTGGAAGTAGGTCCACAAAATAATTTAAGTTCGTTAGATATTCTCTCCATTCGTTTGCAAGGATCTTGTCATTCCCATATACGTAAAGAATGCGACCCTCACTAAAGGTCACCTTACTTGTGGGCATCTCTGCCCCGCTAACTCCCCCTAAAATTGCAAAGGATGATGCAAGCACCAAAATCACAATCAATAGGGGAAGAAATCTATTTGATTTATTTCTTCCCATTTTTAAGCTTATAGGGTTATAGTATATAAAGAAATGGGGAGTAAAGCACCTTGGGAACCACTAGCGAGTACACTCTCCTCGCAGGGAAACCGTAGGTATTCCTTCACAGTGGGGCCGCCCGGATTTGAACCGGAGTCACCGGCTGTTTTGGTGAAGGGAAGGATTTTGAAAGGGAAACCATAGGTGTCCCTTCACACCCAAAGCCGGTAGGATAACCAAGCTACCCCACGGCCCCGGCGAAATGGTAAATGTACAGACATAAATTAAGTTTTTGATTATGCCCAATAATTTTTGGTTTGAAAAGCGAACAAATAAAATTAAATATAAAACGGGAGATTACCGGAAAGAGAACAAAACTCAAGAAGGTGGTAGCTTGAAAGAGGTAAGCAAAGCGAACCGGTTCGCGTATGCCTTCGTAATATTCCTGATCATCTGGTGCATTTTTATATACTCTCCAGGAATCAAATGGGCCCAGTTTTGGCAAGAATTTGTAATAGGGGTTATATTTGCACTTATTGCAGCTGCCTTCAGTTATCAGCACCTATCTGAAAAGGGGTTGTATAATTTTTCACCCCATAGGATTTGGTGGTTTATAAAGTACATCCCTGTGTTCATTTGGGCTATGATTATGGCCAATTTAGATGTTGCCTACAGGGTATTGCATCCAAAAAGGCCCATAAAACCTGGAATTGTGAGGATAAGGACTGGATTGAAGAATCCCGTTGGAAAATTGGCGTTGGCAAACTCCATAACCCTCACCCCTGGAACCATGACCATGCAGATAATAGATGATAAGTATTACATCCACTGGATCTATGTGCACAGCGAGGATGAGAAGGAGGCTGGAGACATAATAAAGGGTAAATTTGAAAAGTATTTGAAAGAGGTGTTTGAATGACCTGTCCACTTGATTTGTGTGCGGTATTTATAACCCTCATAGCCATAGCAACATTCCTAACGCTTATAAGGTTGGTAAAAGGACCAACAGGTCCAGATAGGGCTGTGGCATTGGACATATTGACAAATATAACCATTGTACTTCTAGTTCTCTTGGGCTTTTATTTTCAGAGATTCATATATCTTGATGTTGCACTAGTCTATGGAATATTGTCCTTTGTGGGCGTAATTGCTATAGCCAGGTACCTGGAGGGAGGCCTATGATAGAGACAATCCTTTTCATTTTACAAATAATAGGATATATATTCATTGGTATCGGTACCTTCTTCCTTCTTCTGGCATCAATAGGATTGCTTCGTATGCCAGATGTCTATAATAGGATGCAAACTGCAACAAAGGCAACTACGCTAGGAGCCTTAAGCGTGCTCTTTGGCCTTGGACTTGTAGATTTGCACTGGATGCCTAAGAGCCTTATAATAGCCGCCTTCATTGTGTTAACAGCACCCATCGGTGCAAGCGCCCTTGCAAGGGCAAGCTACAAGCATGGTGTGAAACTGTGGGAAGGAAGTGTTATAGATAAATACAAGGAAGAAAAGGAGGAGGATTAAATGGATCTCTTCACAATAATATCAATAATTCTCATAGTGATTATGATTGTATCCGCAATCATTGCAGCCGAATTGAAAGATTTAATTTCTGCAGCCGTTGCCCTGGGAGTTATGAGCTTGGTAGTATCCATTCTCTTCTTCATGCTTCAAGCTCCCGATGTGGCAATAACTGAAGCATCCATAGGAGCCGCCTTAAGCATGGCGATTGTAATATTCGCCGTTAAGGCTACAAAGAGGTGGGAGAAATGAAGAGGATTTTAGCTGCCATTATTGCCATATTAATATTCATCGTGTTTGCTATGGCCTTTGCCAAGGTTCCCTTTGGAGATGTGAATTTAAAGGATTACCACTATTACAATCCCATAACAAACCAAACTGTTCCAAATTCCGTACCAAATCACTATCTTGTGGAGGGAAAGAATGATACTGGAGCAACGAATATTGTAACCGCTGTAGTCGTTGATTATAGGGGTTTTGATACCCTCGGTGAGGTAACGGTGCTCTTCCTTGCATCCACAGGAGTGGGTGCCCTAATGTATGTGGAAGAAAAGAAGAGGAGAAGGGTGAAAAGGGCCAATGCAGTGGTAGAAACGGGGGCAAAATTACTCTTTGGCTTTATAATTCTCTTCGGGGCATACATATTCGTGCATGGGCACCTAACCCCTGGAGGGGGATTTCCAGGTGGTGCTGTTATAGCATCTTCCTTCCTTCTCCTATATCTTGCCTACCCCAAGTTCCATGCAGAGCATAAAAAATTGAATGTATCCGAGAGCCTTGCTGGATTAACCTTCGTAATTGTAGGTCTCCTTGGCCTCGTTATAGGGGGATACTTCCTATACAATTTTCTGCCCTTTGGATTGCCCACCTATCTCTTTAGTGCTGGAGTCATTCCAATAATATATACTGCCATAGGCATAAAGGTGGGCTCTGAGCTTACAGGGATTATAGATTCCATGATGGGGGTGAGAGAGTGACACCCTACTACTATCTTGGCTCAATAGCGTTGATAGTCATAGGAATTTATGTAGTGATTTCCAAGAAAAATCTCATAAAAATAATCATAGGCTTAGATATAATGGATACGGGGGTGAATCTTCTTCTCATATCCGTGGGATACGTGAAAAACGCAACTGCACCTATTGAAAATGTACCTGGACCCTATGTTGACCCAATTCCCCAGGCACTTGTTCTCACGGCTATCGTTATAGGCGTATCCGTGATGGCTCTAGCATTATCCATAGCAGTTGGAATTTACAGAAAAACTGGGACATTGGAGATAGATGAGCTTCTGGAGGTGAAGGAATGATAAGGCCAGTACTACTCATAGCTTTGCCCCTTCTCTTCGCCTTCCTATCACCCATAATTGGTATCTGGAGCAAGAAGGGTGTTAAGTATCTTATGATATTTGCAACAGCTCTAAATGCCATTCTTGCGAGCCTTCTTTTTGTGGAATCTCTAAATGGTGTTGTTTTTGATATCATAGGGGGCTTTGAACCACCCCTTGGCATAGTGCTTATGGTTGGGCCCCTTGGAGGATTGATAGCTCTCCTCATAAATTCCGTGGCATTCATAATCTCCATCTACAATTTAACTGTGGAAAAGGAACCAATTGTAAGGTACTCCATGCTTTATATGCTTCTCGTGATGGGCTCAACCGGGATGGTTATAACGGGTGACCTATTCAATCTCTTCGTGTTCTTGGAAATAACTTCCATAGCATCCTATGGATTAGCTGCCTACAACAAGGATAAAAAGGGATACCTTGGAGCTATGAAGTATGTTGTTATAGGTTCCATAGGAAGCACCTTTGTGCTGGTAGGAATAGCTCTAATATATTCCCAGTTGAGAACGCTGAATATGCTGGACATAGCCATGCGTCTGGGTGAAATGGATCCTCTTGTGAAACTCGTAGCCTTCATCTCCCTATTCCTTGGATTTGGAGTTGAAGCAGAGATGTTCCCCTTGAATACCTGGGTTCCAGATGCATACGATGGGGCGCCGCATCCAATAAGTGCAGCCTTTGCATCCATCCCCGCCAAGGCAGGTATATTCGCCCTGGCGAGAGTCATATTCACCATGTTCGCCTTTGGGAATTTCTTGTGGTTTGTTGTAATAATGGGAATACTCACCATATTCTTTGGCGAAATCATAGCCTATGTGCAGAAGGATTTGAAGAAGATGCTTGCCTACTCTTCCATAGGGCAGATGGGTATGATAATAATGGCCTTTGGCATAGGCACTACCCTTGCCATGGAAGGGGCCTTTTTCCAGATGATAGCCCATGCCTTGGGCAAGGCGTTACTCTTTATTGTAGCGGGCTACATGATTTATACATATAAAACCGATAAAATTGAGGATTTGAAAGGAGCTGCTAGGCACCCCCTTGTTGGCATACCTCTTTTGATAGGTACCCTATCTATAATGGGTATGCCACCCTTTGCAGGCTTCTATGGAAAATTCTTCATACTAATGAGTGGATTTGCAGAGGGATACTATGCCATCATAGCCCTTTTCCTAGCTGCAAGCATTGTGGAGGTTGCATATTATGCCCGTTTCCTAAAGGTGGTATTTGAAAAGAGAGGTAATATAATAAAACCCAATGCGTACACCTATCTACCACTAATACTTCTGGCGATCCTCATAGTGCTTGTTGGGATATATCCTAAACCTGTGCTGGATGTACTTGCCAATGTAGTATCATTCTTGGCAGGAGGTGTGTGAAATGGATATAATGAATCTATTTGGAATATTCATTCTCTTGCCCCTCATAGGTTCCCTCGTTGCCTATTGGGGTAAAAAATATGCACCGGCAATTGCCCTCATATTCACCGCAATTCCAGGGATATTCCTCTATCTCTGGTACGGGGATTTCACATCCTACACGATAAACATAGGGGTGGAAATCAATCTAACATTTGACTTAACCACCTGGTTCTTTATGATTATGATTAACACAATTATATTTGCTTCCTTGCTCTTCTCCTTAAGCGCCGATTTGAAGAACGCTGGAGGATTCTCATCCTTAATGCTCCTTGGTTTTGCTGGAGCCAATGGTGTCCTTCTCTCCAGAGATTTCCTCTCTCTTTACATATTCTGGGAAATGATGTCCTGGTCCGCATACCTCCTCGTTCTTCGCAGCTCTGGAGAAAATGCAAGGAGATATCTCCTATTCGCTGTACTATCAGCCTATCTCATCATAATGGGTATTGGCATAATATACTACTATACTGGCAGTTTCCTCTATTCCAATGTCACCGGCTTGCCCCAGGCGGCCTGGTTCTGGGTGTTGCTCTTCTTAATTCTTGGATTTGCCGTTAAAATGGCTGTGGTTCCCCTCCATGTATGGGCCCCATACGCCTATTCATCGGAGCAACCATTTGTTGCCTTCCTATCTGGTGGATTGAGCAAGCTTGGAACCTTCGGAATATTTATGGCCATGTACTCCATAGCTGGCCTATCAATTCTCTCCTCCTTTGGGACATTTAGGGGCATCTCTCTATTTGGGTATCCCTTTGCACTCCTCGGCTCTATTACCGCTTTTATCGGTACAATTCTGGCGATTTTCCAGGATGATCTGCGTAAATTACTCGCCTATTCTTCCATCGGACAGCTCGGTTATGTGATGGTGGGTCTCGGCCTTGGAACTCCCCTGGCTGTAGGTGGTGCATTATTCCATGCCTTCAACCATGCCTTCTTTAAATCCATCCTATTCCTAGGGGCTGGGGCTGTTATATATCGCACAGGAAAATACAAGATAAGCGAGATGGGTGGTCTTGGATACAAGATGCCATTCACCTTCCTATTTGTCCTCTTTGCCATCTTTGCCCTGGCAGGCATACCTATAACCTCCGGATTCATATCAAAGTGGATGCTCTACGAAGCCGCCATAGAGAAGAAGTTCGTTATAATAGCGCCCCTGATGCTAATTGCATCGGTTGGAGCCTTCCTCTATTCCTTCCGCATCCTCTACGGTGTCTTCTTGGGACATCTGGATAAGCCCAACGAAAATGTAAAGGAAGCACCAGCACCCATGCTTGCCGCTATGGCTTTACTCATGCTCCCCCTCCTTATATTTGCCATATTCCCTGGATGGATACTGGAGTGGATCAATGGAATCCTTGTGGATATGCATATAGGCACCATAGAGTACACCACCTATGCCTACTATTCTTCCATAGGAGGAGCGGATATGCTTGTATTTTGGATTGCCTTTATGCTACTATTCATGGTGGCCATGATGATATTTATGATGAAGAAGGCAAAAACTGTTGATCAGTATGACAATTATCTTGCGGGAGAGGCACCTTCCTATGTGCGGCTCCACGCTGCCCACAACTTCTACAAACCCCTCAGAGATACCTGGGCACCATTGATAAAGTACAGTGTAGACAGGGCCTATGAGAAGATAAGTAATTTCTTCATAGGTGGCTTTGAGGAAATTAAGAAGATGTACACAGGTAACCCACAGGATTATGCTGCCTATCTTGGAATTGCATTTCTAATATTTATGATTGTGGGGTGGTGGTTACTATGACCGATTGGATAGGTATATTGCTACAGGCGGGTGTCACGGCCCTATATCTCTTCCTTGCCGTTGTAATTGGCCTTCTATTCCTCGGTATAGCCAGAAAGATAACGGCCAGAATCCATAACAGGGTTGGTCCACCAATCTATCAGAATTTCATAGATGTTGGCAAATTACTGGCCAAAAAGAGCAACATAAGGCACAACTGGATATTTGATCTTGCCCCCCTCTTTGGACTTGCAGGGGTTCTTTTGACCCTTGCCTATCTACCTATGGGTGGTTACAGATTACTCAGTGGGCAGGGAGATTTGATAATCCTACTTTACATAATGGTGATTCCAGCCCTTGGTTTTGCCCTAGGTGCTGGTGCCAGTGCAAACCCCAATGCAGGTGTGGGTGTTATGAGGGCATTGACCCTTATGCTATCCTATGAGATGCCATTCCTGCTTGTTCTACTATCCTTGATGATATTTTACAACACCGCATCCTTAGATGTTCTGCTACAGAAACAGATGAGCTATGCTTGGGCAATAGTGGTTCTACCATTGTCCGCTCTAGCGGCGGATATGGCACTCCAAGGTATGATGATGGAAAAACCCTTTGATATACCTATAGCACCCCACGAAATTGCCTCTGGTCCCCTTGTGGAATTTGGGGGCAAATATTTAGGAATGCTTATGCTATACTCCGCAGCATCTGTAGTAGTTGAAACCACATTATTTGTGGACCTCTTCCTGGGAGGAGGAATGGTATTGGATCCAGCCACATACGGA
>CAYXLB010000045.1:0-8523 GCA_964465785.1 uncultured Thermoplasmata archaeon
CAGGTAAGTGATTTTCTTCCCCTTTGCCACTTCTTTTAAAATGCTCCTGTCCCTAACCATATTTTCTATCAACCCCAAGATTATCATTTTCTGCTCAATGAGGAGAGAGACGAGCTTTTGAACAACGTTTAAGGTGAGGGGTGAAGGTGTTGCCACCACTATGAACTCTCCTCTTTTAAGGAATCTAAGTATGTCCAGAAGCTGGTCCCCCATTCCCGGAGGCATGTCTATTATTAGAAAATCCAGGGCACCCCATCGGGTTATAGCCATTAGTTCTATAAGGGCATCACTTATCTCCTCTCCTCTCAGGGGGGTTGCCTTATCTTGGGAGTAAAAAACTATGCTCATGAATTCAATCCCCGCGACTTTAGGTGGGAGCACACCCTTATCCTCTTGGGGCAATTCAGAAATTTCCGCATTTAAAATAACATGGGCACTGGCACCGTGGAAATCAAGATCTAGAAGTCCCACTTTGTAGCCCATATTATGGAGAATCAGAGCAAGAGTGGCGGATACCAAGGATTTTCCAACTCCACCCTTTCCACTAACAACAGGTATTATGCGCTTCACATCTTTCAATCTCTCTTCTATGGCCTTCACCCTCGGATCTATCATGTTATCATTCCTCCACCACTATTTCAGATATGTATACTCCTCTTCCCTTTACAACTTCAAAATCTCTACTTCCACAGTTTGGGCAAGAGAGGAAGGTATGAACCACCTCGGGAACAAAATGTATATCTTCCCTTATCTCACCATTCAACTCTCCCTCCACATCCTTCAGTTTCCATGTATGACCGCAATTTCTGCACTTGAATATTGCCTCTTCCTCCTCAAAGGAAAACTCCGCATTTTCTGCAAAGGTTCCCTTCTTCATTTCGTTCAATGCAAATTCCACAATTTCTCGCTCTACATCCTGTAATTCGCCGAGGACAATGGTAACTCTTTTCACACTCTTTGCTCTATGCTCCTTTGCAAATTCCAAGGCTGTTTTTAATATTCCATCTGCAAGGGCCCATTCATGCATTTTTTCCACCTCCTAACATACCCTGGGTACCGGATCACCCATGGGTCTTTCCAGAAATCTCCTTCCACCAATTCTTGTTTTGAGTACGACTCTCCTGGGGTATTTTTCAATAACCTGCCCTATTATGGCTGCATCCTTCCCGTATTTGCTCTTCTTCATAGCATTTAGGGCATCTTCTGCATATTCCCTATCCACAATCATAATAACCTTTCCTTCATTGGCCATTATAAATGGAGAAATGCCAAGCATATCACCTGCAGCTCTCACGGACTTTTTAATGGGTACAGAATCCTCTATTATTTCAAATCCCACATTTGCCTTGGAGGCCATTTCATTTAGTGCCTCGCTCAACCCCCCTCTAGTTGGATCCTTCATAGCATGTATGTTTTCCCAGCCAATGGTACGGGCAACATTTTTCACCACTTCCCAAATGGGGGCTACATCACTTACAAGGGAGGTTTCAAATTCCAAACCCTCCCTTTTACTCATGATGGCAAATCCATGCTCCCCTATCCCCCCATTTATCAGTATTGCATCTTCTATCTTGGCCCCAGAATCCTTGATCAATCTCTCCGCTTTGCCCAATCCCGCTGATATCACAAATATCCCTATCTTTTCCTCCACTACCTTTGTATCCCCTGTTATAACGGGTACGGGGACTTCCCTGGATGTCATATCCACCGATTTCATGATTCTCTCAAGTTTTTCCGATTCGAATCCATCCTCAATTATAATGGATATGGCCATTGCCAGGGGCTCTGCACCCATTACCGCTAGGTCATTGACTGTGCCGCTTATGGCAAGTCTTCCTATATCTCCCCCTGGGAAGAATATGGGTTTTACGGTGTGTCCATCTATGGTAAAAATCATATGGGTATTATCCACATCTATGCTTGCCCCATCATCCAGGGCATCCAGGGATATTTCTCCTGCACTTCTCAGGGTTAAGTTTTTGAGTATCAAATCTTTGATGAGTTTCTCCATGGCCTCTCCACCGGCACCATCCATCATTCTTATCCTATCCAATTTCATCCCTCCTTAAATTTCCATTTAGGTACAAGCCTCCAATATATGCCTGGCCCACGCTGATACCATTATCTCCGCGTGGAACCTCGTAGGTGGATATGAAAACATATCCATTTTTCTCCACAATCTTTCTGATTTCCTTCATTATAATCTCGTTGTAGGCGACTCCGCCACTGGTCCCTATGTATTTTATTCCCTCCTCTTGGGCATGATAAATAGCTACCTCGGCCAAGGCCCTTGCCAGGGCAGTATGTACACTGTAAGCCATATTTCTTTTTCTCTCCCTTCTTTCTAGGATCTGGGGGAGAATCTCGTGTACCTTTATTCCCTCCTCAGTGGGTATTTTAAAACCCAGATCATTACCCCCAAGGGCCGCGCTTTCCAGTTTCATGGCTGGCTCCCCCTCGTATGTGCGCTTATGGGATACGTTCAAAAGAACTGCAATAGAATCAAGAAACCTTCCGGTAGAGGAGGTATAGGATATGTTTACACTCTTTTCCATCTGGGATAGGATCATGGCAAATTCTCCAGAACCATATTTCAGAGCCTTTATAGCCTCAGGACAGTGCTCTCTCACTATCCTTTCGATATCCTCCCTATGGTAAGATTTTGAGAGAAGTCCTATTAAGGAGCGTATGGGATAATAGGCTGCAAGGTCTCCACCAATTATTGGATAATAATCTATGTGCTCCAACCTCCTTATTTTTGAAGGGGTAATCTCTATAATTTCCCCTCCCCATATTTTCCCATCCAAACCGTAGCCTACCCCATCTATGGCTATACCTATTATTTCACCCACCTTCCCTTCGGCCATTATCGAGGCTATATGGGCGAAATGGTGCTGCACCTTCAAAACATCCCCATCAATTTCTCTACCGAATTTTGAAGTATTGTAGAGGGGATGTGAGTCCACTATTACGAGATCTAAATTTTTCAAATTAAAAAGATGGCGAAATCTATGCAGAGCATCCTCCAGAAAATCCATAACCTCAAGCTTTGCCGTATTGCCAATGTACTGGCTGGGATATATTTTTCCATTTTTTATTATGGAGAATGAGTTCATAAGTTCAGCACCCAGGGCTATGCCATTGAATTTGAAACTCTCTGCCACTGGAAGAGGAACAAAGCCACGGCTCCTCCTTATCACAGCCCTCTTACCATCCACAAATCTCACAACGCTATCATCCACACGATTCACGATTCTTCTATTATGTATCAGGAAATAATCCACGGCATCCCTAATCTCATAGATCCTATCATTATCCTTTACCATGGGAAAATCCGGATAGTTGGCTGAGGTCATGACATAGACCTGGCTAGAGGAATAATGAAAGAGGATATGGTGCACACCGCTGTATGGTAACATTACCCCTATGGTGTGCAATCCAGGTGCCAAGGATTCTGGGAGGGGGAAAGGCTCCCTCTTCCTCAGGAGGGTTATGGGCCTTCTGTAACTTTCCATTTCCCTCCTTTCTTCATCACCCACCAGGGCGAATTTTTCCACAGTCATCATATCCTTTGCCATTATTGCGAAGGGTTGTTGTTCTCGTCGCAATCTCCTCCTCAATTCCTTCACAGTTTCATCGTCCTCTGCATTGCATGCAATGTGAAATCCTCCAATTCCCTTTATGGCAATAATGTACCCATTATCCAGCAATTTAGCCGCTTTTTTTAGTGGATCTCCCTTGATTTTCTCCCCATCCTTATTGAGCAACACATATTCAGGACCACATTCTTCACAGCAAACAGGTTCTGCATGATATCTCCTGTTCAACGGGTCTTCGTATTCCCTGCGGCAATCTCGGCACATCGGAAACTCATTCATCGATGTATTTACCCTATCATAGGGTAGGGATTCGATTATGGAGAATCGAGGCCCACAATTGGTGCATACGATGAATGGATACATGTACCTTCTATCCTTTGGATCGAAAAGCTCTCTGAGGCAATCATCACAGATGGCGACATCTGGGGGTATTGTGGAATCCCCGCCACCCCCTTCCCTGGAACTTTCCTCAATGGTGAAGGAATCAAAATAATTTAGTGGAATTTCCCTGTAATTTACTTCATCAATTTTTGCTAGGGGAGGGGCACGGGATTTTAAGGAGTGTAGAAAGGAATTAATCTCATCCTCCTCGCCCTCAACCACTATTTCAACACCGGCATCCCCAAGATTTTTAACATATCCCTTTAAGTTGTAATCATGGGCAACTCTGTATATGAAGGGACGAAATCCCACACCTTGTACAACTCCATTTACCCTTATCCTTATGGCCTTCATTTACTCACCCAGCAGAGAGCCATATTTATAAAATATCTGACATGTGCCCTCATAGGATACCATGCATGGCCCCACTGGGTTCTGTGGAGTGCACACCCTGCCGAATAATGGACATTCATCGGGCAATATCAACCCGCGAAGAACTTCGCCACACCGGCATCCCTTCTCCAAATCTGGAAGTTCGGGTACATCCACCTCAACCTCGCTCCTTATATCCATATCCTCATACTTTTTCCTTAGGAAGAGACCGCTTCTTGGTATTATTCCAAGGGCTCTCCACTTTGCATCCCTAACCTCGAAAAGCTCATTTATCGCCTTCATAGCTACTTCGTTTCCTTCATATCTTACCGCACGGGTGTATTCATTTTCTATTTCCACCCTCCCTTCATTCAGCATTTTCAGGAGTTTGAAAATGGAGATTAGGACGTCTATTGGTTCGAATCCAGATATAACCTGGGGTATTTTGTACTTTTCTGTAAGGTATTTCCATCCCTTAACTCCGATTATGGATGATACGTGCCCAGGAGTGATTAAGCCATCCAACTCTGTTCCTTCCTTCACCAAGAATTCCACCGCTGGGGGCGTTAATCTGTGAGCAGAATAAATTTTGAAATTCTCCATATTCTTATCCCATACCTCTCTTAATATCCCAGCAGTGGGTGCAGTTGTTGTTTCAAATCCTGGCGAGAAGTGAACTACCAATTTTCCCTCTTTCTTTGCGATCTTGTAAGAATCGTATATGGAATAGACTACGCGAACATCATAACCCTGCGAACGCAGATCCGATAAACTGCCCCTTGGTGTGGGTATGCGGTACATATCACCAAAGGTTGTTACTATCATCTCCCTTCTCTTTGCTATTTCCATCATGGCCACGATATCTTCTACGGGAGTTATGCAAACGGGGCATCCTGGACCCGCTATAATTTTAACATTTTCGGGCAAAATTGGTCTTATTCCCCCCCGATTGATAGTATCTTCATGGGTTCCACATACATCCATGAATTTTACCTCTCTCCCTATCTTCTCCGCCTCTTTGAAAATTCCACGTATTATTCTCTCTGCAATTTTTTCTGCCATCATATCTCCCCTAAAATCTCCTCCCAGGCCTCTATGCTCTTTTTGGCAGCATCCTCATCCATTTTCTCAATGGCAAATCCAGTGTGCACAATAACATAATCCCCCTTCTTTACACCAGGAACAAAATCTATTCTAGCCTCTTTAACCACACCCCCGTAATCCACAAGGGCAATATTTCCTTCGATTTTCACTATTTTTCCCGGAATTGCAA
Source organism: uncultured Thermoplasmata archaeon (assembly GCA_964465785.1). GTDB lineage: Archaea > Thermoplasmatota > Thermoplasmata > Thermoplasmatales > Aciduliprofundaceae > Aciduliprofundum. The sequence goes on from CAYXLB010000045.1 coordinate 5,626, forward strand.
GACACATCAATACTATATCGCATCCACTCTAATAAATATTGCGATTTTCAACTTTTAATTTTTAATTTTCGTAAAATTTAGGCGAAAAACATAATCAAAGTGAGGGTATTTTATTCCAATTTTCATTCAGAAGAATATCCAAGAGATTGGATGCGCCCTCTTTAACTTCATCGCTCATATTCCTGCCAAATTCCATCTGCCTTGGCTCTATTCCGATGAGAATTATTTTTCCCACATACTCTTTTAGATAATTGATGAAGAAGGATAGGGGCATCCCATGGGTACTGAAGGCCACCTTGGGTATTTTTTCTGGAGGTACTATGCGAAATTCTCCCGGTTTTAGGCCCATTAGGGCGGCATCAACAATGATTAGGAGCTCTGGACGCAGCTTTTTAATCTCCGAGCTAAAATCTTCTGGAACTTGACCCGCTACGATCACATACCAACCATCCTTCTTGAAATTTCTGGCTACATAGAGACCTACGGCATCGTCCCCCCGCAGTTCGTTGCCTACCCCCATAAGCACCTTCATAGGGGGATATTGGCACCTTCTGTAATTTATTTTCGCATGGAGGCATAATAGAATATTGCCAAGAGGGAATAGATGGAATACACAAGTAACCCGAATATTGGGGCAAAGAAGAACCTGTTTTTTGGCCTTTCTATGTACTCCTTGGATTTGAAAAACAATCCGATGGCTGCAAGGGAAAATAATAGGGTATATATTATCAGGGGCCAGGGTGAAATTAGGGATATTGGTAGGAGGATCAGGAAAAGAAGGAAGATTAGGCTCCAGGCTATGTTATCCCATGGGAAAAATCCTATTTTTCTCAGCACCTGGGCAACTCCCTTGGCCCTTGCCCTTTGCCATGCCTTTACCTCCCTCCATTTCTCAGGAAGGGATACATAAACCACTGCATCCTCGGCAATATCCTGCTTCAACTCAATACCCTTTTTGAGTAGCAGGAGGGAAAAACCATAGTCCTCAGAACGTATGGAATCAGGATACTCAACCTTCTTGTATATCTCAACCTTCTCTCCCTTATTGTTCCCAGGTATGTGCCTCTTGTACAATCCCGGAATAACCAGGTGGAGCGCATGGTACCATGAAAATGCATGGGCATAGAAGCCACCTTTTACCCTAGGTACACCACCCACGGCATCGTTATCCTTCAATTTTTCAATCATACTCTTCATATATCTCTCCGTGTAAATATTTTCAGAATCTCCCCAAACAACAGCGTCATACCCATTTTTCATGGCATACTGGCATGCCTCCCTTCTTGCAAATCCCGTACCTCCTAATTTTTCTTGAATTTTGAATTTTATGCAATCCCATTTTTTCGTGTATTTCTCCGCAATTTCCTTCGAATTGTCCTTGGAGGCACCATCAAGTATCAGAACATCGAAATCTTGGCATAATCCATCCATCTTCTCAATTGATGAGAGGCATTTATCCAAGGATTCTGCATTATCTTTGTTCAATATTACCAGAAGTGCCCTCATCCCAACACCTTAATTCTTGCGGCAGTATCTTTTGCCCTTTCCCAAACTGCGTCCATGTTTATGTATTCCCAATTTCCATGCCGCCCCAGCGGGATTATCCTCATCCTTTCTAATTTTTCCCTTATTTTTGGTATCAGGGAGAAATAATCCTTATCTGCCACCACATAGGCATACCTGTTTTCCCAAACACCGGATACTTCTACATCAACATCCATCCCCATTCTCTGAAGTCCATCTACAACCTTCTCTACTGGATCCTTTATATGCTCTCCATCCCGGTGTGATATTTCCGCAATTATGTTTCCCCTCCCCTCCGGTGCCATGTTGGGGCTGTAATTGCTCAGGAAGGCTATGCGGTGAAAGATTATATCTTTCTGGGGCACATATACCCAGTGGTAATCGGGCAGTTTCCCCCTAACTCCAAGTCCAACAACTGTCACGCTATTGTAATCCAATCTATCTGTCATATCTTTAATTTCTCCCCCCATAATTCTTCCAAGTGCTGGGAGGGGAATTGTGGAAACAAAATAATCATACTTCTCGCCATTAACCATTATTCCATCTTCAAGGGGTTCTATTCGCTCCACAGCTCTGCCTGTTTCTATTTTCTTCTCTATTCTTTCACCTATACTCTTGGCCAATGTCTCAATTCCTCCATTTAGGGGATAGAAGAACCTAAGCTGATGCAAATAACCCTCCGTGGGAATACCCACCGCCGATTTTAGGATGTCTTCAACGGGAGGATTAGGAACCCTTCCCTTTGTCCAACTCACACCCAAATCTTCAAGATTTCTCTTCCAAATCTTCTCGTTATAGGGCTTTAGATACTTCTCCGTTATTTTTCTTCCAAATAGGTAGATGAAAAAATCCAGGAGATTTCTAGGCTCATCCTTCTTCCTCATAAGATTTTCAACAAAATCCTTTAAAATCTCGTATCTCTCCTCTGGGGAGAGCATATAAATCCCATTTTCAAAGGGATATTTTATGAACTTTCCCCTGTAAAATATGAATGTTCTTCTTCTATGCATAACCACATTTCCCACGATGTTTACCATCTCATTCAAAATTTCCTGGTTCTTTGAGAACATTATGTGGGAGCCACCAATGTCAAAGAGATAATCGCCCCTTCTCTCGCTCTTTAAAAGTCCGCCAATCCTATCCTCCTTCTCCAGGATCTCATATTGCACAACCGAGTTCCTTAGGAAATACCCAAGGGAAAGTCCTGCGAGCCCAGCTCCGCCAATGCATATTTTCATATGTGTGAATTTTCCTGCCCTATTTTAATATTGCGCTATAGCTTGGGTATGGTCACCTTACCCTCTACAGCGCTGGCCGCAGCTGTGACTGGTGAGACCAGATACAGCTTCCCGGGCCCCTGCTTCCCTGGATAGT
>CAYXLB010000046.1:0-8380 GCA_964465785.1 uncultured Thermoplasmata archaeon
AGTTCATACGGATGTACGTGAAATGGCTCAAGGAGCACCGGGTCAAGGTTGAGAAAATAAGATAGTGCTAATCACCCACCGCATCCATAATCCTATCAACAAGCTCCTCCACGCCCTCACCAGTCTTCGCCGAGATCTTGAGGCGGGAGGAGTCGGTGCGAAGCAGGTCTGCCTTATTCTCCACCTCTATTATGGGAACGTTGAAATCCCTCCGAATCTCTTCAAGGAGATTCTCCTGCTTCTCAAGGCTGTAGCCACAGGTCTCAGAAGGATCGAGAAGGAATATTATGAGATTTGCAAGATGTTTGAGCGCCAGGATAGCCTGCCTCTCGATCTTGTTTCTCTTCTCTATTGGCCTGTCAAGAAGGCCTGGGGTGTCAATTATCTGAATCCTCTTGTTTCTCAATTCCATGTGTCCCACTACAATTCCCTTGGTGGTGAAGGGGTAAGATGCAATTTCGGGCTTTGCGGTACTCAATCTAGCCACCAGCTCGGATTTTCCAACATTTGGATAGCCGGCAACAACTATGGTGGGAATATTCGGGTCAACATCTGGCAATTTCTTCATAGTTTCGCGCACATGTGCCAAATATTCCAGCTTCGGCGCTATCTGCTTCAAAATCGATGATGTGCGCCCATAGAACTCCTTGCGGAATTTTATGGCCTCATCTACTTTTCCCACTCCCTTTATCTTCCTGGCATATTTATCTGCGAAACCATTTATCTTTTCCATGGCCCAAACCAAAGAGGCAAGGCTCCTCTTGTACTCGTTCTTATCCACAAGCAAATCGAGGAGGGTTCGATAGAAGGGATGCATCTTGTTTATGTAGGGAAATGAATCCACATACCTTTTCAGTGTGGAAACGGCAACATCCCTGGCTGTGTAAATCTTGGCGATGCTCAGATTCTTGTGGAATCTAAGGCGATTCTTGCTCAGTGGGACTTCAACCTTCTTTGAGCGGCGAAACATCTTGTCGATTATCTCCTCGGCGCTCAGCACCGTGGGAATGTTGCGATACACATGGTTGCATAGGCTTCAAGTATATATAGCATATGGAAAAATTAAATATCCCTGCGAGATATGGGGAGGTATGCGAATATTCATAGGAGTTGCATGGCCCTACGCCAATGGCCCTGTACATCTTGGTCATATAGTTGGTGCCTATTTACCTGCAGATATATTTGCCAGATATCAAAGGATGCAGGGCAATGAGGTTCTTATGGTATCGGGAAGCGACGAGCATGGCACGCCCATAACAATAACGGCGGAGAAGGAGGGTAAGAATCCCCAGCAGATTGTGGATAGGTACCATAGGATAAACAGCGAGGTTATGGAGAAGATGGGTATATCCTTTGATTTGTATTTTCGCACATCACATCCACATCACAGGGAAGTGGTGAAGAGATTCTTCCTCAGGCTAATGGAGAATGGATATTTATACAAAGATAAGATGCTCCTCCCCTACTGTCCAAATTGCCATCGCTTCCTTCCAGACAGGTATGTTGTGGGCACGTGCCCATATTGTGGCTACGAGAATGCCCGTGGAGACCAGTGTGATAACTGTGGAAAGACCCTTGATCCCAAGGATTTGATAAATCCAAGATGCGCCATATGCGGTACCACCCCAGAATTCCGCGAAACCGAACATATATTCTTCGCCCTATCAAAATTGGAGAAAAAGATATTGAACTGGCTTGTGGATAAGACCTACTGGAGGGATAACGTTATAAAATTCACCAGGAATTTTGTTAAGGGGGGACTCAAGGACAGGGCCATAACCAGGGATATAAATTGGGGAGTCGAGGTTCCTCTAAGCGGATTTGAGGACAAGAGAATATATGTTTGGTTTGATGCCGTCATTGGATATCTATCGGCAAGTATTGAATGGTCAAAGCGGACAGGTAAAAGCTGGAGAGCCTTCTGGATAGACAAGGAAGCAAAGCATTATTATTTCCTGGGCAAGGACAATATCCCATTCCACACCATCATATGGCCAGGGATGCTCATGGCCCATGGAGAGTTGAATTTGCCCTATAATGTTGTGGCCAACGAGTATCTACGCTTCTCTGGAGAGAAGTTCTCCAAGAGCAGGGGCATAGGGGTATGGATGCCGGAATTGCTCGAGAATTTTCATCCAGATATGATAAGATTCTACGGAACCATGAACATGCCAGAGAACCGCGACTCCGATTTCACCTGGGATGACTTCGTGCAGAAGGTCAATGAGGAGCTCATCGATAAATTTGCCAATTTCGTGCATCGTGCTTTAACATTTGCCTATCGCAATTTTGGAGAAATACCCCAAAGGGGTGAAGTGGATGAGCTGGATAGGGAAGCAATAAAGCTCATAATGAGAACCCTGAAGAATATGAGGGAGCATATGGAGAAGGTTGAACTGAAGAAGGCATTCAAGGACTGGATGGAACTCGCCAGATTCGGAAATGTTTACTTTGACCGCAAGGCTCCCTGGGCCCTGTGCAAGGAGGATAAAGAAAAATGCGGTACGGCAATAAACATATCCCTGCAAATTGTGCAGGCCCTGGCAATATTGGGAGCCCCATTCCTGCCATTTACAGCGGAGAAGATATGGAAGTACTTGGGCAACGAAGATTCTGTCTTCGAGCATGATTGGAACTATGCAATAAAGAATCTTCCCACGGGAAGAAAATTGAAAAAACCCGAGGTTCTGTTCCAAAAAATAAAGAGGGAGGAGGAAAGATATGAGAAATGGGAACAGATAGATCTCCGGGTTGCTGAGGTTGAGGATGTGGAGGACCATCCCAATGCTGACAAGCTCTATGTACTACGCATAAATCTTGGGAATGAGAAGAGAACATTGATTGCCGGACTGAAAAGATTCTACAAAAAGGAGGAGCTGATGGGGAAGAAGCTAATAGTAATATGCAACCTCGAACCGGCCAATTTCAGGGGTGTAAAGAGTGAGGGAATGCTTCTAGCCGGCGAGGATGAGAACACTGTTGCATTTTTAACCCCCCAGGGGGATGTCCCTCCAGGAACGAAGGTTCAGGCAAATGGAATGGTTGCCAATCCTGAAAAGATTTTGAAATTCAAAAAATTCCAGAAGATGAAGATGGAGGTCGTTGATATAGTGAAGAAGGATGGAAGGATAATAGCCATAGGCAGCAAAGAGTATGAGATAAACTACCCTCAGGCTGAGAAATGGATTGGTAAGCAGGGAGTTGTATTCCTAGATAAGAAGCCCCTGATACTCCATATTGGAGACATACAAATAGCTCCAGAGAAGCCCGTAAAGAGTGGAGGAAAAATAAGATGAGGGTAGATATGCACATGCACTCCATATACTCAGCCGATGGGGAGGTGCCAGTGAAGGATATTCTAAAAAGGGCAAAAAAGATTGGGCTTGGGGCAATTGCAATAACTGACCACAACGAGATAAAGGGAGCCCTAGAGGCAAGGAAACTTGGAATAATTCCCGTTATTAGGGGAATTGAAATTTCCTCGACCTCGGGGCACATTTTGGCATATGGAGTAGATTGCAAGATACCCAGGGATCTGAGCATTGAAGAGACAATAGAGAAGGTACATGATTGCGGGGGAATTGCCGTAGCCGCGCATCCATACCGTTACTGGTCTGGAATTGGAGAAAAAAATGCAAGAAGCTATAAATTCGATGCCATCGAGGCATTCAACGGGAGGTGCAAGGAGAGTTCTAATATAAAGGCAAGAAGATTGGTAGAGGAGATTAACAAGCCCTTCACAGCTGGAAGTGATGCCCATTTTATTGAGGAGATTGGAAAGGCGGGAATAATAGTGGATGGCGAGGGTGAGGAGGAGATCATTGAGGAAATCTTGAATGGAAGGGTGGGGATATTTGGGAAATCCCGTAGCACAGCTGAAACATTAAAATATGTTAGAAAGGCTGTTGGAGATTGGATTGGTAGGGGATTTAAAAGAATTTAGATGAATTCTCGGAATCCCTCCTTGAGAGATTCAATTTTTTCGTAAACATCCCTATTGGCCAGGAGTACAAGAACACCCCTTTTTCCAGCAGAGGTTATGATTAACATACGGCCCTCTTCAAAATGAACAACCACCTTCCTAACGGCACCTATACCGGTGGATGCAGTTTCAGCTGCACCCAAGATGATGGCACTCATAGCGGAGAAGGTGTCGAGGTCGTCAAATTCATCTCCATCAATAAACATACCGGTCCTACTAATTAAGGCGACCTTCTCAACCCCTTCAACATTTTTGAGCTGATCAATCAAATCCTTCTTAGTAATGGCCATCACCCTTGTATAGGCTAGAAAATATAAATATTTTTCTGGACAATTTTAATTGCTTAAGAATTTCCATATCAAATTTAATATACCTCCTTCAGATTATCCCTACAAAATGAAAAAGATGGCTGCGCTGATATACATCGCCATAATACTCATATCCTTGCCACTTTATATTTTTATGCTATCCAATCTAAATTCACTACCTATCCTCTCTGTGATTTTCATCATAGGGATCTATTTGCTTGTGAAGGGTAGTGATTATTTTGTTGAGGGGGCCGCCAGTATAGCTACCCACAAGAAAGTTAGTCAGCATACCATAGGACTTACCCTAGTTGCCCTGGCCACTTCACTTCCAGAGTTTGCAGTCTCAACAATTGCATCCTTTTCCCATCATCCAGATACCTCCTGGGGTAATGTGATTGGTAGCAATATAGCCAATATAGGGCTAGTTCTTGGAACTGCTGCAATCCTCATGCCCCTTGTCCTATCCAAACACATAAAGAAGGATGTTGGAGTTCTCGTTGTGATCACAGCCATCCTATTTCTCCTTTCCTGGGTATTTGGAAGAATCCTGTGGTGGATGGGAATCCTGTTCATCTTGATTTACATCCTTTATCTCTGGGAGATTAGGGGGAGGAGGGAGGAGATTGAGGAGGTGGAAATTGAACATTCCTGGCTTTGGTCATGGGCCTATACCCTGTTTGGTGCCTTTGGTATAGTATGGGGTGCAAGAATCGTGGTTGATTCTGCAATTCACATAGCCATAGTTCTCCACATACCTGAGATTGTCATAGCCATAACGGCTGTGGCTGTTGGTACATCCCTTCCTGAGCTTGTTACCAGCGTGATGGCAGCCCTAAAAAAGAAGTATGGGATTGCTGTGGGGAATGTTATAGGGAGCAATATATTCAATATTCTAATAGTTCTAGGTGCATCCTCTCTACTTAATCCCATTGTGATATCTCAGGAAGATATGATGCAAAATATGATATTTCTGAGCATATTCACCTTGGCAGCAGCCCTTATGTGCTGGATGAGGAGAATAAGAAGGTGGGAGGGTGTTGTACTTCTCCTATTATACTTTATCTTCATCCTCTTTCTCATAATTTAAATAGGAGAGGAATTTGCTAAGAGGTATTCCTTCTCCCCATTTTAGGATGAAATTACCCCCTCGGGTCATGGGAATCTTTGGAACCACCTCATAGAGCAATTTTACCCTTCCATGCAGATTCTCGGAAGGTAGGACGAATATCCTCCAGGGGTCGCCCCTGTACCCCTTCAATCTAAAGGCGTAGAGCCCAAGTATTCCCGCTCTCCTGCACTCCTCAAGGAAATAGATAGCCTGCTCCTGGGCCCTTGAGCTGGATTGGGTAAATCTTATGGTTGGGGAGGATGATGATTTAACTTCTATTGGAAAGGAAAAATCGTTTCGAATGGCGATTAAATCCACACCAAATGATCCTGCAGCCCTTATTACCATAAAGGGCCTATCAATAGTACTTTTATACCATCTGTATTCATCATCACTCAAGGACTTTCTGAATTTTTCTATTATTTTTGATTCTCCGCCTAGTATTCCCTTCAACTCCCTCTCATAGATGGATCCCTTCTTCCCCAAAATACCACCATAGGAATATTTGAAGATTCATTAAAAACTTTCCTGCGATGATTTTATATAGGTAATGAATGATGAACATTCATGACCAAATCACATTATGATATTCAGTACGTTTTGAAGCATTTTTATAAGGTTCCCGTAGAAACCGTGATGGCGAAGGATGTCTGGAACATGCCCATGGTTCCAAAGAACGCTCCTATAGAGGATATCCTATCAATCATGACCGCCAGAAGACATGTTTGGGTCATGGAGAAGAAGGGAAGCAGAAAGGTGGTGGGTGTGATTACGGAAAAGGACCTTCTTGAAATCCTAGCACCCAAGAGAATACAGCCCTATGTAATTGGAGGCATAGACCTCACCTCCCTACTCTTAGGAAACGTTAGGACAGCCGAGGATGTTATGTGCAAAAAATTAATTGTAGCACATCCCAAGGAAACTATAGAAGAGATTCTCGATAAAATGAGGTCCTTTAAGCTTAGAAGATTACCGGTAGTTGACGAGCATAACAATCTTTTGGGGGAGATCACCATAAAGATTCTCATCATCCAGTTCCGAAAGGTTCTAAAATGGTATAGAATCACTAAAGATTAAATTATTCCCCTTTCTATCTCATTTTCGTTTGATGTGGTGACAAGCATATAATAATTTCTCTGGGTGGTTACATCGTTGGGATTTATCTCCATGGCCCTTTTCAAAAGCATGGCGGCCTTCTCATTCTCACCCCTATCCATTAGACATCTGGCAAGATTGTTGAGGGCTATGTAACATTTGGGATTTTTCTTTAGCACCTCCCCATATATCTTTATTGCCTTTTCCAAATCACCCATCCTATAGTATAGATTTCCAAGGTTCGCCAGATATATATCTTTGCTGTTTATTTTTAGAAGCTCCCTTAGATAACCTTCACTCTCCTCAAATTTTCCCATTCTCATAAGGGCAATGGCCATACCATTCAACACTTCCTCATTGTATCTATCCCTTTCATAGAGCCTTTTGAATATAGCATAGGCCGCTGAGGGATTTCCCTCATCAAGGTGGGAGTATGCCTTCCTTATATCATTCCTCATCTCCTCCCTCCTGTAAAGAATGAGAATTATGTCCCCAAGAAATATGAGGTATGCGAGGGTTGCAAGAAGAATTATGGCAGTATCGTATATCCCATAGCTCCCATTGCTCTTTATTCCAAAAATCTCATGATAGGGAGGCAGGAGGAAGAAGGATAGGGAGAGAATAAGATAACCAATGTGACTCTCAATGCTTATACGGCTCTTGATGGAAATATAGAGGCCTGCAACTATTGCCACTGTGGCCATGGCAATCAACACATAATCAAGGGTGGGATAGCTTACCGAGAAAAGAGCCTCCAAGGGTGGAAGAATGGCCATCAGTGAGAAGCCACCGAAAATTAGGGAAAAGGGCAAAATATTCTCCCAGTTGGCATCTTTGCTTAAGAGGAGGAGAAGCAGGGAAACAAGTACCACCACACCACCCAAGAACCAATTGAAGAAGGTTAATAGGATACCCACAGCAAGAACTATGATCGATGGAACGAATAACCTGTTTATCCTTCCCATGAAGAAGAAGTATGTGAAGGTGGCAGAAAGGGCCACAAGTCCCAAGATGAATATGGTCTGGCCAGCGAGGATGAATATTGGGAAGTAAGATAAATTACCTGAGAAGAATAGGATGAAGCTAATTAGGAGGGTTAGGGTATCTAGGGTTAGTACCACTATAATATTTTTGTCCATGGATATGAATTAATCTCACCTTATTTAAATTTTCCCAAGGATTGAATATATGGCACTGACAGTTGCAGGTATTCATCAACCTCAATCCATATCGGGTATAAGCTCATACACGTCCTCTATTTTTCCTTTAACGTCACCCCTTTTCACCTTCTGCAATGTAAGGGCAGATAGGATGAAAAATATGGCAGCAAATACAAGGAGAGAATTATAACCGCTTATATCTATGAATATCCCAGCCAAGGGAGGGGCAAAGATATTTGCCGCTTGGGATGAAAAATAATATAATCCCGTATAACCACCAAGTTTCTCCTCTACCGTCATATCAACAACCATTGGGAGGGAATTCACATTCACCATCCCCCATCCAATACCTCCAACAAAGAAAATCGCAGAATAAAGATATACGAGTATGGAGCTATTCTTCATGGCAATTCCCAGATAGAGTCCTCCTAACACTGCTAATGAAATAATTATCAGTCCCAAGGTCATAGTCTTCCTTCTTCCTATCCTAGCTCCGATGAATCCAGCTGGAATTGCAAATATTAAAAATCCAAGGGCAACGAAACCCAAAATTAAGGCACCTGTACTCTCAGATATGCCAAGATAGTATTTTGCATAGCTCGTAAAGAAGGTTTCCAAGGCATTGAAACCTATGAACCATAGAAATATGCATAAGAGAATGAAAAGCAGACTCTTTTCATTGGCAATAATTATCTCCTTTATATTTTCTATCAACTCCCAAAAACTT
>CAYXLB010000047.1:0-8157 GCA_964465785.1 uncultured Thermoplasmata archaeon
GGCGTTTATCCTCTCGCTGTTGTAAAGAATTTCATCCAGGTTCATATTGCCTATGACAGACCTCAAGGTGGTTCTTGCAAGATTTATTGTTGCAAGTTTATAGTCCTGGACCTCAAAGAAGGCCTTCTCTGCATCCACAACCCTTATGTAGATAACGGCATCCACCGCTGTTGGAGAATTATCCCTGGTGATAACTTCTTGTTTTGGTACATCCCATGTCTGTGTTCTCATATCCATTCTTATTACTTGGGAGAATGGCCACACAAAGTTCAATCCTGGATTAAGTATCCCTCTGAATTTTCCAAGGAATATGTATATTCCTCTTTCGTAGGGCTTTATTATTCTTATGGCGGAGGTTAGAAGATATACTATTACTAGGGAAATGAAGATTATAATCCCTATAAAAAGCCAATCCATTTTACTCACCTCACCTTCTTAACTACCAGATGAACTCCTTCTCCCTTCACCACAACAACCTTTTCTCCAACCTCTATTTCCTCATCTGCCGTTGCACTCCAGATATCGTTGGCAATTCTTACCTTTCCCTTCAGTGTATGTGGTTCTATTTTTGCTGTAACTATACCTGTTTTTCCAACCAGGCCTTCGATGGTTGTGGTGGTGGGCGGTGCGGGTTTTGCAAGGGTTCTGTAAAACATCATCACACCTATGGTAGATAGGATGGCTGTTGCCAAGGTAATTATGGCTGCGGGATACACTCCTATGTCTCCCATTACCATATATACAAGCCCTAGGATGACGAGTACAGTGCCAGGTACTGCGAGGAAGAAACCAGGTACGGATATCTCTGCTACAAGGAGAAGTACCCCGATTACTATCATTATCAATCCTAGGGAGAAGAAATCCATGGGTATGGCATGCACCCACTCTTATATAAAAGTTAAGAAAATTATTAAGTTCGCTAAATTACCTCTACCCATAATCGTACCGTAAGGTTTATATTTTTCAATTCTCATAGTCATGTGAGGAGGTAAGAGGTATGGTTCCTCACAAGAAGAGAGAGGAATATAGTATTGAGAAAGAAATTGAAGAGGAAGTTGAAGCTTTTCTCAAGGGAGAAGAAGATATAGAACTTCCATCTCCTGAAGAATGAAATTTTCTCCCCTCTTCTTATTTTTTGCAAAGGTTAAATATGAATTTGCGCATGGGATATTATGGGCATTCCATGGGTTGAAAAGTACAGGCCCAGAAGGTTTCGAGAGATTATAGGTAACAATCAGGCCATTAATGAAATTATAAGATGGGCTGAGGAATGGGAGAAGGGGAATCCAAAATATAAGGCTCTTGTTATTGTTGGCAAACCAGGATGTGGTAAAACAACGGTTGCCAAGGTTCTTGCTGAGGAGATGGGGTGGGGTGTGATAGAATTAAACGCCTCAGATGTGAGGAATGAACAGAGGATAAAGGAGATAGCTCTGAGGGGAGCAATATATGAAACCTTCACGGATTCCGGGGAGTTCATATCAACAAAGAAGGGTGGGAGGAAACTCATTATATTCGATGAGGCGGACAATCTGTATGAGGGGGTTAAGGATGGGGATCGTGGGGGCAAGAAGGCCATAGTTGAAACCATAAGGCATACCAAGCAGCCAATAGTGCTCATAGGCAATGATTATTATTCCATCTTCAGCGGTACCTGGGGGAAGGTTTTAAAGTCCATGGTAAAGGTGATAAAGTTCAGGGCCTTGAACCGTGGCCAGATAATGAAGATTCTAAAGAGAATATGTTCCGCTGAGGGTATAAAATGTCAAGATGAAGTCCTAAGTCATATTGCTGGTAAATCTGGAGGGGATTTGAGGGCTGCCATAAATGATTTGCAGGCCATAGCAGAGGGGAAAAAGGTTGTAACCATGGAGGATGTGAAGGCCCTCGGCTATAGGGATGTGAAGAATGAGATTTATAAATCCACTCTGATTCTTCTTCATACCGAGGACTTCTGGGAGGCAAAGAGAGCAATAAGCAACCTCGATGAAACCCCAGATTATGTTATGTTGTGGATTGAGGAAAACATGCCCATAGAATACACAAAACCCGAGGATCTGGTTAGGGGATATGAATATATCTCCAGGGCAGATGTGTATCTTGGTAGGGTTATGAGAAGGCAGCAATATGGTCTGTGGGCCTATGCCATGGATATGATTGCCGCAGTTAGTGTAGCCAAGGATAAAAAATACCAGAAGCATCCGAGAAGATACAATTTTCCATCTTGGCTCCTATATATGAATAGAAGTAAGAACGTGAGAAATATAAGAAACAGCTTGGGTATGAAGATAGGAAGGGTTTATCACACATCCATGAAGGACGTTCTTGAGAATATAATCTCTGATTTTAGGGTGATGTATGATATGGATGAGGGCTTAAGAAATTTCTACACCAATCTCCTCCATTTGGAGGAGGACGAAATAGCCTATCTTACGGATAAAGATCCTCACGAAGTCTTAAAGGAGGCAAAAAAGTCAAAAAATAAAAAGAGTGAAGGTGGGTCAGCGTGATCATGCCTCAGCCATAGCTACTGCATCCACCTTCACTTCTCCATTTAGCATTGCTTGAATTTCATCGATTAAGGCATCGATCTCATTTATTATCTCTTCCACATCCTCCTTCTTCTTATCCATTCCCATCACCTATCAGACATTTGTCTGACAATTGTCATATATGCAAAGGAAGTATATAAACATTTCCCTTATTGCCCTAAATCTCCCAGAAAAATTTATTTAAAATACCCCCTTATGCCTCATCATGCTGAAATTACCTGCGGTGATTGTAAATTTCAAACTATACTCCCAAGGTTCTGGGGGGAGAGGTCTTAAATTGGCAAAGCTTCTGGATGAAGTAGCCAAGGAGAGGGGTGCGAGCATTGCCATTGCCGTAAACCCCTTGGATTTTACTAAGATAAGGGAGGAAGTTGATATACCCGTTCTCCTCCAGCATGTGGATGCTGTGGATTATGGTGCCCATACTGGAAGAATAAATATCGAGGTTGCCAAGGAGAATGGGGTTGATGGGATACTCATAAATCACTCGGAAAGGAGATTGACAGTTGCGGATGTTGATTACCTCATTCAGAAGGCAAAAAAATTGAATATGACATCCTTGGTATGCACGAATAATGCCCGTGTATCCGGGGCAATAGCATTTTTGGAGCCGGATATGATAGCAATGGAACCTCCAGAGCTCATAGGAGGGGATATATCCGTATCTACTGCAAGACCAGAGGCCATAGTTGAGACCATAGAAGCTGTTAAATCTGTTAAAGATATACCTGTGCTAGTTGGCGCTGGAATAAAGAATGGAATGGATGTGAAGAAGGCCATGGAACTGGGTGCAATGGGCGTTCTGGTTGCCTCGGGAATAGTAAAGGCCCAGGATCCTAGGAAATCTATAAATGAATTAATTGATGGGATGATGTGATATGGCAAAAAGAAGGAAGACCCCGGAAGAGGAGGAAAGGGAAGTATTTGAAGAGCCGGAATTTGATGAAAGAGGATATCTACTTTCCGAGATAAAGAAAGCCAAGGGAATAATCATCGTTTTCCTCTTATCCCTCTTCATAGGATTCATATCTGGTTATCTCCAGATCTATGTGAGTGTTTATTTGGCAGCAGTTCTTGGATTCGGTGTAATGATAATTCTCAAACCCCTACTTGTGAAAATGAAGGCGGAGTTTTCGGATAGAAAAACTTGGTTCTATGCCTTTGCTCTATTTCTGCTCATATGGTTTACTGGATGGACCATATCCCTGAATCCACCCTTTAATGACGTATCTCCCCCCCAAATAAGAGAAGTGGAGGTTTATAATGGAACGGCATGGGTTAAAATATACGATCATCTGACGGGAATAAATCAAAAAAACATAAACAACCTACATTGGGGAAGCAGTATGAACATAAGGGTTTTTGCATCAGACAATGTAGCCGTGGATGAGGTGAAAATAAATGGACATACTGCAGTGTTGAAAGATGGATATTATGAGGTGGACAATATAGATCCCCATGGCAAAATCACCGTGGATGCTTGGGATGTGAATAATTACCAGACCTCGATAACAATTACCGTTCCCACGGGAACTTAAAATCAAAGAACTCTGTTAATCCGATAAGGGGAAGTTCATCTATGCAATCTTCCAATTTCCTGATTTTTATTTTCTCCTTCATTTCCTCAAAGGCCTTACCAAGCTTATAATTAGATATGTTGGAGAGGAAAATATCCAAAAGATTCGTGTTTTTTCTTTCCACATCGGCGTACCATCTATAACCCACCAGATAAGGACCTCTTATGGCCTTGCCCTTCCATCTTTTCAAGAAATCTTTGGAATTTTCAGTCCAAACAGGCGGGCCCTCATGCCTTCTTACCCTCGGAAGCTTATTTCTCTCCACCTCAACTATGAAATGCACATTTTCATTAACCAGGAAAAAATTGCTAATTGGATTGAAATCCTGCAGAATCTTTATGAATGCCTCCAAACTCCTCTTGATTTGAGGATATAAATTATCTTCAATTATATCGGGCTTGGGCAGGGTAATTACATAAAAAAATGTATCCCTCTCCCTTATCTTTTCTATTATCTCCTCCCTTTTTAGGGGTTCAATATTTCTTGGAAAGAAGAATTCTATTTTTGGCTCTGAAAGGTATGATTGGGATGCATAGATGAATAGGCTCTTTTTCTCCTCACTAACGGCAGAGGCTGCATTTCTATTCCTATCAACGGGGTCGATAAAAACTAAGGGGGTTTGAAATCTTCCTCCCTTCTCCTCCAGATACAAATAGGTTCTTCTTCTCCATTTACTCACATTCTTAAGAGTATTCTCAAAATCCCCATATTTGAGTATGAGTAATTCGGTTAGGTAACCTGAAAACCCCTGCACCTTTGCCTCTGCCCCATAGGCACCTACCCCCTTCAAAAATGCTTTAAGGAGGCGCACCTCATCCCTCTGCCAATACTTCAGATTCTCCTTAACATATTCCGTATGAAAGGGTGTTCTATCCACCGCACTTAATTTTTCATCTGGAGAATCTATTTTATAACAGGGTACAATATCCACATCAAATCCCTGGAATACACCCCTCCAGTATGGATGCTCAGCATACTTGGCGAAGCCATTTGGAAGGACACTCCTCCCTATTTCAATACCTAGTTTTTTTAATTTATCCTTGTCCAGATCCTTTGGAAATCTCAGAAAAATATCTATGTCTGGATTCTTTAGATATGTTCCCTTGGCAACGGAACCAACAAGGATGGCTCCATCTCCAAATCCCCTCCTCTCCATTTCCCCATTACATTTCTCAAGGAGATACTCCACACTATCCCATAATCTCCTCTCTTCTTCCTTAGTGGGCTTTATCCTTCTAAGGACTTCCTCTCTTATCTCTTGCTCATTATGGATATTATCGCCTCCGCAGGCTCTCCATCAGCCTCCTCTAATGCCCTTCTTGCCTCCTCCTCGGAGCAACCCGTTTGTTGCATCACAAGCTGTACATCCTCATCTGTGTATAGTGGCTCTTCCTCTCTCTCCTCCTCTATCTTCTTCATCTCCCCGATTACCTGTAGCATCTTCTGACCCTGAATCTCCATATACATTACCTGTGGATCCTCTATTATGTAATCTCCGTCCCTAGCCTTGATTATGACCTCATAGGCATCTATTTCCTTGGCCTTCAATTGCCTCATAAGCCTACGCATCTCCCTAGGATTTATCATAATGGGCAATTCCTTTGGGAGTATTAAAATTTACCTCTATGAAAAATTTAATACCACTGCTTGGCATAATCTTTGCGTGGAAATACAATTGGGTATTCTGCTAGCTCTAACATCAGCTCTAATATGGGGAAGCACCACAATTCTGGCTAGAGTTTTCCTTAGGACTAAGGGCGGATTGCTTCTTAACATACTACGATTATTGATAAGCGCCCCATTTTACATTTTCATACTTCTCTTTTATGGATTCCCACCACTTACACATCTAGTTCTCTTAATAATAATTCTCTCATCCCTTGCTGGATTTGTTCTAGGTGATTATTTCTTCTTCTCGGCCATGAAACTTATGGGAGTATCCCGTAGTGTTTTGATTGCCACCATGTATCCGCTCTGGGTCATAGTATTTGCCCATTTTCTCCTTGGAAGAGAAATCACCCTTCTTATGATATTGGGGGTCTTTCTTATAATAACAGCAGTTGCAATCATAACTTTAAAGAAGGAGGAAATAGAATTTCATAAATTGGGAGTAATTTATGCCATCATTGCCCAGTTTCTATGGGCCTTGGCAGTTGTATCCATAGACTGGCTTCTCCAGGATATGCCTGTATTGCAGGTTACAGGAATAAGGATCACTACAGGTGCGGCCTTGATACTTATAGTACTTCCTTGGGAAGTAGGAGAAATTAAGAGATTGAATAAAAAAGAATGGCTATTTGTCACCCTCATAGCCATTCTCGGTACGGTAATAGCCCAATATACCTTCACTATGGCTATAAATCTGGCTGGCTCTAGTTTAGCTGCACCCGTGGCTGAAACTAGCCCCATACTTGCCACAGTATTTGCAAAGATCTTCTTACATGAGAAGGTTACCTCACGGCTATTTTTGGCAGTTCTTGTTATGGTTGCGGGAGTTGCCCTTTTGATGGTATAAAAGTATATATAATGTTCCCACTTACTTAATAAATTATGGGTGGTAAGGAATCTGATAACACAAGCAAGTGGGGAGTTTTAACAATGATGAGTTTTGCCATGTTCATCATGACCATTGATATGACCATGATGAATGTTTCAATTTCAGCCCTTGTAAGGGATTTAAACACCACTGTTCAAGGTATCCAGCTTGCAATTGCCCTCTACACTCTTGTTATGGCCGCATTTATGATTGTGGGTGCAAAGATGGCAGATATTTGGGGCACGAAGAAGGTTTTTGTTGTGGGTCTTACAATCTATGGTGTTGGTACCACAATGGCTGCTCTGGCGCCCAATCTAATAATCTTGCTCCTTGGCTGGTCAATTCTTGAGGGAATCGGTGCTGCCATGATGATGCCTGTAACAGTCACTTATCTAACCAAGGAGTACTCAGGCAAGGATCGTGGTTTTGCCTTTGCAGTTTGGGGTGCAATTGCCGGTGCAGCCGCAGCTTTTGGTCCAATAATCGGAGGGGCATTTACAACCTATCTAACTTGGCGTTTGGGATTTGGAATGGAAGCCTTTATAGTTGTTGGTATGTTTGTGAAGATGAACATTCTTCGCGATTATCAACCCACACATAGGATCAAGCTGGATGTTTTAGGCGCCATACTTGTTGGAGTCGGGCTATTTTTGATAACCCTCTCAGTGCTACTAATTGATCCCCTGGGTGAGCCTCCGGTTATTGCTATATTGATCTTGGGTGTTTTAGTTCTAATTGGCTTTGCCTTCCAGGAGAGAAAAAGGGTTCGTGAGGGCAAGGATCCCTTAGTTAACTTAAAGCTCTTCAAATCAAAAACCTTCGTAGTTGGGAATCTTGTAAGCATATTCTTCCAGATAACCCTTGCTGGACTTATGTTCACCATTCCGGTTTTTCTGCAGAATGTGGCAGGGTATAATGCAATGAATACTGGCCTTACTCTAATACCTCTTTCCATAATGATGTTCGTATTTTCCATCTATGGTCAGAAGTTTCTGAAGTACATGTCTGCTAAAAGAACCATTCAGATTGGAATAGCCTTTGCCTTCCTAGGATTGCTCTTGCTTTTGTTTCAGTTCTCTCCAACCGCCACTGGATGGGATTTGGCCCTTGGGCTTGCCCTTTATGGAGTCGGTCTGGGCTTAATATTCTCCCAGATAACCAATCTGGCGATGGCAGGAGCAAGTAAGAATGAAGAAGCGGAAGCGAGTGGTGTTTTTAACTCCCAGAAGCAACTCGGCATGAGCCTAGGCACAGCCTTCATAGGTGCAGTTCTTGTTCTTGGCATGATAAATAACATAGCTAGGGAGATCTATCAATCTGGATACTTTCCAGAGGCAAGCAAGGAGGAAATAAAGCAAAAGGTTATTGATTGGATAATACATATGAAGCAAGGAGACATCCATGTGCCGCCAGAATACATACCTCAGATTCAACAGATAACCCAATGGGCTCTGGCAAGTGCTATGCGCTCGGCCATGATATTTATGATGAT
>CAYXLB010000048.1:0-8141 GCA_964465785.1 uncultured Thermoplasmata archaeon
TCTCACCCCCTCAACTCTCCCCCTACCCCTAATCTCCATAACCCTGTGGGAAAGGTAGAGAGGAATGGAAAAATCCTGTAGACACTGAACGATGTTCCTTGCCAAACCACCTGGATATGGCAGTAGCTCCACCACCGCCTTTACCTTGGCACCCTCCAGGGCTAAGCGTCTGGCCATTATAAGCCCAACATCCCCAGAGCCAACTACGACTACCTCCTTCCCTGGCATAACCCCATACATGTCCATCATGGTTTGGGCCTCTCCAGCGGTGAACACGCCTGCCACCCTATCCCCCACAATGCCTATCTCAAACCTGTGCCTCTCCCTGGCTCCTGCGGCATATATAATTGTCCTGGCAGTTGCCCTTTCCAATCCTTCAGGGGATACATATTTTACCCTTTTCAAATTCCCATCTAGGGATATGGCAAGTACCGTGGCATTCAAACGTCTCTCCACGTCCATTTTTTCAAGTTTTTCAATTAGCCTATGGGCAAACTCTGGGCCTGTCAAATCCTCATGGAAATAGTGCAATCCAAATCCGGGATGGATACACTGGGGCAATATTCCTCCCAGATAATCCTTTTCATCCAAGAGAAGGACATCAAGACCCTCTTCTTTTGCTTTTATTGATGCAGCCAGACCTGCAGGACCCCCACCTATTACAATGGTATCGTAGATCATCCTTCCACCTCCTGAAGAAGTGCCTTCACATGCCCCACTCCAATCTCACTCCCCTTACCCTTCAGGGTAACCTTCCACAAGGGCATGTTATATTCCCTGGCAAGAATGGCTGCTATCCTCACCCTGCAAAAACTGCCCTGGCATGTTCCCGTTGTCGCCTTTGTTCTGAACTTCACGGAATCTATACTTGGCACATTTACCCCAATTCTTTTCATTCTTCCTATTGCTTCTAATATGTCTCCCTCGCTCACCTTGTTGCACTTGCAAACTATTTTTCCATAGGCTGGATTCTCCGCAATTTTTAATGAGATTTCAGAATCATCCATCATAAAGAAATGGGCTATGTCCCTTCTATATGGGTTCCAACCTTCTTTCCTTTTAAGCTTTATCTCCAAATCCCTCTCAATTATCTCCCTGACCTCCTGGGCAATGGCGGGAGCTGCCGTTAATCCTGGAGAACGTATCCCAGCAACATTTATGAATCCATAAACTTCTTCGGCACGAATTATGAAGTCCCCCCTTTCAGTTTCAGGCCTCAGACCTGCAAATGTGCGGATTACTTTGCTTCTAGGTGGCAATTTGGGCCATATGAGCTTTGCTTTATCCCAGACCTCCTCCAGACCCTCCTGGGTATTGGATAAATCCTCCTTATCCTCCTGATCCTTGGCGTTTGGACCAATCATCAAATGCCCAGAAACTTCGGTGGTTACAACGACACCCTTACTCTTCCTTGTAGGTGCTGGGAATAAAACGTGCTCAGGCTTCGATCCCACAGAATCATCAAAAATCCAATACTCTCCCTTCCTAGGAAAAATTCTGAAATAATCCACACCTGCCATTCTGGATATTTCATCGGCATAGAGACCTGCAGCATTAATCACAATATCTCCTTCAATAAATCCCCTATTAGTATGAACTCCCTTAACCTCATTATCTCTTACTTCAACGTCCTTTACAATTGTATCCAGAAGGATTTTCACTCCATTATCAACGACATTCTCAGCCAAGGCAATGACTGCTGGCATAGGTCCTATTTGCCCCACAGTTGGAATCCAGAGCGCGCCCATTGCCTCTGGATGTACCTCTCCTTCCATCTTGATGAGTTCATCCCTATCCAAAATTTTCATATCCTTAACTCCATTTCTCTTACCTCTCTCAAAAAGGATCTTTAATTCCTCCATTTCTCTGGGAGTTTTGGCAACCACCAGGGCACCATTCCATATATGAGGAATTTGGAGCTCCTCGACCCACCTGTGCCAGATAGAATTGCCCTTTACGCATAGCCTTGCCCTCACGGGATATTTATCGGGATCGTCATCATAGCCTCCATGAATCAACGCGGTATTTGCCTTGCTTATTCCCCATCCAACATCTGAATTCTTTTCTAGCACAATGATTTTTAAATTTTCAAATTTACTCAATTCCCTGGCAATGCTCATCCCTGTTATCCCAGCACCTATTATTATGATCCTCATAGCACTACCTCCTTGGCCCAGCCTAGGGCACGGGAAACAGCTTCCTTCCAGCCCTTATATCTCCTGTTCCTTTCCCCATCATCCATTTTAGGTTCAAACCTGTCCTGTTCCCTCCATCTCTCCCTTATCTCCCCCACATTTTTCCACAAATCAATAGCAAGACCTGCAAGATATGCCACACCAAGGGCTGTTGTCTCCTTTATCACAGGCCTAACAATGGGTATTCCAAGTATATCGGCCTGAAATTGCATGAGAAATTTGTTGACCGTTGCTCCCCCATCCACCCTTATCTCAGATATTTCCACCTCCATTCTCATCTCATCCACTACATCCCTGGTTAGATAGGCAATGGCTTCAAGTGCAGCCCTCACAATCTCCCCTCTTCCCGTGTCCCTTGTTATTCCTATTATCAAACCCCTTGCATACTGATCCCAGTAGGGAGCCCCGAGACCTGAGAAGGCAGGAACAAAATAAATACCCTCTCTACTACTTTTCGCCATTTCTTCCGTCTCCTCATAATCCCCTATTATTCTCAAAGAATCCCTCAGCCATTTCAAGGCAGCCCCTGTTATAAATACACTCCCCTCCAGGGCATAGGTTATCTTGCCATCCAATCTCCAAGCTATGGTTGTGAGTAGATTCTCACTTCTTTTCATCTCCCCCGTATTAACCAGGAGAAAATTTCCAGTTCCATAGGTTACCTTTGCCATTCCTGGAGAGATGCAGGCCTGTCCGAAGAGTGCTGCCTGCTGATCACCGGCGTCTCCAGCAACTGGAATCTCAGGACCCAGAATATTGGTATATCCGTATATTTCACTGGATTCTTTGACCTCTGGAAGAATGTTTTCGGGAATTCCAAATAATTCAAGAAGCTCCTCATCCCACCTTCCCTTTTTTATATTGAAAAGCATGGTTCTGGAGGCATTGGAGTAATCCGTCACATGCTCTCCAGTGAGCTTGTAGATTAGATATGAATCCACTGTTCCAAATAACAATTCCCCCTTCTCGGCAAGCTCCTTGGCCTGAGGAACATTCTCCAATAGCCACTTGATCTTAGGTGCTGAAAAATAAGAGTCTGCAACTAATCCAGTTTTCTCCCTTATCATCTCCCCATACTCCCTCCTTATCTCCTCAACCATGCTTGCAGTTCTTCTGCACTGCCAAACGATGGCATTGTGAATGGGTTTTCCATCCTTCTTCCATAGAATTGTAGTTTCCCTCTGATTGGTTATACCTATGGCCTCTATTTCTTTCGCATCAATCTTAGCCCTGTTAATGGCATCTTTTATGGCGAGAAGCTGGGCATTCCATATCTCTTGAGGATTGTGGTCTACCCATCCAGGTTTTGGATAATATTGGGGAAATTCAAAGGAGGACATCCCCAAGATGCTGGGCTTCTCATCGAATATCACTGCCTTTGCATTGGTTGTTCCTTCATCCAAAGCCAGTATGGGCATAATTTCACCTCTGGAGAGAATGATTTTTAAGCATATACATTTTACTGGGCTCCGCAAATTTAAAAATGAAATAATACATAAGGAAAAATATGAGCGTGAAGATAGAGGTTGTGGATGTGGAGAAGCCCTCGGAGGAAATCAATGTAATCATAGGATACACCCACTTCATAAAGAGCGCTGAAGATATATATGAGGCCCTTGTGACCAATGTACCGGGAATAAAATTTGGTTTTGCCTTCTGCGAGGCCTCAGGGGATCGTCTCGTTCGCTACGAGGGCACCGATGAGGAGCTTGTGGAGTATGCC
Source organism: uncultured Thermoplasmata archaeon (assembly GCA_964465785.1). Classification (GTDB taxonomy): domain Archaea; phylum Thermoplasmatota; class Thermoplasmata; order Thermoplasmatales; family Aciduliprofundaceae; genus Aciduliprofundum. The sequence goes on from CAYXLB010000048.1 coordinate 3,919, forward strand.
ATTAAAAATGCCAAAAAGATAGGTGCAGGCCACTCATTCATCATAATGCTGAGAAACGCCTATCCCATAAACGTTCTTAATGCCTTGAAAAACGTCCAGGAGATAACCCACATAATTGTGGCCAGTGCAAATCCCCTGCAGGTGATTGTAGGGGAAACTAATCAGGGTCGGGCAATTATAGGTGTCGTGGATGGTTATACGCCCCTGGGCGTGGAGGATGAGGAAAAGAGGAAGGAAAGAAAGGAATTTCTTAGGAAAATAGGATACAAGCTGGGATAATATGGGATTCTACGATGTAGAGGCGGATCTCTACGATTTATTCTATTTTGATTTTGATGACGATATAGGGGTTTACAGGAAATACGCGGAAAATTGTGAGAATGTTCTGGAGTTTATGTGCGGAACTGGGAGAATTCTGTATCATCTTAAACACAAGGAGATGTGGGGTATAGATGCCAACGATAAAATGATAGAGAGGGCAAGGGAGAATCTAAAGGGTTTGAATGTTCACCTAATAATGGGTGATGTTAGAGATGTTGATCTCCAAAGGAAATTCTGCCTGATCATCATTGGACTGAACTCCCTTACAATGTTTCCCAAGGAAGAGAGAAGGAAAATCCTTAAAAATGCATACAGACATCTAAGGGATGGAGGATATGTAATTGTGGATATTTTCAATCCCTTTGAAATGGTTGAAGGGATCCTTCACCACGGAGATACCATATTTCAAGGCTCAAAGGTATATTCCCGATTCTTCGTTCCAATAAGATACAAAGATCACTGGAAGATGCTCTACTTCTATGACATTGTGGATGGGCATAATATGGAGAGGAGAGTTGCCGAATTGCACATCTATGAAATCTCAAAAAATGAAATTGTGGAGGAGATGGAGGAGATAGGCTTCAAGATAGAGGCAATCTATGGAGATTATGATATGAATGAGTTTGAGGAAGATTCCGAAAAAATAATCGTGGTGGGGGTTAAAAATGGAGGGAATTAGGGCCTCCAATGGAGGAACGCTAATAGATATTGAAGTTTCCCCAAATGCCAAGAGGGAAAGAATAAAGGGATACAATTCCTGGAGGAAGAGGATAGTAGTTGAAATGAAGGAAAAACCTGAAAAATTCAAGGTGAACAAGGAGCTTGTGGCCTTCTTTTCAAAAATTTTTAATATATCGAAAAATGATGTGAAGATTGTCAATGGGGAGAAGAATCCCCTAAAGACCATACTGCTGGAGGGGATTGAGGTTGAAAGGGCAGAAGAAATTATCAGAAGATATATTGGAGAAAATTGAAGCGCTAATTTCCCAAGCAAAAATTGAGAACTACAATACGCCAATTCTCGTAGAGGGAAGGAAGGATAGGGAAGCACTCCGCCTCTTGGGTTTCCGTGGGGTTATACTCCTTTTAAACAAGGGAAAATCCCTATCTGCACTGGCGGACAGTATCGCTATGAAGTATGAAAAGATAATAATTCTCACCGACTGGGATAAGAAGGGAAACTATCTTGCAGAAAGAATGAAGGCCTTATTGGAGGATGACGATGTGGAATGCGATATGGAGTTCAGAAGAAAACTATCCTCATTACTGGGTTCCCACATAACAACGGTGGAAGAGCTCGTTTCCCTGGGGCTTTGAAAAAGATTATAATACTTTGCTTTTTTTACCTAAGCCATGGAGCTTATAAATCCCTGGTCATCACAGCAGTACAAGGATTATGCCAAGCTGCGGGATCAGTTTGGGATAGAAGAATTTAATTTTCAATTACCTGCGGCACCACCCCTATTCAGAAGGGGAGTTATATTCGGGCACAGGGGTTTTGAATACATATACGATTCAATAAAGAATAACAGGAAATTTGCGGTTCTCACAGGCCTTATGCCCTCTGGAAAAATGCACTTTGGCCACAAGATGACCATTGATCAGGTCATATACTATCAAAGCCTTGGGGCGGATATACACATAGCCGTGGCGGATATAGAAGCCTACGCCTCCAGAGGGATATCCTTGGAAAAGGCCAAGGAGATTGCCCTGAATGAGTATGTGCCAAGCTATATAGCCCTAGGATTGGACCCGGAGAATGCAGAGGTTTATTTCCAATCAAAAAGACAGGAGGTAAAGGACATCGCCTGGAAACTGGCGAGAAAGGTGAATATGAGCGAATTTCTGGCCATATACGGATTTGGTGGGGAGGCGAATATGACACATCTATTTGCCCCCCTAATCCAGGTGGGAGACATCCTCCATGTGCAGCTTGAAAAATTTGGAGGTCCTAGGGCAACCATAGTTCCTGTGGGTGTGGATCAGGATCCCCATATGCGTCTTACCAGGGATATTGTGGATAGATGGAGAATGTTCAGTATCTCACCCCAAGAGGGGGGATTGGGGATATTCTACAAGGGTGAGGATGCCGAAAAGAGATTGAAAGGTGCAATATCTTTCCTTGAAGATGCTGGATTCTCGGAATTCAAGTTAAACATTCCCTACAAGGCACTGTATGTTCTGGACGCTTCTCCGAGGGATGGGATAAGAATAGACAGGGCGTTAATAGAGTATGAGAGGAGTTTCAATCCAAACACGTTCTATCCACCAGCGGCTACTTATCACAGGCTTATGACAGGCCTTACAGGAGGAAAAATGTCATCCTCCGTACCAGATAGCGCAATATTCCTAACGGATGACCCAGAGGATGTGAGAAGGAAGGTTATGCGTGCTAAAACAGGAGGGGGTGCAACATTGGAGGAGCATAGAAAATATGGGGGAAAACCAGATGAATGCACCGTTTACGAGCTATTCGTATATCACCTAATAGAGGATGATAAATATCTAAAGGAAATAAGGGAAGAGTGCATGGCCGGTAGGAGGGTCTGCGGTCCATGTAAGAGAGAAGCAGCCGATATAATTTTCCAATGGATGAAGGAATTCCAAGAGAGAAGGGAACAGGCCAAGGATATTGTCAAGGACATTGTTTCCTTCCAATGAAGGTGCGAGAATAAAATATTATATACCTCATCACGTATACACATTGTATACTTCAAATCATTGGGTGGTTTGATGGGTGGTGAAAAAGTTATAGCCATCAGTGAGAGCATTGAAGCACTTGTTGAGAAAACAAGGCTCATAGTGAAGATAAGAGACAAAAGGTTCCTCCTCTACGAGGAATCCTAACCCTTTCTTATTTTAACAACGAATTCATCCAAATCCTTCATAACCATGCTATTGGAAAATATGCTTCTCGCTTCCTTTTCTATCACACTGGCATCCTTATACCTTGGGCTTATATGTACCAGTAGGAGATTCCTGACCCTGGCTTTCTTTGCAATCTCAGCCGCCTGTCTGGCGGATGAGTGTCCATACTTATTGGCCTTATCTTCTAGGGATGATTCCACCGTTGCCTCATGAATCAGCACATCCGCATCCCGGGCAAATTCGATCATCTCTTCCATTGGCTTGGTATCTCCACTGTAAACTATCTTTCTTCCTATTCTCATTCCTCCACTAACCTCATCTATGGTTATCTCCTTACCCCCATATTCAATCCTGCCTTCCCTCCTAAGTTTCTCTAAAATCTGACTTGACAATCCGAGTTTCTTGGCCTTATCCCTGTCAATTCTGGGAATATCCTTTTCTTTCAGGGCATAGGCTAAGGTAGGCACAGGGTGGTCAACCCTCATGGTAAGAATCTCATAATCCCCAAAATCAAGCCTCTCCCCCCCATTCAACTCATGGAGGTATATGGGGAAGGTGGTGGAATAATAGCCAATAGATAGATATTTCGTTAGTATATCTATGCTCCTCTCTGGACCGTATATCTCAAGGGGCTCCTTCCTCTCATTGAGGGCCATGGTTTGCACAAGCCCCGCAATTCCAAGAAAATGATCCCCATGGTAATGGGTGATGAAAATCCGCTTCACCTTCATAAAGCTCATATTGGTACGCATCATCTGCCGCTGTGTGCCCTCGCCGCAATCAAAGAGCAATACATCGCTATCTACCTGAATTCCTATGCTCATAACATTTCTTTCAGGAGAGGGCCAAGAACCGCCTGTACCGAAGAATACTATACGAACTGTGGATGCCATCTATCCTTTATCACATTTGCCGTATTAAATTTATTGGATGATTGGCTCAAGCATAAGATTAAAATACCCAACCATCATAATCCTCCATAGGGCCCGTGGTCTAGGTGGTTATGACGTCACCCTGACACGGTGGAGGTCCCC
>CAYXLB010000049.1:0-1127 GCA_964465785.1 uncultured Thermoplasmata archaeon
CCGCTAGCGCTCCGTGGACCAGGCTTATGTTCTCCTGTCGTCAAACATCCTGGCCGGTCCATTTTTCCGCGAATGTCCTAGGCTTATTCTCATCAAAGATACTCCTCTAGCCTGCTCCGTTAAGCTTCTTTAAAAGGTGCTTTACCCTCAAATTAAGAACTGGTTATGGATTTGTTATCTTGGAGATGTCTGCTCCGCCAGGATACAAAAGAGCAACTGCACAGCCTAGGAGGGCTTTATCCAAGGGATATTTCCTCAACGGCATTTTTTTTCAAAAGAATCTTATAGATCTTCTTGGGGATATGCAAAACATCCTCCTTTCTCAAAACCAGATCCTTTTCTGGGAGGGCAATCTTCATATAGGGTATTTTCACCCTCACTAGTACATATTCTTCTTTAATTTTTTCCTTTTTCTTCTCCTCCACCAATTTCTTTTCCAGATGGCTTCCTTCTTCTCTTCTATAAATGTTGTTTTTTAACCTTTCAATGGCCTCCTTGACCTCATGGTAAAATATTTCCTCCTCCTTGGTTAAGTTTTTCACATCTCTCTCACTCTTCCATACGGTGAATAGGAGAATTTTTCTCATTCTTAAATGTATCAACTCATCCAGAGATTTTTCAATTTTTTTTATCTCATCCATTATTTTTCCAGCTTTTTCTATGTCCATTTTTTCCATGTATATCCTTGCATCCATCCTCATCTCTTCCGTTCTTTTTATTACCTCAGCATAGAAATTTTTTCTAAGTTTCTGTAGCTCTTTTTTCTTACCCTTCTCGTTTCGCTTTATCTCTTCAAGCTCATTTAACAAACCCACATTTCTCAATGTTTCAACACCTATAAATCTTTTTTGTATGTGCATATTTAAATAGAATATTCTCATATATCTTCCTATGCTTATACTGGGACATAGGGGTTATTCAGCTAAGTATCCACCAAATACCCTTCTCGCATTCAAAAAGGCGATAGAGTATGGGGCAGATGGAGTTGAGTTGGATGTGTGGCGCACAAAGGATGGGAAGATAATAGTCAGTCATGATGGGAATCTAAAAAAGGTATTTGGTGTGGATGTGAATGTGAAGGATAGCACCTATGAGGAATTATTGCAGTATGATTTGGAGGGTGAAAA
>CAYXLB010000049.1:1227-8135 GCA_964465785.1 uncultured Thermoplasmata archaeon
ATTTTGGACCGTAAATACTCCGGAGGAAATTGAAGGGTTGGAAGATGTTTGTGAGGTACTGATAACCGATGAAGTTGAAAAGATGCTTTCATTCAAGGAGAAATAGTTTTATAGAATGCTTGGGAATATCCCTTTATGAAGGAATTTTTAAGGTATAGGGATGAGTTAATAGCGCTCCGAAGAGATTTTCATATGCATCCAGAATTGGGCTTTGAAGAAAGAAGAACTTCGGACATTGTAAGAAAATATTTGGAAAATTTGGGGATAAAAACTAAGAGGATGGCAAAAACTGGAGTTGTTGGATATTTGGATAATGGGGGAGATAAGACCATTGCCATTAGGGCGGACATGGATGCCCTACCTATACAAGAGGAGAATAATGTACCCTACGCCTCTACCATTCCTGGTAAGATGCATGCTTGTGGGCATGATGCCCATACCGCTATGCTGCTAGTTACTGCAAAGATTCTCTCCCAGATGAAATTTGAAGGTAATATAAGATTCATATTTCAGCCTGCTGAGGAGGGGTTAAACGGGGCAAGGAAGATGATTGAAGAAGGGGCAATAGAGGGTGTAGACTCTATTATAGGACTCCATGTTTGGGCAAATATCCCAACAGGTAAAATAGCCATTACCCCTGGACCGGTTCTTGCCAATGTAGATCATTTTCAAATTCATATAAGGGGGCAAGGAGGCCATGGAGCTTCACCTCATCAAACCAGGGATCCAATAGTTGCCTCTGCCCAGTTGATTTCCTCACTACAAAGCATAGTTTCTAGAAATGTGGATCCCTTGAAAACCGCTGTAGTTACGGTGGGGAAGATAACCGGTGGGACTGCCTTTAACATCATACCGGAGGAAGTTATTATGGAGGGAACGGTGAGGACATACGATGAAGATGTTCATAAAATGGTAGAAAAAAGGATAAAGGAAATATCGCGGAATGTTGCAAAGGCCTATGGATGCAATGCCAGGGTGAAATACAAAAATCTAAATTATGCAACCATAAATGACGAATCTCTTGCAGAGATAGGAAAAAAGGTTGCCTCCCAATTCTTGGAGGTCTTGGAAGGAATAAGGGACATGGGTGGAGAGGATTTTTCGGAGTATGCTCGAATAATACCAGGGTTATTTGTATTCCTGGGCACCAGAAATGAGGAGAAGGGAATAGTTTATCCTCATCACAGTCCAAGGTTTGATGTAGATGAGGATGCACTTATCTATGGAGTAGCCTTTGAGGTGAAAATGGCGCTTGAACTTCTAAAGACTAGGAAGATATGAGGGCAGATTGGTACTCATGATCCCTTATTTTTATTCCCTCTTGAAGGGAGAGAAATAGGATATTTGGCTCCCTGGTTAAAACCCCTGTAGTCTCTCCAAACTTTTCAAAAAATGCCACTATTTCCCTGCTCTCCTTCAGGGTTTTGAATGGGGCTATTGCTACCCCCTCTAGAGGATTATAGGCGGCAAATACCACATTTGAGGTTTCAAAACCAAAATTTTCAGGATTTATCCTCTCTATTTTCTCCATTACCTCTGGCTTGGAATTCCAGTGGGCAAATACAAGGACCTCATATCCCAATTTTTTGATATTGGGTATTATTATCTTCCTCACCCAACCCTCCTCGAAAAGTCTTTTTCTTATTTTCGAAACACTCTGTTGAGCCATTTTGAGTGATTTTGAAATATCCTTAATGGAGACAGAAGGGTTTTTAACCATCTCTATAAGAATATTCATCTCCCTCCTTCCTATTTTTCTCATCTCCTTCCTCTTTTCGGGAAGTTCCTCTAGATGGATGTTGAAATCTTGGGAGAGAAGGTTGGAATAATCGAAGAATATGGGTATTTCTGTAATTTCAAAGGGTAAAAGAACCATATTTGTGTTTTCTCCCATTAAAATCTCCCTCACATTCACCAATCTCTCTGCGAAGATTAAGCTTTTTGATATCTCCGTGAAATTTTTTGCAACACCAAGAACAAAACCTCTGTAGGACTCTGCAAAGGCATAGAAGATGCCGGAGGCAAAAGGAAGATAATTTCTCATATTTTTCAGTTTTTCCAAAGAGTACATCCTTCTTTTTGTCAAGCTTCCATACCCTACAACAAGGAGTTCAAATCCTAGGGCGGGAAAATTGGGAATGATTTTCTCTTTAAAGAGTCCAAGATTCTTCAATTTCTCAACCCCTTTATAAAATGTCCAGTAGTTCATATCCAATACATTTGCAATTTCTCCATAGCTTCTATTAGGATATTTTACTAGGGCGCATAGAATCTTTTTATCCATATCCTTTAACCTTATCACAATGCCCCATGCGGAAGGGAATATATAAAATTTTTCCAAAAAACTTAGAAAGATGGAATTACATTTTAATTTTTTTGAAGATTATCCTGCAAAAACTCCAAAAATTTAAATATATGGCCCTATTAACCCTAAATGGTGATGAAGGATGGATATGAGGGTCCTTGGCAATATAGTAAGTAAAAAACCTCTGGTTACGCTAATAGTCATCCTTATAATTACGGCGGTATTCGGTTTCTACGCATCTCAAATGCAGATGAGTGCCGATATGAAAACCTTCCTTCCAGAGGATGAGATGGTAAATGCCCAGTTAAAGGTTAGTGATGAATTTGGAGATACTGATATTGTGCAAATAATTTTTGTATCTAATAATACCCTCGATAAAGGGAGTCTTATGGATATGTTAAATGTTGAATGGGCCTTGCAGAATGATAGTACAATTTTGAAAAATTTAAAGACTCCCGATAATCCTGGAGAGAGCATTATATCCCCTGCAGATATCATCGTTATGGGTAACATAACCCTGAATTTCGAGAACGAATTAATTGAAATCCTAAATAATTTTTCTGAGGAGATGAAAGATGCAAACTTCTCTGTAATGATAGTTCCAATTAAGGTCATGAATTCAGTAATCTCCGATTACAGGGACATATATGAAAATGCCACGGATATACGGGAGGATGCCAAGGATATTGTGTTGCTTTTATTCCATATGCCATCCAGTGGGGGGAATGAAAGTGAAATGGGGCCATTTCTTTCTATAATGGAAAATGTAACGGCAGTACTGGTAAATTCAGATGATTTCGGAATAAAATCCAAGGTTCTTACAATCTTAACGCCTCCCATAGATGGTTCCCTTGGGGGAAATGAGAGTATAGAGAATCCTCTCTTCCAATATTTTATGATGGATATGAGATCCAACATGAGCCTTCAAGATAAGGGCATATCTGTGCATTACTTCTCCCTAACAAATGATTTCACTTATCATTCCCTTAATTATTCATACGATAATTTGAATACTGCAATCAATGGCAATACCCAGCTTATAAATGCCCTAAATGGAGTCAAAATGTACATTCTATCAGGTGATAACTCCACGGCACTTACCATAATTAATCAGACAATCGATGGTGTATCTACTGAGTTAAATAATATGGAACACATCTTACCTTATTATCAAGCTTACAATGACTCTCTTTCCCAGTTTCTATATGATTTCTACAACAATTCTATTACCCCAGAAGATATAAGGAGTGTTAGGGAAAATACAACCACGATGCTCTCTCTATCCTCTGGAGAATTTAAGGATATGCTTTTAATATTCAATCATACATTTAACGCATGGATACAGAAGCCAAATATATACTATGATGTCATCTATGAGGCAAACAGCACCCAGCAGATATGTCAGGGATTCATACAAAATTATTATGGTGCAGTTGGATTAAATTATAGTCTTACAGATATAAAGATGAGGATAAACCATGATAGTGTGGGTAATACAACCTCAAGAATAGATGCCCTTGTGTCTCAGCTGAGAGCTATGAATACCCAGTTAAATGAACAAAAGAGCATAATTCAAAGCGCCTTGGATGGAATGGAGAGCCCGTATGCAAAATGGTACTCTAAAATGCTCAAGGATCTTGATTATGTCATCTCTCACTCCAATGTGGGAGATTACGCCATCAATATATTCAATTCTGTTATGGAGATGGTGGGCTCTAACAATACAGGTGGCAATGGGGAGATGGGGGATTTCACCATTTTCTATTCCTTAAAACATGCCTTTGACTCTCCTGTGGCTGATATTTATAAGTATAAGATACAGGATATGTACCTCACCATAATGGGTATGGCTACTATGGGAGAGGAATTCAATGGAACTCCACCAGAAATGCCAGAATCACCATCCATTGAGTTTCCAGATTTAAATCCAAGTATTGGGGAAAAGAGGGAGAAGCTCAACAACATGAGCCAGGATGATATAATAGGAACTCTCCAGAACATAGAGAATTACAATTCCACACCATTTATGAAGACACTCAATGAAACCATGCCTGTTATAGAAAATGTAAGTGAAAATATGAGTGCTCTTACTACCCAACTTGAAAAACTTGTTGGAGGCATAACCTTTGTGTACGAAACCACTGGAGATGATAGTGTAAATGAATCTCTAGTGAAATATGGCCATATGTACAATAATATTTCAAATGCCTCTTCAGCCATATCCAGTATGGTAGAGTATCTCCCTCATCTCAGCGGTTTTACCTATATGATGGAGCAGTTCTCTGGGCAAATAAATGTGATGTTTTCCAAGGACTATAATGGAGAAAGGGCTAAGGCTGCTATGATGCTGGTAATGCTAAATGAAACATATCTACCTGGAGAGACAAATAAGGAACATACAGATAGGATGGAGATGCTGGAAGAGAGGGTTGGCAATGTGGCAAAGTCTGTCAATTTAAGGAGCGAAATAATGGTTATGGGTACATATCTTATCTCTCAAGCCACTGAAAAAACAGCCGATGAGACTATGAACGTAATTCTTCCCATAGCCATGGTGCTTGTACTCCTAATTCTCATAATAACCTTCCGGAGCATATTGGATACTATCTTGGGACTTCTTGGATTAGGTATGGCAATTTCATGGGCCTATGGATTTGGAGTGTTAATGGATTATAATTTCAATCAAATAAGTACCACTGTTGCTGTTCTCCTGGTAGGATTGGGTATAGACTATGCCATTCACACAATTCTCCGTTATCGTGAGGAATTGAGAAAAGGTAGAAGGGTAAGAGATGCTATGCGAGAGATGATAACCCATCTAGGTATGGGACTTGTACTTGCAACGATTACTACAATAATAGCCTTCCTTTCAAACATCTCATCCCCAATTCCACCAGTACAACAATTTGGGGTTATGAATGCCGTGGGCATATTTGGTGCATTCATAATATTCACCACAGCAGTGCCTGCCATGAAAATTTTAATCGATGAATGGAGGGAGAAGAGAGGAAAGCTGAAGATTAAGAAGGAGAAGGAGAGGGAAGGCTCCGGGCTTATAGTTCTCAATAAATTCCTGGCCCTAAGCGCCATTGCTGCTGAACATCATAGGTATGCTGTCCTTGGGGCTGTGGTAATAATAACGGGAGTTGCCATATATGGTGGAATTAACATCAACACCACCTTTGATTTGAAGGATTTCCTTCCCCAGAATCTTGAGGTTACGGATACAATCAACTTTATGATGGATAACTTTAACACATCTGGAATGAACGATAATTATATTCTAATAGAGGGAAATGTTTCAACCCCTGCTGCCCTTAAAGCAGTTAAAGAGACCATGGAGAATATAGAGGACGATACCTATGTGGATGCCTCGCAATCCACAAGCATTGCTACACTCATATCTGAATGGAAGGAGAAAAATAGTACCTTTGCAAAGATGGTTAGTGAAAACGATACCGATGATGATGGCTTGCCCGACAGGAATATTACGGCCATCTATGATTGGCTGTATGAAAATGCAGATGGGAAGATGGTGCTTCATAAAGATAATGGCACATATGATTCCATGCTCATCATTGTGAGAAGTTCTGCCAGTACCGATAAGGAGAACAAAATATTCACCGATGAATTAAATGAAGATATTAAACCACTGAAGGATGTTGGTTTAAAGGCAACCCCAACAGGTACAAATCTCCTAACATACCATATCTTGGATATGCTGGGTGGAAGTCAGTGGAATTCATTGGTCATTACCATAATATCCACACTTATAGTGCTAACCATAGTATTTCTCTACGAGACGAGAAGCTTTATACTAGGATTGATCACCTCTCTCCCCGTTGTCCTCGCCCTACTATGGCTTCTGGGCAGTATGTATATGCTTGGAATCAATTTCAACGTTGTAACGGTCACCATAACCTCCCTTACCATAGGACTAGGTATTACCTACGCTATCCATATAACCCATAGGTTCTTGGAGGACTGGAAGAGGGAGAAAGCTATTGAAGATGCAATTAGAAAAACGGTCAGACATACAGGAACATCCATATTTGGAGCTGCAGCCACAACCATGGCGGGATTTGGCACCCTTATGCTATCCTCCATGCCTCCAATACAGCAATTTGGAGAAATTGCCACCTTGTCGATCCTATACAGCTTCATACTCTCTGTGTTCATTCTTCCAACATTCCTTTACTTCTGGGCAAGATGGAGAGAAAATAAGGAGAAAACCTCTTAATTTTTCTATTTTTCAAAGAAAAATATAAATATTCAAATCCTATTCCTCCAATACCCATAAAGGAGGCGATGAAAATGGCAGAAGAAAACGTTGTATTCGTAGGAAAGAAGCCAACAATGAACTATGTACTTGCAGTTGTTACACAGTTTAACAGCGGTGTGAACACTGTGATTTTGAAGGCAAGAGGTAAGGCCATAAGTAAGGCCGTGGATGTGGCAGAAATTGTCCGCAATCGCTTTGTACCAAGCCTTCAGTACGGCGAGATAAAGATAGGAACAGAGACCCTTCAGAGTGAGAAGGGCGAAACAAATGTGTCTTCTATTGAAATAGAGATGAAGAGGGAGTAATTCTTCCCCCTCCTAT
>CAYXLB010000050.1:0-8125 GCA_964465785.1 uncultured Thermoplasmata archaeon
GGAGATATCCAGTCCTTCTTCCTTAATTCTTTTGGATATCCTTATTGCCCTAGGTCTGTTTAGGGTGAACGTATCATCTAAAAACTCAATCTCCCTTATTCCGTACTCCTCCCTCAGTATTTTCAGTTCCTCCAAAACACGAGTATCACTATGCCCCCTCCATCTTTTTCCAAATTGTAGGGATGAGGAGCAGAATATGCAATTAAATGGACAACCACGGGATGTCATAACAGTTCCAAAATTCAAACCATCTGCCACATATTTATCCATGGGGAGCAAATCGTAGGATGGTAGGGGAATGAAGTCAACATCCTTAATTAGAGGTTGTGGAGGATTATTCACCACTTTCTCTCCCTTTCTAAAGCTCAGCCCTCTAATGTCCCTCACATCATGTCCCTTATCCAATGCATCTACAAGATTCTTGAATGTAATTTCCCCCTCTCCCCTCACCACATAGTCTATGTAGGGGCACTCTCCCAAGGTTCTCTCGGGAGTGAATGTCACGTGGGGGCCGCCTATTACGACCTTCATATTTTCATTGTACCTCTTAGCCACCTTCGCCACGATATATGCATCGGGCATCATAGATGTGGTTGCAGTAATCCCGAGAATGTCGGGATCATAATGCTTTATTATTATCTTCACGTCTTCGTAGCTGAGATCTTCAGCTAGGGAATCCACTATTTTCACATCGTGCTCGTCTCGCACCATAGAGGCAAGGTAGGCAAGCCCCAAAGGAGGTCCGGTGATGCCTACAACCGCCTTTATGGCGCTTATTGTGGGAGGGGAGAGGAGTAGCAGCTTCAAAGCATCACCTCATTTTGAAAGAATAGGCACAATAGGTTTCATTTCAACCTCATGATTCATCTTTTTTGTAATCTCTTCCCAGTCCTTCTTCATTATTATACATCCAGGATCTGGGGCTAGGAGATCTCCATGATATGCATATGCTCTCGCTCTACACCCTCCACATACATACCTGAACGGGCAGGTATGACACGCATACTCTTGGGCATCCCTATCCCTTAGAGAATTTAGTATGGGACTGTTTTTCCATACATTTACAAATCCATCCTTTATGACGTTTCCAACAGTTATTGGGATGAACACGCAGGGCTGAATATCACCATTATGTTCTATGGAGCAGTAAATACGGCCTGCACCACAGCCACCTATAAACTCAGTAAGGGCCTTGGTAGCACCACCAAATTCTGCAGGCAATTCCATCTCTGCAAAATGTGTGGGTGAGACTTTCCCATTTTTCTGTGCCTCCATCATGGTGAGTGATACCCTCGAATAAGCCGGGCATGTTGAGAATATCTGTAAATCACCCTTCTGCCATTCCTTATAGAGATATTTCATAAGTTTCTCTCTTTCCTCAGGTGTTAAATCCTCTTGGATAATATCTCTGCCTCTTCCAGTGGGTATGAAATTGAATACTATAATGCGGTCTACACCCAAATCTCTTGCCAGCTTTATCATATCAGGTATGGTATCAAGATTCTCATGGGTAGCTGTTGTGGCAATACCCACGCTTAATCCCGCAGCTTTTGCATTCTTTATTCCCTTTATGGTGGCATTAAAGGCACCCTTGACTCCACGAAACTCATCGTGTATCTCTGGAGTGGGGCCATCTAAACTTATTTCCACATACCTAATCCCCACTTCTTTCAATTTTTGGGCCACCTTTTCGCTTATAAGTGTGCCATTGGTGGCTATGCTCAAATAGAATCCCTTTGTGCTAGCATATCTTGCCACCTTCCAGAAATCCTTGTTTGTTAGAGGCTCTCCACCAGAGAAGGATATGGCTGCAACTCCTGCTTCATCGAGCTGGTCTACCACATTGTATTTTTCCTCAAGGGTAAGTTCATCTGGAGCGGGATATGGAGTTGCATTTGCATAGCAGTGTTTGCATTTAAGATTGCATTGCTTGGTGAAATCCCAAACAACCATAAAGGGAGCAATTAATCTCTGGGGCTTTGTAATACCATATTCTGCAATACTCCTTATTATAACAGCAAAGCCCTTACGCATATACGGATCCTTTAGGAAATTCTTTACAGCTTCAGGGGAGGCACCAAATTTTTCTGCACCTCTCTCTATTGCCTCACCTACGATTTTGGCATGCATCCTTTCCCTAATTCCCCTTGGCTTCTCCACTCCTGCATATATGGCAAATGATTTTTCGATCTTCTTTACCTCTGTCAGCTCCTTCAAGATATATCTCACAAATTTCTTATCCATCACCTTGTGGAGATAATCTATTATTTCACCTTCACTAAAATTTGTTTTTTCAGACATTTTTACCACTCTCTATCCAACTCACCCAAATATTTCAGAGCCTCTTCTACATGGTTTTTCAGCTCTAAAATCGACTCATCATACACCTCTTCCAGATCATTTTTCACTTCTGTAAGCAGATTGATTACCTTTCTTCTTTCGTTTCTTATGATTTTTATGACATCTATAACAGCTGAATAATGGTAACATTTCTCTCCCTTGCTTCTTGTCACCATTCCATGCCTTATAAGTTTGTTAAGCTCATTCACAACAGAGGAATAGGCCCGACCTATATTCTCAGCAATTTCCTTTGCAGTCATAGGCCTGGCTGAAAGGGCCAGAAGAGCATATATGGAAGCTTCAGTATCTCCAAACCCCCAGTGAATCATCACATCTTTTAAGGATTGGAATGCTTTCGTTTCCATTATTTTTCTCATATCTTTCATAATTATGAGAATTCTCATAACATATATAAACATTACTCAAAAAATTACCAAAAAAATTGGAAGATTATTAATTATGCACCTTTTTCGCACTCTTCGATTTTCTCCAAGGTTCCCTGATGGGTGGAGGATTGCTGAATGTATTCCTTGGCTGTCTCAATAAGTTGCTGTGCGAATTTCTCCTCCAGCATCTTTTTGACCTTTATGAATATCTTGTACTTTTTGGCAGCCTCTTGAGCAACTTGGGGTGAAGGGAATTCTATTGCCCCCACAGGACAGAGATTGGCGCAAGTTTGACAGCCAACTAGGCAATTGTAGGGCTTGACCACAACGGGTTTTCTTGTGACAAGATCATAGGAATATACCCCTCTACCACATATCACGGCACATAGGCCACAGCCTATGCATGCAGCCGGATCAAGACGAGGATACCATTTTATCTCCTTTCGGGGAACTCCAAACCAGTAATCAAATTTTTTATCTCCCATTCTATCACCAGATAGGATAATGTAGAGAAAGTATTTCAACTTTTTTTGAAATACTAAACTTCAAATCATATCCCGTCATGTAGGATTAGGTGATAAAATGAGAATAGCAATACCGAGTATAGATGATCGAGGACTTGAGAGTGAGGTTAGCCCGCACTTTGGGAGATCTCCATACTACACATTCGTGGATATCGAGAATGAGAAAATAGAGAATGTAGAAGTTCTGCCTGTGCCATTTGAGGAGCATGGACCTGGAGATTTACCCAATTTCGTGAAAGAGCACAGAGGCGAGGTGGTGATTGCCTACGGCATGGGCCATCGTGCCATGGATTTCTTCCAGCAGCTTGGCATAGAGGTGGTCACCGGTGCCATGGGGAGAATTAAAGATGTGATAGATGCATTCATACACCAAATTCTGGAAGTTGATCCTTACTGGAAAGAAAAGATAGAGAAGGAGAAGAGGGAAAAGGGCGAGTGCGATGAACACAAAGGAGAATAAACTGAAGTATGGAATCCATGCCACATGGGATGGGAATGTGGGCGCATTTATTACCGTAAGACAATTTAATCTGCGCACTGATACCAACACAGATGGAGGGGACGAAGGTCCTCTTCCAGCAGAGATGCTTCTTTCTGCGCTGAGTGGCTGTCTTATGATAAACTGGGAAGATTGATAAAGAAAATGCATCTGAAAGTTGAAGAACTTTATATTGAAGTAAGCGGATGGAGAAATCTGGAGGAGCCACAGTTACAGGAGATAGGTTATGTAGTTCATATTAGAACATCAGAGTCGTTGGATAAAATAGAAAGGGTTAAAAATCTCGCAGAGAAGTATGGTACGGTTTTCAATACTATTGGTAAGGAAAAGATAAAAGGAGAGGTAAATATTGAATCCCTTAGGTGAATCTCCTTTCCAATACTTTTTTGTGTATTGCGACTCCCGCGAAGAAAAATATTAGGGAGAAAATGAGTAACGCAAGGAAATCTACCCATAGAGGAAAATATCCCTGAATGTTTGTGGAATATCGTAGAGCATCTACCAGGTAGGTGAGGGGAGAGATTGCAGATATGGTCCTTGCGTACCATGGAAGATTCTCGAGAGGTATGAATATACCACTTATAAACAGCAGTGTGAATTTAACAAGGGAGGTAAGCATCATGACATCAGCAGGCACATCCGTTGGAGGATAAGAGGACATTAGTATCGTCATGGCTGAAAATGTGACCAAGGAGAGAAGCACGGCAGGTATGAAGATGAGGAAATTTAGGGAAATATTAAGAAAAATTGCAACTAAGGAGATTAGGGAGGTAATAATGACTCCAAAATAGAAGGAGGCTTGCATGTCTCCAAAGAGCACTGTTGTGATGGAGATTGGTGAAGAAATTAATCTTTCAAAGGTCTTGCTTCTAGCCTCCCATGGAATTATAGTTGGACCCACTGCGGTGGATGTAAAGAATGCAGTCATGGAAATCAAGGCAACGAAAAGATACGCATGAGATAGATTTCTTCCAATAAGAAATGCTCCAAACATAAAGAATGGAAATAGGAGGCCCATTATCACCACAGGGCCCTTTAGATAAAATATAAGCATATCTTTCTTAACTATGGCAAAGGATCTCTTTACCTGATGGATGAGGCTACTCATTTCTATCACCCACCAAGTAAACGAAGACATCTTCAAGTGAAGGTTTCTCGGTTGTTAGAGAGATTATTCTCAGATTCTCTTTTTTTGCATATTCAACAATACTTTTAATGGCATCATCCACATCTTTTGTGTAGATTTTTATTTTATCTCCCAACACATCAATTCTATCCACATTCCTCGTAACATTCTTATCGAACTTGAAAGGATCCAAGGATAACTCTATTACTGTATGCTCTTCTCCAATTTTCTTTAATTTTTCGGGAGTATCTATGGCCACAATCTTTCCATGGTTTATTATGGCTATTCTGTTGCACAATTCATTTGCATCATTCATATTATGCGTGCTCATAAAGATTGTCTTTCCCTTTTTGTTTTCTTCTCTTATTATCCTCTTTATTAGCCTAGCACTCATAACATCTAGACCGGAGGTGGGTTCATCAAGGAAAAGTAATTCTGGATCTGGAAGCAGGGCCATGGCCAAGGATAATCTCTGTTTTAAACCTTTGGAGAAGGAGCGTACCTTTTTATCTCTTTTTTCATAGAGTCCGAAAAGATGAAGCAGTTCCTCTCCCCGCTCTCTTATCTTGCCTTTTGGCATCTCATAAAGACGCCCAATCAACATTAAATTCTGCATCGCAGTGAGGTCAATGTAGGGATTTGCCATCTCTGGAACAATGCCCATTCTCTCCTTTAAAACGAGCATATTTTTCTCAGCCTCCATACCAAACATTCTTATCTTTCCCTCACTGGGTTTCAATATGCCCGTCAGCATTCTTATGGTTGTAGTCTTTCCCGCACCGTTGGGGCCGAGAAATCCAAAGATTTCACCCTTTTTAACGGAGAAACTTATATGATCCACCGCTAAAAAATCGCCATAGTACTTTGTAAGATTCTCTGCTTCGATTACCTTCACGCTTATCGTATGAACTCCCACTATTTTGATTTTTCTCTCAAACATTCAAAGATATTTTGAAATACTTCTTAGGCATGCCGAAAATATGTATAATGAGATATTTGCACCCATAAACATCGGAACGGTGGATGTCCCTAATCGAGCGATCTTTCCTCCCATATCTACTAATTTTGCAAAGGGTGATGGACATTTAACGGAGTTATTCATAAAGCATTATGAAACTCGAGCAAGAGGAGAAGTAGGTTTGATAATTGTTGAAAATTCCTGTGTTTCATATCCTGAAGGGAAGCACGGTGCATACGAACCTCGTATAGATTCTTGGGAATTTGTAGAGGATTGGGAGAAATTGGCAAAAAGACTGAAAAAATATAGCTCTGCAACATCTCTAGAGCTTACGCATGAGGGATGGAAGAAGAAGGGTGTAGCTTTCTTGAGCAAGGATAAGATAGAAGAGATAATAAATTCTTACGGAACTGCTGCTGAAATTGCATGTAAGGCGGGATTTGATATGGTTGAGGTGCAGGGTGCCCATGGATTAGTCATTAATCAATTTCTATCACCTATCACAAATAATAGGGATGATGAATGGGGTAATCGTGTCAAATTTGCCATAGAAATCCGAAGGGAAATAGCTCGAAGGTGTGGGTGGGATTTTCCTGTCACAATACGTCTCGCTGTGGATGATTTCCTTAATGGAGGAATAAGCTTGGAGGAGGGGAAGAGAATTGCACAAATATTGCAAGATTACTATCAGATGATACAAGCTGATATAGGATTGGGCCCAAAGGAGCTTAGGCTTGAACCTATGCCATTTCCTCAAGGTTGGAGAGCGTATCTAGCAGAGAAAATAAGACCTTTAAAAGTGCCTGTAGCTGCAGTGGGAATGATTAGAGAGCCACAGATTGCAGTGGAAATACTACGTAGGAAAGCGGATATGATTGTTTTAGGAAGGACTCTCATTGCGGATCCAGAGTGGTTGATTAAAGTGCGAGAGGGGAGAGTGAAGGAGATAAGAAAATGTATAGGATGCAGTGAGTGCATAAAAGCCAGGCATGATGAGGATACGATGATAAGATGTGGCATAAATTCACAGGTTGGAAAGGAAATAGAAATTAAAAGAGCTCCGGAGAAGAAAAGAATAGCAATTGTTGGAGGAGGTCCCGCAGGTTTAGAAGCTGCTAGGATCTCTGCAATGCGGGGGCACGAGGTTTATCTCTTTTATGATGAATTTGGTGGCACTTTAAACCTTGCTAAGATCCCACCAGGTAAGGATAAGATACAGTGGCTGATAGATTATTATAAGGAAGAGCTTGATAAATATGATATTATGATGCACAAAAAGAAGGCTTTGAAGGGAGATGTGGCATATCTAGAGCCAGATGCTATCATTATAGCTACTGGATCTAAGCCCATGCTTCCCTGTCCTCCACTGAGAAATTTCGTTTATCTATACGATGAAGTTTTGAGGGGAGAAATTAAATTTGAGGGAAAGAGATTAGTTGTTGGGGGTGGAGGTCTTGTGGGATGTGAAACTGCCAATATGCTTGCAGAGAGCAATGAAGTCATAGTCATAGAGATGCTTCCAGAGCTTGCAATGGGAATGGAAACATTATCTAGAAGACATCTTTTAAAGGAACTGAATGATAAAAATGTTAGAATGCTTGCAAATACAAGAATAGTTGATCTCGGTCATGGAGAGTTGATAGTAGAGCAGAATGGAGATCAAATGCTCATAGAAGCGGACGCCTTAATTGCGGCTTTCGGAAGTAAGCCGTATATTCCATTCAAGATCGAGAATGTGCCTAACTATGTCATTGGTGATGCTAGCAGTGTGAGAAATATATACACAGCGGTGAAAGAGGGATTTGAGGTAGGTATCAAAATCTAGTTGCAAGGGAGAATTTTTAATACTTTTTCCCTATACTTATCCAATGCCCAAGATTCCAGAGAATATCCGCGAAAATATCGAGAAAAAGGGAGGATTGGAAAAGATTCTTGAGAAATTACCATCTGATAAGAAACTCAGAAATAGCGCCAAGATACATTCGGCTCTTGGAGATCCCCTGAGGCTTAAGATCCTCTGTTTTCTTTCTATTCAAGAATCCTGTGTATGTCTCCTTCGTGAAATTGTGAACATCCCGTACTCTAAGCTTTCTTATCATCTCTCAGTTCTGAAAAATGCAGGTTTGATACGTGGAGAAAAGCAGGGAAATTATGTGGTCTATTCTCTCACATCCCGTGGGAGAAAATATGCCTCTGAGATATGCGAAAAGTGAGAAATTTACAAAGTTACCCATTTTTGTGGCGAAAGAATTAAATAAGGACTTCCGTTCCCATCTTTGTTTCAAAAAAAAT
>CAYXLB010000051.1:0-8097 GCA_964465785.1 uncultured Thermoplasmata archaeon
AGTTGGTGAGCTCACAAACCATCTCCTTTACTACAAGGCTCTTCTGGATGAGGATATAGACATTGATTATTACATCCATATGGCTAGAAATCTGGAGGAAGGGATACATATAACAGCGAAGAATCCAGTGGATAAGGCAGTTTCCATAGTTTTTGAGCTTGTGCTAAATGAGAAACTGGATCCTTGGAAAATAGACCTTATGAAATTCACCAGGATGTATCTCGAGAGAATAAGGAAGGAGAAGGACATAGATTTCATAATAGCGGGCAAAATAATTCATATGGCCTGGAATATTCTTATGAAGAAGAGTGAAGATGTCCTTGATAGTGCCGAGAGGGCCGAGTACTATCTAGATTCGGATTTCTTCGATATAGACATATCTCCCTTTGAGATGGAGATGACAGAGGAATATGTAGAGCCAGAGATAGAGATAAGAGAACCTGTGAGGAGGGAAGAAAGAAGGCCAGTTAGCTTGATGGAGCTAATCCAGGCCATCAATGAGGCTAGAATTGAAGTTGAAAGGAAGAGAAGACAGAGAAAAATAAGGGAGAAATTCAAGTTCAATCTTGAGGAGAAGGTGCATAAGGAGGACATGGAGGAGGAGATAAGGGAAGTGTGGAGCAGATTGAGCGAGATTCAGGGGGATGAGATACAGCTTAGCTTGCTTTACGATGGGACAAGGGATGATTTCATTACAGTATTCCTATCGCTTCTCTTCTTGGAAAAATTCAATAAGGTGGAATTGCTGCAGGAGAGACCCTATGGGGATATAACCATAAGAATCCTGGTACCCATGGAACTGAGAAATGTGGAGTTCTTAACTCCACCAGAAATAATTGTGGAGACTATTTAATCTTCTCTAACTCTTTTTCCAAATCTTCAAAAACCTTTTCGAGTTTTTTTGCTGCCCTCTTTATTGCAGCCTGGGGCTTTCCACTTTTAACCCTAATCTTCAAAGTTGGGTTTTCCAGGTAAGGATGATCGTAATGGTATATGGCCATCTCAACCATATCATCCCTGTTTAACTCTTCAACTAGAGGGATGAGGAGGGTTCTATCGGCATTGATTACCTCAAGAACCATTTCATTCTTCTCCTTGGAAATTATCTTGAACTCCATTTCCTTCATACTTTGGGTTATTTTGCCCTATTATTTAATTATTCCGCCTCTATCAATTTCATAACCTTAAAATACCAAAAAGCCAATATGGAAATGGTGTTAGTTGATGGCTAAGGAGCTTATAGACAGCAAGATAATCGATTACGAAGATGATAGGGAGGAGTTGCTTCGCCAGATTAGAATACTGGAGGATGAAAAGAGATACCTGGAGGCTGAGTTAAGAAGATTGCAAAATGAAATTGACCGTTTGAGGAAGGAGATAAATAGGATGAAATCACCTCCGCTTCTTGTTGGGACTATTGAAGATGTTATTGATGAAAATAAGATTCTCGTTAGAAGCACGGCGGGGCCATCCTTCATAGTTAATGTATCCTCCTATGTTCCAAGAAGGGATTTGAAGGCTGGAGCAAAGGTGGCCTTGAACAAGCAAACCTTTGCCATAGTGCATCTTATTCCTGAATCCTATGATCCCACCATCACAGCGGCCGAGATAATAGAAAAGCCCAAGGTTACCTACAACGACATTGGGGGTCTGCATAAGCAGATAAGGGAGATTAGAGAGGCTGTTGAACTGCCCCTGTTAAAACCCGAACTCTACAAGAAGGTGGGTATTGAACCACCCAAGGGAGTTCTCTTGGCAGGACCACCAGGAACTGGAAAAACCCTATTGGCGAAGGCAGTGGCCCATCATACCCATGCCACATTTATCAGAACCGTTGGTAGTGAGCTTGTAAGGAAGTATATCGGAGAGGGGGCTAGGCTTGTTAGGGAACTCTTTGATCTTGCCAGGAAAAAGGCACCGAGCATAGTATTCATCGATGAAATTGATGCCATAGGTGCCAGGAGAATGGACCTTGCAACCTCTGGAGATAGGGAAGTTCAACGAACCCTTATGCAGCTTCTTGCTGAAATGGATGGTTTTGAGCCCTTGGATAATGTTAAAATCATAGCTGCTACCAATAGGCCTGATATACTGGATGAGGCCCTTTTGAGACCCGGAAGATTCGATAGGATAATTCAAGTCCCCTATCCAGATTACAATGCTAGGGTTGAAATTCTAAAGATACATACTAGGAGGATGAATCTAAAGGATGTAGATCTGGAGAAGATAGCCAAGAAAACCGAGGGCTTGAGTGGTGCGGATTTGAAGGTCATATGTATGGAGGCTGGCATGTTTGCCATTAGGGACGAGAGGGATTATGTAACCCAGGAGGATTTTGAGAAGGCGATTAGAAAATTCTTACATGCTGATGAGATGAGAAAGGAAGCGGCAGGTGAGATGTTCGCATAAACCAGAAGGGATGGGTAAATGGCTTCAATAGTGGATGTTTCAAGTAGCGAATATGAGAATGGAAATTCCCTAACTAAAGTTGGTATTATATACGGTGAGGTAGGTACCACCCAATTTACCTGCCATGTAACTGGCAACCTGGAACAGGGAGATTACGTTCAGGTTTATCACGAGAAATTTGGATGGGTACTTGGAAAGGTGGATGAGATAAAGAGAAAAACGAATTTTACCTTGGAGAGAGCAATCAAGATGAAGGACATTGAGAGTGCCGACATAAAGGAAGTGGTATCCGCCACCGTTTTTGTCATAGGCTACAGGGATGAGAGAGGGCTGCTCCAGTTTCCTAGAACTCCATTTAATGTGGGAAGTATTGTATATCAGGCGAAGGAGGATTTCATAAAGAAGGTCATAGGCATAAAGGACATTAAGGAGACGGGAGCCTATATAGGGCGCCTCTACAGGTACCGGAATATACCCATTTACCTCGATATAAATGTAATGGTTCAGAAGCATGTGAGCATTTTGGCAAAAACAGGGGCTGGGAAGAGCTACCTCACAGGTGTTCTCTTGGAAGAGCTTTTAAAGCACAATGTCACTGCGGTTGTCATAGATCCCCATGGAGAATACGTATCCCTAAAGGTACCTGGTAAAAAGACAAAGGCTCATTCGGAGTTCAAGGTCACTCCAAGGGGGTATGCCTCCAAGATAAAGATATTCACTCCAGATGTGCAGCTTAATAAAGGTAAGCCCTTAAAATTCACTTTAGCCTCCATGACACCCAGGGAAATGCTAAACCTTATGAATCTAGATGCAAGGCAGTATCTAATTCCTCTGCGAAAGGCCATGGACCTCCTTAAGACATCAAAGCAGTATTATAACCTTCGGGATGTAATAAGGGTGCTTGAAAGTGAGGAGAACAACAATCTCTCCCCCCTAATAGCCCAGCTGGAATACCTGGATGAGATGGGGGTCTTTGATAGAAAGGGAACGAGAATAGATGAGATAGTTGAGAGGGGAAAATTGTCCATCATAAATCTAAGGGGTGTGCCTCCAGACATACAGGAACTTGTTGTGCAGCGCCTATCCATGGCCCTATTTGAGCTGAGGAAGAGGAATAAGATTCCTCCGCTCATGCTTGTTATTGAGGAGGCCCATAACTATGCTCCACAGCAGGGGATGTCCTCCTCCACAAAGATTTTGAGAACAATTGCCTCCGAGGGAAGGAAATTCGGGTTAGGTCTATGCATAATATCCCAGAGACCTGCAAAGGTGGATAAAAATATACTCTCACAGTGCAATACCCAGATAATCCTTCGTGTAACGAATCCCAATGACCTAAGGGCCATAGGAAACTCTGTGGAGGGCTTGACCAAGGGCTCCCTGGAGGAAATACAGAGATTGCCCGTAGGAGTGGCACTTGTTACCGGTGGGAGCATACCTATGCCCCTCTTTGTGGAGATAAGGCCCAGGGAGACCAAGCATGGTGGAGAGAGCGTGAAGGTTGTTTAAGATATTGCAGGATGTGATGAATATGGATGTGGAAATAACCGAGGAAATTCTCGATCATTATTTTTCCCTTACGCAGAAGGCCTATGAAAAAATCAAGATTGCTCCACCTCAAAATTCCCACCTGTATCCCATAGCAAGGGATTTTTTGAATATGGCCCAGGCGTATATTGAGGATGCAAAATATTTTCGGGAGAATGGGGATTACATAAGGGCCTTAGGTGCCATATATTATGCCCATGGGTGGCTTGATGCAGGTGCTAGGCTGGGATTATTTGATGTGGGTGATGACCATAGTTTGTTTACCCTGGCCCGATAATCACAGGGAGCTAACAGCGTAGAATAGCCCTTTTCTTTTTTCTATGATTATTCCCTCCTTGAGCAAGTTGTCAAATATTTTCTCGATTCTCTCAACTCCCCTCTCCTTAGCCTTTTTCTCAAAATAGAAATAATTCCAACCTTCTGGTTTTAGGGTGTTCAATTCCCATAGGATTCTGTTCAAAATCCTTTCAATTCTCTTCTTCTCTCCCAGGGCGGAGAGGTTCTTTCTTATGGTGTTTCCCATAACATCCTCAATTCTCTCAAAGAGGTTTGAATATATACGCAGTACCTTCTCCTCTGGATTCATAACTCCAAGCCTTTCCCAGGAATTTACTAACCTGCCTAGGTGCTCCCCAAAGCCATTAACGTTGGCTATATCCATAATTATGCCCATCTTCATAGCCTCTGATATGATGGGAAAATCCTTCTCGACTCTCCTTATGAATTTCATCTTGAAATTATTAACATATTCCTCGCCAATCTCTGGAGTTTCAATGTGTTTCTCCATAACATAGGAAAGTAAATCAATGGCATATTCCCTTATTTCATAGTCATCCACCATTGTCTCCTCCTCATAGGCTATAAATGGAATCTCCGCACTGCCTATCAGTTCTTCCCTCCTAATATCGCTCCTAGTTAAGGCGCTCTTCTCCCATTCCTTTGCCCTTCTGGAGGGATAAAATCTCAAGGCATTACTTTCCTTCATCAACCCATACTTTATATGAAGGGATGGAGCGACACTCACATTTATTTCATCATCGTAGAGGAGGGTTATCTTCATTCTATCCCTTCTCAATATTGGATGCAGATTTCCAATGAGCATCTCCAGCTCCTTGAAATTGCCAGTGTAGTATTTTGATTTTGGGTCCAAAAGGGTGACGGTGCATCCTCCTGTTCTCTGTATGTATCTGGAAGAGGAGAGAAAGTAGGAGAGCATAACATCCCTGGATACTTCAGCCATGGCGGAATCGAATATCCTGTATATTTTTTTACCATCCAATCCAGTTCTTCTCTTCAGAATGTAATCCTCCACTTTCCTCTTCTCCCATCTATCCACTAGAAGAAATCTTCCCTGGATGTTGGAGAACATTGAAAAATCGTATATGCGTCCCTCTATGGCAGCCACCCTGCCCTTGATACTTGCATAATATGGAATAACTATTGGGAGCACCGGAAATCCTTTCTCAGGAAATGGTGTAATTCCTCTTACTTCAAAATCTCCGATAATTGGGGAGAGGTTTTCCCAAAGAACTTCCCTCAAAACCCCAGCATTGGGAAGGGAGACAATGAAACCCTCAAAGCTTCTATAGTCTCCCGTTTTCAATGTATCCTTCAAAAACTCTCTTCTGAATTTTTCCGGCAACCTTTCGGGTAAGAGGTATTCCTCCATCATCGGTACACGCTGTACTTATACAGCAAGTCTATTAGTTTTTTTGCCAGTTTCTCATCTATTACTCCCTCTTCCTTCTTCTTCAATATGTAATCCCTTGCCTCCCTGATGCCCATGTTGGATGCCTTGGCATAAATAGTTCCCTTCAAGGAACCCTGTATTCCCTCTGGAAGATCCTTCAAAAGCTGTCCTAGCATATACCTGAACTCATAATCCTTTCTCATATCTAATTTTCTAACTTTTTTCACAAATCACCCATGGGCTACGGCATAATATAGATTGCGGTTAGAAATCCTCCAAATCACTCTGAAACCTTATTTTTTCTCCCTTTATTGGCACAGGATATCTTCCGGTTAGGCAACCCAGGCACATATCTTCGTAGGGCAGACCTATTGCCTCCACAAGCCCCTCTATGCTTATGTAACCCAGGGAATCTGCCCCAATTATTCTTGCTATATCTTCCACCTTTCTTCCAGCTGCTATGAACTGATCCCTCGTTTTCATATCGATGCCCAAATAGCAAGGGGCTATGATGGGAGGAGAGCCTATGCGCACATGCACCTCTCTTGCTCCTGCATCCTTAAGCATCTTAACTATCTTGCGCATGGTGTTACCTCGAACTATGCTATCATCCACAAGTACTATCCTCTTTCCCTCCACGACAGATTTTACAGGGCTTAATTTCATATTTATCTCCATGATCCTTGTTTCTTGGGATGGAAGGATGAATGTTCTCTCCACGTATCTGTTCTTCATCAAACCCTCAGCATATGGTATTCCACTCTCCTCTGAGAATCCAAGTGCATGGGCCCTTCCCGAATCTGGAACTGGAACCACAAAATCTGCCTCTACTGGATGCTCCCGAGCTAAAATTCTCCCAATTCTGCGTCTTACCTCATAGACGCATTGTCCATCTATAATACTGTCTGCCCTTGCAAAATAAACATATTCGAACATGCAATGGGCTTTGTGCCTTCTTTCAAAGATATGATGGGTGTAAAAGCCATCTTTTGTTATCTCAACAATTTCCCCAGGTTTCACATCCCTTATGAACTCTCCACCAATTGAATGGAATGCAATGCTTTCCGATGCAACCCCATATCCATTATCCATCTTTCCCAAGGCTAATGGTCTAATTCCCAGGGGATCCCGAATGGCGAAAAGACGATTATCCACAAGTAATGTCAGGGAAAAGGAGCCCTTAAGTTTCCTAACTGTGTTTTTTATTCCCTCAACCACATCATGCCTGCTTATCTCGTATGCTAGGAGCCTTGCAATTACCTCGCTATCGGATTTTGTTACAAAGGCAGAACCCAAATTGCCCAGGAAATCCCTAAGCTCCTCAACATTTACAATTTCCCCATTATGGGCCACGGCGATTTTGTGTCTTGAGGTGTAGATTCTTATGGGCTGTGCATTTTCCTCCTTAGAACCACCTGTGGTAGAGTATCTCACATGTCCAATTCCAACGTTTCCCTTCAGAAAATTAAGAATTTCACTATTAAAAACCTCATGCACCAGTCCCATGCCTTTGAAAAGGAGCATATCTCCTTGATAATACGTGGCTATGCCTGCACTCTCTTGGCCACGATGCTGCAAGGCCCTCAAGGAAAAGTAAAGAATTTGAGAAACATCAAAGGTGGAAAAAAATCCAGCTATCCCACAATACTCATTTCTTCTTTTTAGCCCACGCATAGGAGCGCCATCTTGGGGCGGGATAGCCACAGTGAGAACACCTCTTGGTATGAATATTATAGCTTCTATGGCCACATCTTCTGCATACTATATGGGTATGCTTCTTATTTCTCTTTCCCATGGATGCTGTACCTTTGCTCATCTACATCACCTCAGGGTGGGGATATGTAAATTACGTTGTCACCTCTAACTATTACCACATTATGCACGCCCTTGGACTCACCATTAATTATCTCTTCCACATTCTTTAGGACAAGATTCAAATGCTGATCGTATCCGTCTAGAACTCCACGATACTCCTTATTACCCTTCATCGCTACCAACACGGGTTTGTTAAGGCTCTCGTGAAGAACATGCAAGGGCTTCAGTTGTTCAACCATCTTTACCACTAGCCCCTTTATTTACTTCCTATATTTAAATTTTGGCCTCTCTTCTTCATCGCCAAATTTATATATTCCCTCATTATTCGCATCTTGGGCAGGCGTGGTGTAGCCTGGCAGCACAAGGGCCTTCCAAGCCCTTAGCCCGGGTTCAAATCCCGGCGCCTGCACTGGAAGGGGCACCTACGGTTCCCCTTTCCAAATCCCTCCCTTTTAAAGAGTTGAATTCTTCTGTTTTTCAGGCCCGTAGCCGGGTTCACGAGCAATGAGCGAAGCCAGTTGGGAGCCAGCCCCGCATGGGGCGCTGAATACCGGAGCCTGCACTGAGCCCTCTTTTTAAGAAGAAAAGTGCTTTACCCCAAAAAGGAGTGGGATAAACCTTATTTAATCATCCCT
>CAYXLB010000052.1:0-8090 GCA_964465785.1 uncultured Thermoplasmata archaeon
ATGGAGAAGCAAAGGCCAGGATAGTTGCCATAGGCATATTCGATGGTCAAAAGAGGAGCCTGGTATATCCCGTGAAGCATAAGGTTAAGGTGCCCATAATTGAGAAGAGGGAAGCACAGATTCTGGCTGTGATGGGTAATGAGGTTCAGTTGATGGATTCAGAGACCTTTGAGACCTTCGAGTTGCCGATACCAGAGGAGCTGAAGAGCGAGATTGCACCAGGTAAAAATGTCCAATACTGGGAAGCTCTCGGGAAGAGAAAGATAATGAAGGTCATGGGCGAATAAAATGCTTCTGCACTTTGCAGATGCATCGCAGGATACTTCTTCCAAATTTATAATTTTGGGAGTGCCCTTTGATGGTACATCTTCTTTTAGGCATGGATCAAAATTTGCTCCAGATGAAATAAGAAAAGCTTCCTACAATCTTGAAAGTTATTTACCGGAGCATGATGTGGATCTTTCCTCCATACCCATCTATGATATGGGTAATATAGGAACACTGGATGAATTTGGAAAGGTGGAAGATGTTATCGATGCTGTTTATTCAACCCTAATCAATATTTTTCCCCAACAATTCCCCATAATGATTGGGGGAGAGCATTCCATTACCATAGGAGCTGCCAAGGCATTGAAGAATATGAAGAATGTTGGCATCCTATTCATAGATGCCCATGCAGATTTCAGAGACCAATATCTTGGCAATAGATTCAGCCATGCCTGTACTGCCAGAAGAGCCTATGAAATTTTAGAAGGTA
This sequence comes from uncultured Thermoplasmata archaeon, assembly GCA_964465785.1. Taxonomy (GTDB): domain Archaea; phylum Thermoplasmatota; class Thermoplasmata; order Thermoplasmatales; family Aciduliprofundaceae; genus Aciduliprofundum. The sequence goes on from CAYXLB010000052.1 coordinate 758, forward strand.
AAATTATGTCCATTGGGGTTCGCTCCGTCTCCAAGGAGGAGATGGAGGATGCAAAAAGGTTGAATTACAAATGGATAGATGCTTACGAATTCCATCGGAGGGGATGGAGGGATGTCATAGGAGAGGCCCTTGATAGATTAGATGCAGAAAAAATATACCTCTCCATTGACATAGATGGTATAGATCCTTCCTACGCTCCAGGTACTGGAACTCCAGAATTTTTCGGATTAAGCCCTATGGATGTGAAGAATATTATAGATTTTGTGGGGGAATATTTAATAGGGGCTGATATAACTGAGGTTTCACCCCCCTACGATAATGGCAATACTTCTATTTTAGCTGCCAGGCTCATCCAAGAAATTATTGCTATCAAATGGAAAATGATGGAAGATAAGTTTAAATAACATTTCAACCCTATGGTTATTGGTGTTAGGGTTATGAGGAGGATATATAAGAGAAAGGAGGAAGGGATTGCATCTACTGTGGGCACCATCTTTGCCCTTATGATATTTACCGCCTTGCTTTCCATGTTTATGGTGCAGGTCGTTCCCGTGCAAATTAAGAGTAGTGAAGCTGAGCATGATATGCATGTACTTTCTCAATTCTCCCAGCTAAGAAGTATTGTGGATATCTTAACCCTCACAAAGAATACCAATTACACAGCATACATCCCAATAAAACTTGGAGCCCCTGGCGTTCCCCTTGTGGCCTCTGATACCTATGGACAGTTATCGGTTTATCCCACCGGTGTGAATTCTACCTTTGTTATGGGAGTGGATTTTATAGATGCCTATAATACCCCAATTTCTCAAAATGCTACTGGAAGTATTCAATTTATCGCCCCAAATCGTTACTATGTCCCCGAAATGTTCACCTATGAGAATGGTGCAGTTTTGAGATACAACTATTACTCTGAGAATGCCATAATGCCTATAGAACCAAATATGAGATTTGTTGTTTCTAATATGGGAGTGAATGTGAGTTTAACCCTTCAAAAAATATATGGGTATCCCGTTACAATTACTGGTGCAGATACCAGAAGTATAGGGATATCCCTTGAAGGTGTGGAAACTCAAAGCTACTACGTAGATGGTGGTGATATAACCATAAGGATCTACGACAATTACACCTATGGGAATTCCTATATAAATCTCACAAGCTTCTGGATCAATGCTATCGAGAACATTCTGGACTCGTATGGTGTGAATTATGATATAACCGGCAATATAATAACAATCCATAGTGTGTATAATGTGGAAATCACCATGGTATATCTTAATGTTGAAGTGGGGTCGTGATGGAAATGATGCCAAAGGGTATTAAAAGGTTGAATCTTTCGATATTCCAAACGATTTTAAAGCCTCAGATGAAGATAAAAATTCCAAAATTCGAGGTCGCAAAGAGCAGCGATATAACTCCAATACCCCCCCTTCAGAATCCAAACTATGAGACTGTGGAAGTTTATCCCATATTTCCTCCCTATTCCTACGCCAGGATAATATACGACAAGGAGGAATATGAATACATATACGACCTCATAGAGCCTCCCCTCACAGAGGAGGAGAGAATAATATTGGACGAGATAAACTCCACTCTGGATAAGACCCTGAAATATGATTGGAACATTATGACGAATAAGGATAAAGAGCAATATCTTATGGAGAGCGTTGATAGTTTCCTGAGAAGCAGGGAGATAAAGATTGATAAATTATCCAAGCAGAGAATACTCTACTATGTTATTCGAGATCATGTGGGTTATCAAAAAATCGACGGTTTAATTAGGGATGAGCTTGTGGAGGATATATCCTGTGATGGGGTTGGGGTCCCCATATATGTGTTCCACAAGAAGTACCAATCCATTAAAACGAAGATAATGTTTGACGATGATGATGAGCTGAATTCCTTCATAGTATTTGTGGCCCAGAAATGTGGGAAACAGATATCCGTAGCCGAGCCTATTCTGGATGGCACAACTATTGAGGGACATAGGGTTCAGGCAACCTACGGAAGAGAGGTCACAACCAGGGGTGGAACATTTACAATTAGGAGATTTAAAGAGAGGCCTTTCACACCAACCGAACTCGTGATGTATGGCACAGCATCTCCAGAAATCGTGGCATACCTATGGCTAATGGTTGAACAGGGAGAGAGTGCCATAGTAATAGGCGGCCCTGCCTGCGGTAAGACATCAACCTTAAACGCCTTTACCATGTTCATACCACCCACGGCCAAGATTGTTAGTATTGAAGATACCAGGGAGATAAATCTACCCCATCAAAACTGGATTCCAGGTACAACAAGAAGCGGTGTTGGAGAAGCTTCAATCACTGGGAAATCGGCAGGAGAAATAGATATGTACGACTTGGTGAGGGCAGCCCTGAGACAGAGACCTAATTATATAATCGTGGGAGAAGTTAGGGGAAAGGAGACATATACTATGTTTCAGGCCATGGCAACGGGACATACTACTTACTCCACTATGCATGCAGATTCAATAGTATCAATGATCCACAGATTGGAGAATCCGCCAATAAATTGTCCAAGGATCCTCATGACTGCCCTTAACAATGTTATAATCCAAAAAATTGTAAGAATTAGGAACGATATGGCCAGGAGAATAACACAGGTTGTAGAAAATGTTGGATTTGAGCCGGAAACAAATGAACTGATAACCAATGTGGTATTTGAGTGGGATCAGAGCAAGGATGTTCACAAATTCAAAGGTCACAGTTATCTCTTTGATAAAATTATGACCATGAAAAATATGACCCACAGCGAGATGATGGAAGAATTTGAGAGGAGAACAGACATAGTAAAATACTGGGTTATGAAAAAGGTTCTGGATTATAGAGACATCTGGAAAACCATATCAGATTACTATAGGGACCCACTTGGAACGGCCGAGAGGATAAGAATGGAGCTGGAGGGAGCATTATGAGATTTTTTGCAAAGCTCTTCTCAAAATATGCGCCTCAGCCAGAAGAGAAGCCCTATAAAATAAAATTACCCAAGGGGAGCCTACCCACCTACATCCATCTCAATCCATATCAGAAAATCTCTTGGAAACTCATGAGAAAATTTGCAGAAAAATCCATTAAAAAGAAGAAATATGCAAAACTTGAAATGGATTTGATGAAGGCCCATATTCTATTAAGACCACAAGAGTACCTTGCCTATGTGTATTTCACCACGTTCCTGATGATAATCGCTGGCGTGATTGTGGGAATGGTACTCTCATTTATGGGCTTGGCTTTTCCAGATGCTGTTATAAGGATAGTATTTCTCATTATTGGGATTTCATTTGCTGTATTTCTACCGGTAATTACCTACTTCATTCTGCTTTCCTCCCCAGCTTCTAAGGCCAAGAAGAGAGGAAAAGATATAGATACGCGCCTTCCAGCCGCTGTTAATTTCATCGCAGCCCTATCCTCTGCGGATGTTACCGTGCCCACCATATTCAAGGAATTATCCATGAGAGATGAGTATGGTGAGATTGCTAAGGAGGCCGAATGGATTACAAGGGATACTGAACTTCTAGGCAAGGATATCTTATCGGCCATTGAGGAAGCTTCCAGGAGGAGCCCCTCCGTTAAATGGCAGGAATTTCTGCAGGGTGTGGTAACCACAGCCACATCTGGCGGAAGATTGAAACCCTTCTTCCTTTCCAAATCAGAGGAGTATGAGAGGGAGAGGAGATTAAATCTAAAGAAGAATATGGAGAGTCTGGGGTTATTTGCGGAAATATATGTTACTGTTGGAGTTGCATTTCCACTTTTCCTTGTGGTAATAATTGCAATTATGGCCCTGATAAACAAAAGCGGGAGTGCAGGTATAGTCATGCTCCTTGAAGTTGTGGTTGCGGTTATGATTCCTATGCTTATCTTCATATTTAGCTACTTTATTTATAGCACAAGTAAGGAGGTGAGCGATTGAATAAAGAAGCAATCATATTCTACACATCGGCAATTGTAGCCGCAATCCTAATAGCGCTTGGAATCGTAATTTATAGCCTCAACATTCAAATGGGATGGCTTAAGGGCTTGGATTTCATAGTGTTAGGGATAGCCGCATTCTTAATAGCCCCAGGTTTATACGATATGATGGAGAGAAGAAAAATAAAGAAAATAGAGGAAAGATTTCCAGATTTCCTCAGAGATGTGGCAGAATCTGGAAGATTTGGAATGACCCTGGCAGAATCGATCATAGTGGCATCCTCTGGTAGATATGGAGCCCTTACCGACGAGATTAAGAGGATGGCCGCAAAGATAGAATGGGGAGTTCCGGTCAAGGACGCCTTGCTCTCCTTCAATGAAAGGGTGAAAACGCCCCTGCTTGATAGGATAATCGCCATAGTTATCAAGGCCAATGAGGCAGGTGGAAATGTGGCTGATGTTCTCAATATGGTAGCCAAGGCTGCAAGGGAAACGCAACTGGCCCAGAAAGAGAGGAGCATTGAGATGTTCACCTATGCCTTCGTTCTTCTTACCTCATTCTTTGTTTTCCTAGCAACCATAATAATCCTCAACAAGTCGTTCCTCCCAGAAATGGCCAAGGCAGGTATGGCTGTGGAGGAAAGTTTCAAGAATGCAGCCATTGCAGGTTCGTTGCCCGGAGGAGGCATAGCCTATGAAGTTGTTCCCATCATAAGTTTTCTATTTGTACTCGCCACAATAATCCATGGGGTTGGCGACGGCATAATGATAGGCATTCTTTCCGATGGGAGGGTTAAGAGCGGGATGATATGGGCCTTTGCCCTACTGGTCTCTGGATATCTTATCCTCCGCATTATGGGGGCTGCGTGAGGTGATGTAGATGGCAATTTCTAAAAAGGAAATACCGCCAAAGATAAAGATAATAAATTTGATGAGGCCAATATTCGGAAAGGAGGAGTTCAAAATAAAAACTCCCAAGCAGAAGGTTGAATATGGGAGTGAAATAACACCCATACCAGAAATAAAGTCCCCAAATATAAAGGAGATTGAAATAACTCCTATAGAGGAGCCATATTCATACGTACGTATTCTCTTTGATAATATAAACAGCGAATACATTTATGAGGTAATAGAGCCTCCATTAACAAAGGATGAGGAAAAATTGCTCAGTGAGCTAAAGCTAAAACTCATAGATGTGCTTGAGATAAAAGAGTTTGAAAACGATGAGGAGAGAAAGGAGTATCTCTATGAGAAGGCGAAGGAGATTTTAGATGCCGAGGGAACAATAGTTGAGCCATTAATATGGGAGAGATTGAAATATTACATCTATCGTGATTTCATTGGCTATGGAATGGTGCAGGTGCCTATGATAGATGGGGAGGTTGAAGATATATCCTGCGATGGTGTAAACATTCCCATCTACATTTATCACAGAATGTATGGATCAATAAGATCAAATTTGAAATTTCAAAAGGAAGAGGACTTGGATGAATACGTAATCTGGATTGTACAAAAATCTGGAAAGCACATTTCGGTATCTACTCCAATGGTGGATGCTACTCTTCCCGATGGTTCAAGACTCCAAGCTACCCTAGGAAAGCATGTTACAAAGAGAGGTTCATCCTTCACAATTAGGAGATTCAAACCCAATCCATTTACCCCTATAGACCTCATAAGATTCAAGACCATGAGCAGGGAGATGATGGCCTATTTATGGCTTGCAGTGGAGAATGGTATGAGTATCATCGTTTGTGGTGGTACAGCCAGCGGTAAAACAACTACCTTGAATGCAATTCTTCTTTTCATACCTCCAAATATGAAAATTGTAAGTATTGAAGATACCAGGGAATTAAATCTTCCCCATGAGAACTGGATTCCTTCCCTCACAAGAGAAGGTGTTGGAGAGCCAAATCCCATAACTGGAAAGAAGCCAGGCGAAATAGATATGTTCGACCTCTTAAAGGCAGCCCTGAGACAGAGGCCCCATTATATCATGGTGGGAGAGGTAAGGGGTGCAGAAGCCTATACAGTCTTCCAAGCCATGGCTACAGGAAAAACCTGCTATACTACCTTCCATGCAGATGATGTGAAGGCCATGGTTCATAGATTTGAAAATGCTCCAATAAATCTCCCAAGGGCCCTTATCACAGCCCTGGATATTGTAATTCTCCAAGCCCAGGTGAAGGTGGGTACCACAATGACTAGGAGAGTTAAATCAATAACCGAAATTGTTGGGCTGGACCCTGAAACCAATGAGATAATAACAAACAATGCCTACACATGGAATCCTGCAGATGATACATTTAACTACAGTGGACACAGCTATGTTTATGAAAAGATTGCCACCATAAAGGGCTGGAGCCAAAGAAGGATGGAAATTGAAGTTAAGAGAAGAGAAAAGATATTGCGCTATATGGAGAAACTGGGAGTAAGATACTATAGGGATGTTGCTAGAATTGTAGCTGCCTATTACAAGAATCCAGAAGAAGTATTAAAAAGGGTAGATGAGGTGTTGAGCAGTTAACTCTCTTCCTTATTTTCCTCTTCCTCTTTCACTGCTATAACCTTCTTTATGACCTTTTTCTTTACTATGGGCTTTTCTTCCTTAGGCTTCTCCTCTTTCTTTTCCTCAATCTCTTCCCTGGGTGCTTCTTCCACTGGCTTCTCTTCCTCTTCCTTGGGTTTCTCCTCCGGAGCTATGCCTTTTCTCTCTGCAAGTTCTTCCACAGTTACAACACCGGGTCTCTTAAGCTTCTCAACTTCTTCTGGAGGTAGCGGTGGTGGCTTTATTTCTATTTCCTCTTCCTTCTCTTCTTCCTCTTTCTCCTCTTGAGGTAGGGGTGAACCGCAAACTCTACAAATCTTAGCACCCTTTGGATTCATCGCACCGCAAACTGGGCATTTCACTGTGTCTCCCTCTATTTTCTCCTCCTGTCTCTTTACCCATTCCAGGAAGGATATGAACTCTGGATGAGTCTTCCACCACTTGTAGAACTCCTCTTCAGTGTATTCCTCACCTATGTATTTCTTCGCTTCTTCTTTGTACTTCCCAAGATACTTCTCATAGTTCTCCTTCAATTTTGTGTACTTCTCATATTCTGGATCATCAGTGGGTAGGAATACTGTACCGCAAACTGGGCAGAACTTTGAGTCTTCATCTATCCAAGAGCCGCAAGCTGGGCATTTGACCTTCTCCTTCTCAAATACAACACCGCAGTATGGGCACTTCTCGGCATCTGCAGGTACAAGATGTCCGCAGTTACCGCAGACCATGTACTCAGGTGCTTCCTTCTTGAATGTGAAATACCCATATAGGAAGAATCCTCCAATGGCTGCAACTATAACTATAACTATTATCCATAGCCAAGGTATTTCAAAGGGCTTCTCCTGGACAGATATTA
>CAYXLB010000053.1:0-7951 GCA_964465785.1 uncultured Thermoplasmata archaeon
AGATGGGGAAAAACCGAAAGTGGGAGAGGAAGTATATGGGATAATCGATTGGGACAGGAGATATAGGATAATGAGGGCCCACACCGCTGTGCATGTTATATCTGGAGTTGCCTATCAGCAATTTGGAGTGGTAATAACTGGTAATCAGCTCTACGAGGCCCGTGCCAGACTTGATCTATCCTTTGAGAATATGAGCAAGGATCTTGCCCTGGAGATAATCGAGGAGAGCAATAGGGTTGTGCAAAGGGCCCTTCCTGTAAGGTGGTACTATATAAGCAAGGAGGAGTTCAGGAATAGGCCCGAGCTTATGAGGGTCAATCCCAAGCTATACGAGAAATACGAGAGGATAAGGGTAGTTGAGATTGAGGGATTCGACATCCAGGCCGATGGGGGCACCCATGTTAAAAACATCAAGGAGATAGGAAGGATTGAACTGCAGAAGTACGAGAGCAAGGGAAGGAAGAATAAGAGGATTTACATAATTCTATCCTAGGAAAAAATATTATAAAGGAAGGTAATTCACCTTCGATGGCGGATATAATTGAGGGCGTAAAGCCCACAAGGATGCAGCTTCTCGAGATAAGGAAAAAGAAGCAGCTAGCCAAGAATGGGCACAAGTTGCTAAGCGAGAAGAGAGATGCCCTAATTTCGCAATTTTTCCAGATAATAGATGTTAGGGAGAATCTGAGGAAGAAGGTGGATGAGAAATTAAAGGATGCCTTCAACTCCCTAATCGAGGCTGAGATGATAATGGGGGATTCGGCGGTGGCCGATGTGGCCAGGCAGGTAAAGAATTATGGAGAGATTGAGGCCACAACCCTGAATATTATGGGTGTTCTTACCCCTCAGATGGAGATAAGAGATGTGGAGAAAAGGTTGGATTACGGATTTCTCCACACATCTGCAAAACTGGATGAGGCTGCCTTCAAGTTCAGGGAGCTGTTGAAGGACATTGTGAAGCTTGCAGAGATTGAAGGAGCCCTTGAAAATTTGGCAATTGAAATTGAGAAGACAAAGAGGCGCGTCAATGCCCTGGAGCACATATTTATCCCGAGATTCGAAGCAACGGAGAAGTACATAGAGCTGGTACTGGATGAGAGGGAGCGCGAGGATTTCTTCAGAAGAAAGAGAATAAAATCGCTCTTGGCGGCGAAGGAAAATGCGCGGTCCTCTTCCTAAGCAATGGGTTGAAGACAAGGATGTTGAGGAGAGAATAAGATTTTACAGATTTTTGCTCTATGTCCAAATTGCGAGCACCGTGCTCATCGCACTCGGTTTGATTCTCTTCATACTTATCGTCGCGGGAATTATAAGGACTTGATCTCCTCGTATATCTTTTTAGCCGCTTCTGCTGGATCCTGGGCGTTGTAAATGCTTCTTCCCACGATTATGTAATCGGCACCTGCCTCAATCGTTTCCTTTGCCTTTCCACCCTGGGCGCCCACTCCTGGAGCGAGGATTTCCATATCACCCACAATAGTTCTAAGCCTCCTTATCCTCTCAGGTCTCGTGGCTGGGGCTATTAAGCCTGCAGCTCCTACCTCCTTGGCCATTTTGGCAATCTCATCGATATGCTTCTGCAGAAAATCCAAGGCACCTGGATGGGACATCTCTGAGACAACATAAACCTTCATCTTTCCCGCCTCATCAACTGCAGCCTTAACGGAATCACGGCCTACGAAGCCGTGGACAATTATACCATAGGCCCCGTGCTCCTTGGCCTTCTTAACAATCAACCTTGTGGTGTTAGGGATATCCGCAACCTTAAAATCGCATATCACGGGCTTAATCTTTGACAATTCATCCACTATATCCATTCCCGCACCCATAACTAGGGGCCAGCCAACCTTTATGGCATAAATATATTGTGAGGTCTTGGAAGCTATATCTAACGCAATATTCCTATCCATGACGTCCAATGCAAGGATTATACCACTCATAGGGCATAATCATATTCTCCTAGAATAAATTTTCCTAACAAGGCCCATCAGAACATATATTAATCCTCCAGACATTACTAAACCCATGGTCTCCTTCCTAAGGCTTACCGTCATAAATGATAATGAGCCGGGCAAGGGGTTGAGAAACGAGTGGGGATGGAGCATCCTGGTAGAATCAGATAAATGGAGAATTCTATTTGATGCAGATACAAATCCAAGGGTCGTAGAATACAATACCAAAAAGTTGGGAATAGAGCTTGAAACCCTGGATTTTGCATTTTTAAGCCATTATCACAGGGACCATTATGGGGGATTCTCATACGTGGGCAGAATAGCTCCTGGTTTGAGAATATACGTACCTCCAGGAGAGAAGGAGGTCTTAGAAGCATGGGCTTTGAGGCCCGTTGAGGTGTATGGGGGTGGGAGGATAGCAGAGGATGTCTGGAGCTCAGGACCCTTGGGCTTTATAATGGAGCAAGCCATGGGTATAGAAGTGGATGGGCTTGGTGTTGTAGTTATTGTTGGGTGCAGCCATCCAGGGGTAGATGTCCTAGCGAGGAATCTCAGGGATTTAATTCATAGGGAGGTATACATGGTTATTGGGGGCTTCCACTCTCCCTCCAAAAGAACCCTAGATAATCTCGCAAAGATTACAAAATATATCTATCCAGCCCACTGTACTGGAGAGCTTGCAAAAGGGTATATAAAGAGAAATTATCGAGAGAAATATGGAGAAATTAAAACGGGAAGTATCATAAAAATAGGGCAAAATTAGAGATATTTTTGTATTATGCTCTTCCTTGCCATCTCGTATTCTTCCTGGTTTATCTTCCCCGTGGCCAGTAGCTCCTCAAGATGCAAGAATTTCTCTTCTATTGTTTCCGATTTGTACTTGTAGTCTATGGAGTGTATGATCATTATCATTCCAGCTAGCATAAAGGCTATGCCAAGATAAGCAAGGGCCATTATGATTGTTACCCAGATATTCTCCAGATAGTTCCTGATCAGGAAGTACGTGGCCATGGCTACTAGCAATAGAACGAAGCCTGAGGTAAAAAGTATTGCACCACGCTTCACACCCTTCCAGTTTATCAAACCCAGCATTTCCGGCATATTCATTCCTCCAAATCATGCAGTTTTCTACTTGAATATAATATTTTCCTTCTTGTTATCTCTAGACAAATTGAGAAAATAGAAAATCTTTTTATAGGCGATTGTTATCTTACGTGTAAATTTACATATAAGGTGATACTATGCTGGAGAGCAAGCCGCGGGGAGGAATGATGCTGATAATCCTTGACATCTTGAAGGATAGGGAGCTACACGGATACGCTATTGCGGAGAAGATAGAGGAGGAATATGGGATTGAGAAACCCAGTTCAGGTCTGATATATCCCATTCTATCAAAGCTTAAAAGTGAGGGGCTTGTGGAAGTATGCAGGAGGGGAGACAGGGATAAGAAAATCTACAGGATAACGGAAAAGGGGATTAGGCATCTAGAGGAGAGGGAAAAGGATCTCGAAAGGGCAAAGACCATGCTTATCAAGCTGGGGGAGTTTCACAGGCTCGGTGGCCACGAACTGGTAGATACAATCCAATACGTTGTGAAGAATATGGACAAGATGGATGCAAAGAAAAGGGAAAAACTTTCATCCATAATGAGAGAGTGCACCAGGAAGCTCAGGTTTCTGGTTGATTTCGGTGATATCGATGAATGAAAAGATGAAGAGAAATGTGAAGATATTATTGGGCGATCCAAAAAAGGCCATCCTCAAACTAGCAATCCCAATAATAATTGGAAGTATGGTGCAAACCCTTTACAATTTTGTGGATGGCATATGGGTTGCTGGATTGGGAGAATCATCCCTGGCTGCCGTGGGATTATTCATGCCCTTTATGATGATCCTATCATCCCTAGCCATGGGTATTGGTGTGGGTGGAAGTTCTGCAATATCACGGGCCATAGGAGCTAGAAATAGGGAGAGGGCAGGAAACATAGGGGACCATACGATAATCATAGGGGTTTTAATAGGTGTCCTTGCAGGTTTTTCCCTGCTTCCATTTTTGGAGGGAATATTCCTTGCCATGGGCGCTACCCCCGAAACCGCTTCGTTGTCAGCTGCCTATGGAAGGATAATTATCCTGGGCACCCCCTTCATATTCCTATCAAGTTTGGGAAATGCTATATTGAGGGGTGAGGGAGATACCAAGAGAGCAATGTATGTAATGCTAATCAGCTCAATAATGAATATGATACTTGATCCTATTTTCATTTACACATTGAATATGGGTGTTGTGGGTGCAGCTCTGGCCACGATAATCTCCATAATATTTTCCGCCACAATAATAATGTACTGGCTAATATGGAAGAAGGATACCTATGTTCAGTTAAGGCTCAGATACTTCCGTCATGACTGGGATATTATAAAGGAAATTTTCAAGGTAGGTCTTCCATCTTCCCTGTCCCAGATTTCCATGGCCTTCACCATGGTCATACTGAACACCATTGTCATTATGGCTGGAGGAGACTATGGAATGGCAATTTTTTCAGGTGGATGGAGAATAGTTATGCTTGCCATCGTTCCCCTTATGGGAATCGCAGCAGCTGTTACCTCCGTTACGGGGGCAGCCTATGGTGCAAGGAATCTATATAATTTGAAAACTGGTTACCTCTATGCAGTGAAAATTGGCACCCTGATAGGACTAATAACTGGTGTGATCATCGGGGTCTTTGCACCACAGATAACATACTTATTCACATATTCTGAGGAATCCTCACACCTGGCTCCAGGAATAATAGAATTTCTTAGATACGTGGTTCTCTATTTCCCAGGGGTGGCCGCCGGAATGCTCACCTCCAGTATGTTCAGGGGCATAGGTAAGGGAACATATTCACTCATTCAGACGATTTTCAGAACATTGATAATGCAAATAGCCTTCACCTACCTTCTTGGAATATTCTTCGGCCTGGGACTGGCAGGAATATGGATAGGGATAATATTAGCCAATTGGACCGCTTCCATAGTGGCATACTTCTGGGGTAGGAGTACCATCGAGAAGGTAAAGAGGGAGTGGAATTTAGAAACCTCTGAAAAAGCACCCTCTTAGTACTTCCTTGGACCGAATATACCCGTGCCTATCCTCACTATATTAGCGCCTTCCTCGATTGCTATTCTCCAGGTATCAGTCATACCCATGGATAGGTACCTTATCTGCTCATCCCCGTATATGTAGCGCATTTCATCAAATATCCTCTTGGTGATCTTGAAATATGGTCTGATATCCTCAGGGTTCTCCACAAGGGGACCCATGGTCATAACACCTATGAGCTGCAGGTTCTCCATGGAATAAACCTCATCTGCAAGATCCAGAGCATCTTCTGGCATCACCCCAGCCTTCTGCGGTTCCTTGGCAGAGTTTATTTCGATCATGACGAAGGCAATTTTCCCCATCTGGCCAGCCCTCTTGTTTATCTCCCTTGCAATCTTAACATCATCCACTGTTTCAATAACATCAAAGATCTCCAAGGCCTTCTTCACCTTGTTCCTTTGGAGGTGCCCTATAAAGTGCCATTCAACCCTCTTTCCAATACGATTATACTTTTCATAGGCCTCCTGCACATAGTTCTCTCCAATCAAATCCACACCAGCCCCTATTGCTTCTAAAATCTCCTCCACACTCCTTGATTTTGTGGCGGCAAGTAACCTAACCCCTGGAGGAAGTTCTTCAAATATTCTTCTTACATTATCAGCTATGCTCATCAATGGGATAATACAATCTCACAGAATAAATTTTTCAAAAGAAAAAAGAAGGGGAGGGTGTGTCATCGTGATTGCCTTGAGGGCATGGGAAAAATCCAGGGTTGATTTATTAATCTTTTTGTCAAATTCTAGCTTCCTGATTTTTAAAAAAGATTTAGCGAAATAAGAATTAAAAGAGAGTATCGAGAGAGGTTTGCCTTCCTGTTTTTAGAGATACCTTGTTACTTCCTTTATTGTATCTTCCATTATGTCCAAACCTTTCTCGACCACCTCTATGGGCGCTATAATGGGCACGAGAATACGTATTACATTACTAAAGAGTCCTGCCTTTATGACGATTAGACCCTTCTCCAATGCCCTATGGATTATTTTCTTAGTTTCTTCGGTTGCAGGTTCTTGAGTTTCCCTATCCTTAACGAGCTCCATGGCAATCATAGGACCCAACCCCCGAACATCCCCGATTATGCTGAATTCATCCTGCATATCCAGAAAACGTTTGCGTATAATCTCCCCTATTCTAACGGCATTACCTAAATTTCTTTCTATTATATCTATTGTCTTCAGCGCAGCCGCGCATGCCACGGGGTTTCCACCATAGGTACCTCCAAGACCTCCTGGATGGACGGAATCCATGATATCCTGTTCTCCAATAACGCCAGAGAGTGGAAGTCCAGAGGCAACAGATTTTGCAAAGGTCATAATATGTGGCTCTACTCCAAAATGCTCAATAGCCCACATCTTTCCAGTGCGGCCAAATCCACTCTGTATCTCATCGTCTATGAGAAGCATCTCATTTTCATCTGCAATCTTTTTCAATTCTGGGAAGAATCCCTTGGGGGGCACTATGAATCCCCCTTCTCCCTGCAAGGGTTCGGCAATGAAGGCTGCAGTTTCATCTGGAGATATGTGGGTTCTAAGCTTGAAATCTATGTACTCCAGGGTTCTCTGCAAGCACTCCTCTGGATCGGTCTTCTTACCTCCCATGCATCTATAGGGATACGGATATGGGAGCTGCCATATCCCAGGTATTGGCATACCCAGCTTGTACTTGTAAGGTTTGTTCTTCCCAGTCAATGTCATGCCCATTCTGGTCCTTCCATGGAATGCATGATCGAAGGTTATTATCCCCTGCTTTCCTGTGCTGTATATTGCAATTTTTATGGCGTTCTCCACAGCTTCAGCTCCACTGTTGAACAAAGCTACCTTTCCCATATTCCCTGGAGTGATCTGAACCATCCTCTCTGCAAGCCTAAGGAAGGGTTCATAGGGCAGGACCATGAAGCATGTGTGAAGAAGTTTCTCACTCTGCTCCTTTATGGCATCCACAACTTCATCTGGAGTATGTCCAGCGTTTAAAACGCCTATACCTCCAGCAAAATCAATGTAGACATTTCCATCAACATCCTCAACAAAAACACCATGCGCTCTCTCCACCACAATTGGGTGTGCAACACTCATCCCCCTGGCCACATACTTATCCTTGAGTTTCAGAATCTCCTGCGACCTAGGACCAGGAGGAACTACCTTTATTTTAGGGCCTTCCATCTTTCATCACCTCAAAATTTCCCAACATATTCATCCAACCCCAATTCCTCCAATTTCTCCTTGGTGGGTCTTCCATTCTCATCCCATCCCCTTGCCAGATACCAATCCTTTATGGCAAGATCGAACTCTTTCCTATCGATGGCTCTCTTCTCCCCCGTTCCCACATCAACAGGCTCTTCAAAGAACCTATCTGGTAAGGTATCATCCTTGACAGTGTATCCCTCTCTAAGAAGATAGAGACGCTCCATGTTCCATATCCTCTCTCCAATTCTCAGAATCTCATCACCAGAGTATTCATAGCCTGTTACAACTGTGAGGGCCCTAGCAATGATCTCTGGGTCATCTAGGTATCCATACCTGCTTCCAAACTTGCACATTATCATAGAATCCACAACTGCTAAAATGTTCTGCATCCTGGCCATGTACTCATGCTTGCCGCGAATCTCTAATCTATCAAGGGTTTTGTAAAGAAGCTCTGGGACGTACATGGCGGCCCTTAGGTGACATGCTCCGCGATTGCTAGTTGCGTAGTTAAGTCCCATGCCAACACTACCCCTTGGATCGTAGCCAGGCGGCTCCAGACCTTTCACATGGATTGCATATCTCTCGGAGCCTCTTCCTATCCTTCTGGAGGCTTCCCTCACGCCCAAGGATAGGAGCTTGCCAACACCCTCTCTCCTGGCAATCTTGTGCAATAGTTCCAGC
>CAYXLB010000054.1:0-7833 GCA_964465785.1 uncultured Thermoplasmata archaeon
AATAGGTCATACGATATACATCCCTTCCATCCTTCCGACCAACTATATGGGGAGATGCCTTTACGGTAGCTCCATATTTTCTTGATATCTCATCGGCCACCTTCTTTGCTTCCTTCTTATCACTTATGTATATATCCCATCCTTCGTGCTTTTCCTCCTCCTTAGTTATAAATAGATTCTCATTTTTGCGGGCATAGTACTCAAGCCTTCCATGGGCATAGTCCACTATGTCATTTAACTCTCCTTCCCTAGCTCCCCTTATCTGTAAAATTGCCTCAAAGTAGTTTCCAAAATATCTATTGCATCTTGGGCATGATTCATATTTGATGGATACTTCGCTGTAATGCTCTTCCTTAACCATTAAGTCCTTGTATTTTATGTGAAAAATTACGTCCAACTCGAATCCATTTATACTCTCCCTCTCTTGAAACTCTAATCTTAGATTATCGTATTCATGCAGGATATCCAAATTTCTCATTATTAGCTCCTTCAACATTTCCCCCTTATCCAGTCTCTTCCATTCTCCCTTAAATTTAACAGCACCACAATGGGGGCATACTGTTACCTCCATATGCTTGGGCAAGTCTGTAAATCTAACCTTTTTCAAAAAACAATCCTCGCAGAGATTATCGTATTTTGCCTCCTTCTTTCCGCATTCAACGCAGAGCATTGCCTCTCCTATGGGTTCCAGATTAAAAAATTTTCCCTTATCCGATGTATCCTAGATCTTCCTTCTTCTCCTCTTCCCTCTGCTCTTCCTTAATCTGAGAGGTTATCTCTGTTATCTCCTGGGAGCGTAGCTCTATCTCCTCAAGGTCAAGGTTCAAATTGAAATACTTATCCACTATTTTTAATATCTGCAGGGCGCTTTTGGGATCTGAGAAATAGCCAGATGTCTCGCCCATAAGACAAACTCCTCTCATACCAAATACCACAGATCCCAGGCCCAACAATAGTCCTGCGGCTCCGACTATTCCCCCAGATGGATCCGACGGTGAAAAATAGACACCATACTTCTCTATCTCTTCCACCATATCCCTATCGGTGGCTGCACCAAATACCCGGGGCTCCTCCACAAGGTTTCCAGTTCCATATCCACCAAGGGTAAAGATGAGCTTTGTTCCAAATTCCTTAACTATTTCGAGAACCTTGTAGGATAATTCGTATTGCCCCTCAGCATTCATACCTTGATAATCCCCCACCAGGATTATTAGGTCTCTGCCCTGAGGATTCTTGTAATAATAAAGCTCATTTTTAACAAGATACAGTGTTCCATCCCCCTTCATAAGAACTTGGGGTGGTAGATACTTGGAGTATATCTCTGCAAATAGCTTGGCGTTTAATTTATCCTTAAGATATTCAGCCGATATTTTCCCCACATTCCCCACTCCGGGCAAACCTTCAATTAACACGGGCTCATTGAGCTCGGGCTTTTCAATAAACTTAACTATTATTGGCTCCATACTTCTTCACCTCCTTCTTTAACATTCTCCTATATTTCCCATACCTATCCTCAGGAGAGAATCTTGGTGGAAGAACCTCTATGGTTTTCTCTCCACATTTAACACATACCTCCCTTAGAGTATAAGTACCGCACCTTGGGCATCTTCTTATCAAGGTATGCATTTTCACAACCTTCTGTGAAACTCTCCCTCTCCACCCAATTTTTTAAATTCCTCTATGGCCCTATTGGCCACCTCATTAAGTAACTCCTCCGCCGTTCTATAATCCTCCGCCCTTATATTTATTCTATATCGGGGTGCACCCACATAGGTTACTATTATATTTTCATCCTCAATGTCTTGGAGAACCTTCCTAATGTGTTCAATACCATTTGGGGCAGTTGTTGTAAGTTCTAGATAGCCAGATATCTTCACATATGGAGGTACTATATTCTCCTTGGCCACTTCTGTGAATACCTTCACCCAATCTCCCTTGAAACCTTCATCTTTCAAAACATCCTCATTTATGGCGGCTTCCTCAAAGGCTCCAAAGAGGGTTCCGAAGGTATCTATGAGCTCGTAGCCAAATTCCTCATAGCATTCTTCAACACTTTTACCCAACCTCTGGGCAACTATCTCAAAGAGCTTTTCAGCCTTACGCTCGTTTTTCCACTCTTGAATCTTTTCCCTGCGTTGGTGCTCATTTACCCTCTTGAGGCTCAAATCTATATGCCCCCTCTCGGGATCAACCCTAAGAACCTTGCAAACAACCTTCTGCCCTTCCCTTACATGGTCCCTTATGTACTTAATCCAGCCGGTAGCAATCTCCCCTATATGTATAAACCCCTCCTTGTTCTCATACTCATCTAAAATAACAAATGCCCCGTAGGGCTTTACGGTTTTAACAGTAGCCACGACAAGCTCCCCAACTTCGGGATATCCCTTCTTCACTTATACACCTCTACTATTTCACCCTTAATTTCAGCCTTTCCACCTGTGGGTACCGCAAGGGTTGCACCACAAATATGGCATTTTACAACAGTACTGGCACGCACGTATATCATCTGCTCATGTCCACAATCTGGGCATTTCACCCTGAGAAAGGCCTTATCCTCGACCTTTGCCATTATTTCACCTCCACAAGTTCAAATTTCTTTGCTCTAATCATGGGAGTTGTATGGGCCCTATTGCACTCGGTACATCTATACCTCAAATTCAACCTCTTTGTAGGTTTCTCCCTTCCCTCATAGGTAGGCCTAGGAAAACCACCGTAGCCAGCAGTAACCCTGCGGAATCTGCGCTGACCTGCCTTAAGCTCACTTGCCTTGCGCTTCTTTACCTTCTCAACTACATGGATCGTATGTTTCTTGCAATAAGGACAATACCTCTTGACCTTCCTTGGCATCTTCATTCTAATCACCAGATTAAGGGGCAAATAGGCATATAATATTTAAGTATTTTTACATTTCAGCACTTCCTTTGAATTTGCGAATGTAGTATCTTTTGCCCTCAAACTTCACAACCTCTAATTTCCCCTCCTTTATAAGATTTTCTAAAATATCAAAGGATGCCCTATCCTTATTCAAAAGTTCCAATACAGCCTCCTCCCTCATTGGATGCACCGCTGTAATTGATAAAATATCTTCCTCAAAATCTCCCGTTCCAGAGAATTCGCTACCCTCGTATCCTATGAGATATTCTACCCTCCGAACCCTTTGAGAAAAAATATGGTAAGCCCTCACCACGGTACTATTTTCAGCTGACTTGACCCATTTTTCAGCAGGTGGGCGAGTGGGTATGGCTATATAGGCGATCTCTGGATTAAGAAGTTCCAGAAAATCCGCAATTTTTTCCATTTCACCCCCATAATCAATATTTGATATGAGCATGGTTTCTGTGACAAGCTTACCTCTGAAAATCTTACGAAAATCCAGCATCCCTTCAAGGATTTTATCAAGTTCCAAGGACTTATGGGGCCTATCTATTCTTTTCCAAAGGGATGGGGTAATGGCATCGAGTTTGAGGGATACAAAATCAAAATTCAAAAGATCTTCCCTTACATCCTCCCTCCATAGGAGGGACGAATTTGTTAGAATTGCCAGGGGATAGGAAAAATCCCTAAGCATACTTGCCTCCTTTCCAAGATTTGAATCAAGGGTAGGCTCCCCATCCGGTACAAAGGTTATGTAATCCAACCTTTCATTTTTTATCTTCTTTCCAACTTCCTCATATATTCTCTTTGGATTATAAAAGGGACGTCTTTCAATCTCCATCCTTAGGGTTCTCCCTATTTGGCAGTAAACACAGGCATAGGTACATATTTTGTAGGGTATATTATTCACACCTAGGCTTCTTCCTAGGCGCCTTGAGGGTACAGGACCAAAGACAATCCCCATATTTAGGCATGCCTAATCAAGATAATAAAATTACGGTAAAATCTTTAAATCCTTCTCCCATATTACACTATGCAATTCCTCACACCAGAGAAGATAATTTTCGGAAGGGGGGAGATAAGGAGAATAGAGGATATTGAGGATGGAGTTATAATTATTGGGGAAAATACATGGAAGGCAATTAAAGGGCTTCTTCCTCAATCCCTACCAATTATAATATTTAGAAGAAGAAGCTCGATGGGTGAGCCCACGGAAGAAGATGTGGAAAACCTTGCCGAGGAGATTGGAGAATACAGGGTAAATTGGATCGTTGCCATAGGGGGTGGGAGTGTAATAGATTCTGCAAAGATTGCAAGAATTATGTACGAGTATCCTCAAATTAAGTGGGAGGAGCTATATTCATTTCAGATACCGAGAATGAGGAGCAAATTTGTAGCGGTGGAAACAACCAGCGGCACAGGAACGGGAGTTTCAGCAGCAGCCGTAGTGAAGGATGAAGATGGTTTAAAGAAGGGGGCTGTTAGCCCATATCTCATACCAAACATAGCCATCTACGATCCCCAGCTCGTTTTAAGCATGCCCCCAAAAGTTGCAATTTATAGCGGTATGGATGCCTTGACCCATGCCATAGAAGCATATACATCCAACGTGAATAATATCATATCGGATACCCTTGCATTAAGGGCTATAGAACTCATATACCACAATTTACGGAATTCCATTAAGGGTGACGAGGAGGCAAGGGAGAAGGTACACTATGGGAATATGCTGGCAGGTATTGGTTTCACCAATTCCAGACTAGGACTATGTCACGCAGCAGCCCACAAAATTGGAGGAAGGTACGATATAGAGCACGGGAAGATAAATGCCATCCTATTACCCTATGTAATAAGGGTCAATGAGAAATACACAAGCAATTTTACGGATATTGCTAGAGTTATGGGTGTTGAGGATATTGCCTCTGAAATTATGAGACTAAATAAAGAGTTTGGCATACCTACCAGGATAGAGGAAGAATTGGAAATCAATACCTTAGCTAGGGAGATAGCCGAGGATAGGTTGATGCAATTTAATCCAAGAAAGATGGGTATAGAGGATGTAAAAAGATTCCTTATGAATGTGATGGAGGGAAAATTGGATGAAGTATAAGGATGCAGGTGTGGATATTGATGAAGAGAGCAGATTCGTTAAGACTCTAATATCCCAGATAAGGTTTCACAGGGGTGAAAAGAGAGATTTAATGAAATTCACTGGTGTTGTTGAATTCGGAGATTACTATATTGCTATGAACACCGATGGGGTTGGAACAAAAATACTGATCGCAAATCATCTAAGGAAATGGGACACCATAGGGATTGATTGCATAGCTATGAATGTAAACGATACAATCACCGTAGGTGCAGAACCCATTGCCTTCGTGGACTACCTTGCTATTGACCACTACGATATGGAGATGGCAAAACAGATTGGGGAGGGACTGAATAGGGGTGCCGAAATGGCAAATGTGAATATAATAGGGGGTGAAACTGCAACCATACCCGATATAGTTAAGGGTATTGACCTTTCCGGAACAAGCATAGGCATAGTGAAAAAGGACTCCATAATAACTGGAGAAGAGATAAAAGAAGGTGATCTAATATTCGGAATCCCAAGCAGTGGGATACACTCCAATGGACTGACCCTAGCCAGAAAAGTTCTTGACCTTGATGAAAAATTTGAAGAACATACCATAGGTGAAGAGCTATTAACCCCCACAAGGATATATGTTAGAGAGATTATGGAGTTGTTGAGGCGTTGCAGGCCCCATGGTATGGTCCATATAACAGGAGGGGGGTTGAGAAACTTTATGCGTTTGAAAAGTATGAGATATGTGATAGAAAATCCTCTGAAACCACAAAAAATATTCTCCCTAATTATGGAAATGGCCGATGTAAATTACGAGGAGATGTACGCCACCTTCAATATGGGAATGGGATTCGCCATAATTGCAGATGAGGAATGTGAAGAAGAGATAAAAAATTCAATAGGAGATGCTGTGGTTGTAGGATATGTGGAAAAGGGAAGAGAGGTCACAATTCCTCAACTAAGGATAAGATACACGAAATACTAAAGGTCCTTCACACTATGAACCTCATAGTTTACGCCCCTCTCAGATATCTCCCTGAGGACATAGGGTAACATTTCATGGGATACAAATAGCACAGTATCTATTCCACGATAGGCGGCGTCTATGGCTGCATATACGCTTCCAAACTCAAAATCTATCTTGGTTATATTTTTGATGGCTATATTGGCAACAATTCCACAAACTCCTATTTTCCCGTTTTCCTTCAATAATTTCTGAAGTTTCTCCTTATTTACACCTCTACTTCCACCCTCCTCGATTGAGGGCATAACATACACATCTATTTTTCCATAATTTATATTCAATATGCCCTTCAGATTTTCAACACCCACATCCTCTCCCTTCCTTGCGTCGTTAATAGCAATGCCCATGGAGGTGGATTCTTTTTTATAGGCATGGAGATAACCATTCTCCATGAACAATCCCACTTCATTACCCTTCTCTATATCCTCTCCAGCAATGGCCTCCGTAACCTTTATCTTCCCAATTATTCTATTGGCATCGTGGAGAAAATCACCAATTTCCTCCAAGGCAGAGTAGAGAAATTCCATACCCTCATGGGTGGGTTTTCCATCCTCAACTAAATTTTCAGATTCCAAGATTTTCATATACTCGGAAACCCCCTGCACAGTTATGCCCACATCCTCTGCGATCTCCCTAAGCTTTCTTTTACCCTTCAGGAGGGACAAAATTATCATCATCTCTGTGATCTTTCCCTTATCTCGTAATATCGCCATAGTTGATATATGGGGTGAAAGTTTATATTTTTATCTCCCATATACCTCCCAATGAAGAGAGCTTTAATAATGTCAGCAACGATTTTGATGCTCCTTATGAAGTACCTTCAAATGTCTAATTACCTTGTCTCCATTCCTATGCTAAATCTTGTTCTATTATCCATCGGGATAGCTTCATCCATTTTAATAATACTCTCAGCCCTAAAATTCCTAGAAGGTAAATGGAGAGTTGCATCCATTTCCATAGCAATATTGGCAATTATAACGCTGCTCCTTTGGAACTTCTATACATCACCCGCCATTAATTTTCTCTGGAGCTTTTTCCTATTCACTTCAAATTTTTTGGTTTTTTATGCATTCTGTCATTACGAGATCAGAAAATTTCCGGCCTTCGGTTATTCCTTCTCCCTAATCTACATAATGGCTGAAAGCATATCCCAATGGAGAGGTGATACGGATCCTATTTTCTTCTTAATATTCCTCACAATAATGCTCCCCATGTACATCGTAGGAATTTTAAAAATAAAGGAATGATATCAATTATCGCATTTTCCTGTGGGGCAAGCTGGGTCAAAGGTACTATCCACCTTTAGGTATTTCTCGTCTACCTTCACCTCAAAGGTCAGGTCCATAAGAGCTGAAGCAGGCTCTTCCTCCTTCTTCTCTTCCTTAACCTCTTGCTTTGTGGTCTTTGTCCCCCTGTAGATTACCTGCACACTCTTACTGCCATCGCGATATATTGTTATACCCTTACATTTGAGCTTCCAGGCCAGTATATAGGTTTCTTCAATATCTTCTGTCGTAGCCTCATGTCTAAGATTAACAGTTTTGCTAACAGCATTATCCACATACTTCTGGAAGGCTGCCTGCATCCTAACATGCCAATAGGGAGTGACATCATGGGCCGTTCTGAATAATCTCCTTATATGCTCCGGAACCTCATCAAGATGCTGAACGCTTCCAGTCTCAGCCACCTTATGCATCAACTCCTCAGAATAAAGGCCCTCCTTCCTCATTATCTCTTCAAAGATGGGATTAACCTCCAGCAATTCCTGTCCATCCAAGACACGACGAATGAAGGCTATGGCAAACAAGGGTTCGATGCTTGAGCTTGTGCCTGCTATGATGCTTATGGT
>CAYXLB010000055.1:0-7674 GCA_964465785.1 uncultured Thermoplasmata archaeon
TGCCCCAGGAACATGCAAAGCGTCTGGGATTGCCGTATCTTCACGAGATATTTGAGAAAAGCGGGTACGAGATATTCAAGTACCTCACTCCAAAGGTGCGGTACGATTCCAAGCCCTCATTCTCCATAACCATAAACCACAAGGACAATTTTACAGGCATACCTGACAAGGATAGGGCCAAGACGATTAAGGAATTTGCAAATTTTCTGGCGAGAATGGATAGCATGGAGGAGCCAATGAAGGAATTCGGTGCGAGGTTCATTTCCCCTGGCCATGTGCATCTTCTCATATCCTCTGGATTGGAAAGAAGAAGAGGGCACACAGAGCTTAGCACGGCGCTTATGCTCATGGCTGGATTGATTCCCTCTGCCACCATAGTGGAGACCCTGGGCGATGATGATAACTCGCTTAGCAAGGAGCAGGCAAAAAGATTTGCAGAAAAACATCATATACCCTTCGTAGAAGGAAAGGAAATCATGGATGCGTGGTCAAAATGGTCAGAGTGATGGCATCAGGCGTGTTTGATATCCTGCACCCCGGGCACGTGCTGTTCCTGCAGGAGGCGAAGAAGCTGGGAGATGAGCTTGTGGTTGTTGTGGCCAGAGATTCCACGGTTATGAAATTCAAGCACAAACCAATCATGCCCGAGCATGTTAGAAGGTTCCTGGTAGAATCCTTAAAACCCGTGGATATGGCAGTTTTGGGGCACGAGGACGATATGTACAAAACTGTAGAGGAGATAAAGCCCGACATAATCGTGCTTGGCTACGACCAAAGGTTCAGCGAGGAAGAGATAGAGGAAGAGTGCAGAAAAAGGGGGCTCAAGGTGAAGGTAGTGCGTCTTAAGAAATACGGAGATAGCGATCTGAACGGAACAAGGAAGATAATCTACAAGATTGTAGAGAGGATGGATGATCTGTATGCGAAGGATAGGAATCGTTGACACCACATTTGCCCGCTACGATATGGGCTCTGCAGCTGAGGATGAGCTACGCAAGATGGGCACGGGATTTAAGATTATACGCCGCACTGTGCCCGGCGTGAAGGATCTGCCAGTTGCGGCCAAGAAACTCATAGAGGAGGAAAAATGCGATATAGTAATAGCTCTAGGCATGCCAGGTCCCAAGCCCATTGACAAGCAGTGTGCCCACGAAGCCTCCTTGGGCTTGATTCAGGCGCAACTTATGACAAATACGCACATAATCGAGGTATTTGTGCATGAGGATGAGGCAAAGGATGAGAAGGAGCTCGCCTGGCTTGCAGAGCGCCGCGCTAGAGAGCATGCGCAAAATGCATACTGGCTTCTTTTCAACCCCGAAAAATTGAGAAAATTGGCAGGCACAGGGCAGAGGCAGGGCTTTGAAGATGTCGGGCCTGTAAATGTTGGAGGAGGTATGAGACATTAGGAGGTGAGAAAATATGGAAAAAATAAATCTGGGTATAGTGGTAAGCGAGTACAACTACGATATAACCATGATGATGCTTGAGCGTGCTAAGGAGCATGCGGAGTTTTTAGGCGCAGAAGTGAAATACGTGCTAAAGGCTCCAGGCACATTCGACATCCCGCTTATGGTTAGAAAATTGCTGGAAAAGAATGATGTGGATGCAGTTGTCACCTTGGGCGCGGTGATTGAGGGAGAGACTGAGCACGACGAAATAGTCATGCAGAACGCAGCCAGGAAAATTGAGGACCTGAGCGTGGAGTTCGGCAAGCCCGTAACACTTGGCATATCTGGACCTGGAGAGTCCAGGCTGCAGGCAGAGGCAAGAATTGAGAAGGCCAGAGATGCAGTGGAAGCCGCTGTTAAGCTTGTGAGAAGATTGAGAGAGATCCACTGAGAAAAATTTATATTCCATTACTTAATTTTATTTATTGGTTATGAGTACTGACGATCTCGATTATGTGAAAGAACATATTGAGGCGTGGGGTGGTGAAATAGCTATAGATGCCTACGATCTTGAATCTGATAGGGGCTTTGCTATTCTCTCATTCTTGGAAAACGGCACAGTTGCCAAAGCCATTCATTTTCAGGGCAGTAAAGCCGATCTTATGATTCTCTTCACCGAAATTTTGAGAAAAAATCTGGACAAGGTAGTAGAGGACCAGAGAGACGAAATTGAAAGCATAGGAGATTAACTCAAAACTCCGAGCTCAGTGAGCTTCTCGGGCAGGTAGGTATCCGTGACATAGTCTAGACCATATTTTGCCAAGCTCTGCTGCTCTGCCTTCTTCTTTATCTTGAGCATCAGTTTTATCTCTTCGTTCCAGAAGGGAGTCTGGAACCTCGGATCCTTCAGCTCAGATTGCAGGGCTGCAATATCCCTATCGTTGAGCTTATCCGTCGGAAGATCATAATTGAGTATGTCGCTTGCAGTTATACCAACGAATTCGGCAGTGGGAGTTGCTAAATATTCACTTATATGCGCCGTCTTAATAGCACCGTAAGCTATGGACGCGAATATCCTGAAGGACCAGGGATCTCCATCGGTGAATATCACCACGGGCAATCCCAATTCTTCGTTCATTCTCTTAAGCAATCTCCTTGTGCTCCTTGCGGGCTGGCCCTTGATATGCACTAAAATTGCCCTTGCTTTCTCATCAAATCCGTTTTCAACAAGGCGATCAAACATACCACCAGTTTCAATGCCTATAACAAAATCTGCATCCACGTCCACGAACTTCAGCTTCTCCTTCTCCACATTATAGGGTATGAGATATCCACTATCGCCCACATCATCGCGACAGTTTATGCGCATGGGCTTGCCCTTCCTGTTTATCTCCTCAACCGTTATATTTCCAATTATACTCGCCCCATCTTCCTCGGGACGAAGCTTAAAATCTTCGCGCAAGTATCCAGTTATGACTTCAAGATCCTCCGCAAGCTTGTTGCTCTCATCCTGTGAGTGGAACTTTGCAAGCCCCCAGCCCTCAGAGATATAGTACATCTCCCTCAACGTGGAAGATTTCTTGTCGCGAATCATCTCCTTAATGAACTCCATTACGTAGAGGGTGCGAAGTAGCATATACGCCCCATCCAATTTTTTTGCACTTCTTGTTATCTTGGCATCTCCATATTTCCAAACCCCATACCTGCTATTGAAAACTATGTTGCTGCGGTTCCTGGCTGCAAGCTTCATCTTTGGAATCTCGCCCCTGGCAAGGTCCTCATATATCTCCTCGGCTATGCTGTAGAGCTTCTCAAGCGCTTCATAACTCATCATCCATCACCTCCAGAGCCTCTTCTTCCTCCTCATCTTCTTCCACAATCTCCTCAATCTCGCTCAATTTTATATTCCAGTCCCCAGGCAAGGGCTCAGCACCTATCACAATATTCGGGCTTATGCCCTCGATATAATAATTAGTCTCCCCATACTTATCCACATCCTCAAGCACAAAATAGAAGTGCCTGTAAGAAACGGGTGCAATATCCACATTCCATTTCACATAATCCTCCTCCGCTATCCCGTCAGTTTCCACAAGATTGCCAAGGGGATAGTCCCCATAGAGCACGAATTTCTGGGGCTTGGATGTGTAATTGGCAATACGCACATTCACCCTTATCTTCCCATCCACCTTCTCCACACTCTCATCAATCCAAACAACGTTCATTATCTTGGATATGACTGGCTCTAGGGGAGGCACGGGCTTCTCCACAATCTCCGCACTCTTCCTTGCAATTTCGGGCAATATCTTGCTAACTAGGAAGAACTTCTCGCTCAACTTGCTCTTGCGCTCCTTCTTCACATTGTAAAGGCGCAGTTGCCTACCTAAGGACTTCAATGCGAGCTCAATCTCCTCGCGAATCTCGGGGACATCGGCTATGGCTTCCTTCGCCTCGGAGGTGAAGGGAACCCGTGTAGAGGCAACATGCACGAGAATTATTGCGGGACCTACAGGTATGCCCTGGCCCCCACGCTGCTCAAGCCCATAGCGGCGCCAGTCAACGCTGCTTATGGCCTTGGTTATCACGCATGCACCCTGCTGATATAAAAGTGGGACGCGGTTGGCAAATCTCAAAATCTTGACAGGCTGGTCCTTGGGCAACTCACCCCCATACACTATGCCAGCCTCCACCACAAAGGGATTGCCGCTGTAAACTTTAGGTGCCCGTGTTACGGGCTGAGCATAGAAGCTGGGCCTTAAAGAGCCCAGAACGTTCTTCAAGCCCTTCTTTATCAGGTTCTCCCCAATGGGGGAGAGACAATCGGTTGGAGGGGCCATGAGCTTTACCTTCTTAAAAGCCTCCAGGAGCCTCTTAGCCTCCTCTATGCTCATCTCCTGGGGCCTCATCTCCCCATACAGATACGCTTTCTTGCAAATCTCCTCTGCAATCTTGGGACTGACCCTGGAGAATTCAGTGGTTAGGAAGGATGTGAGCCTGTAGGCCTTTGTGTGCCGGGCCATGTTCAAAAGCTCTCCAAGCTCAATGCCATGGGGATGTGGCTTGATCTCCCTGGTTGGGGGTGGTAGCTTATCCGTAGCCCTCTTGAATATTGTTTTCTTGCCATCGGGCTCCACGAAGGTTATCTGGGCATGGGGATTTACAATGGCTGTCTGCTGCAGGTACTCGTAAACGCTCTGCTTGCTCCTCACATATCTGGATCGAATTGTAACCTCGATCCTAGTTCCGCTCTCCCTGTCCCAGATTATGGGAGTCTCCTTTATTATGCGGGGAGCGTTCTTCTTGGTATCGATGGTTAAAAGCACCTCGTATGCCACCTCCTCCTCCTTTATCTTGGATATCACCCTTGCAGGCTTGCCAGTGGTAAGTTGCCCATAGAGCACGACAGCGCTTATACCTATACCCTGCTGGCCGCGGCTCTGCCTTATGGCATGGAATCTAGAGCCGTAGAGCAGCTTTCCAAAAACTAGGGGAATGTTTCTCCTAACTATTCCAGGACCGTTATCTTCCACTATTATGCGATACTCATCCTTGCCAACATTTTGAATCTCCACATATATATCCGGCAGTATTTGGGCCTCTTCACAGGCATCAAGTGCATTATCCACAGCCTCCTTCACACTGACAACAAGAGCTTTGGTCAAGGAATCAAAGCCTAAAATCTGCTTATTCTTCTCAAAGAACTCAGCTACACTAATCTCCCTCTGCTTCTTTGCCATTTTATGAGCAATACCCATAGCGCATCCCGTTTCTAATAAGGCATTCTCCTTTAAATATTCTCCTGATGATTCCTCACGATTATCGTTTTTAAAGGATAGATTATGACGATATTCGATAAAAAAATGATTATAAAAAAGAAAGTATAAAATATTATGAGTGCTATGGATTAGCATGGAGGGGAGTAGAGGTGGATGGATTGCTCCCATCATGGTTATGGTGATGCTGATTTTTTCATCACTAATAGCTATGGGAGGGGCAAGTAGTGAAGCGCCAAGGGCTGCAGCCGTAACGGGATACAGACAGATATTATTTATTTACGATAACACGACCCTTGCTGAGGAGTGGAAAGAGTATCTCAATAGGGAGGGATATAATTTGGTAAATTTCATTCCCTACAATATGACCAGAAACGTGCAATACAATAACTATGGCCTTGTCATAATAGGCACCGATTCCAACTATCTCAATTCAGACAATTTTAATATCATAATGAGGCTTCACATCCCCGTCCTGGGAGTTGGATACGGAGGCTTACTTGCCTATATGAGCCTGGGTCATAATGGATTCTATGCACAGATTTCTACCGATAAACTTGATGTGGAGAAGAATCTATCCATGTATAACATTCCAGCAAGGATAAACGGAGTGCCCGGAACCCTAACGCTCTTTGACACAGCGGCACCTTCTATATATATGGGATATAGATATGAGGCGTCTTTAAAAAAGAATGAGTCTCTATGCATAGGATTTTACCATAACAATAATGATTATGCACCCATAATCCAGATTAAAAACTTTCTGCTCTTTGGGTATGCACAAAGTCCCATACATCTCACCAATGATGGAAGAAAGCTCTTAGGAAATCTTATCCATTATATACACTACTACTATGGAACGAACCTATGGATTAGAAAGGCTCCTTTCAAATTAAACATAGATGGAGATCCTACATTGAGGGAATGGTTTACTGCCAGAAAGGTATATCTTAACGGCAACCACAATTTTGTGGCCATGCTTGAAGATAGGGATTATCTGTATGTCTGGTGCCATTCCGATAACTCCACCGCTTCTTCCAGTGAGTACATAGCTGTGTGGTTCGAGAGGGATAATAACAGAACTGTGGGGGTTGACAAATCAGTGTTTTACGTACTATTTCAAGAATACCATGGCCTGTCCTACAGAGAGGTAATCGGCTACAATTCTTGGGATTCAACATTTAAGAGTTTTGATAATGTTAATTTCACTGGCAGCACTCGATTCACATCCTCATACATGGATGCGGAGATTCGCATATCAAAAAAGTATCTGGGCATAGCTCCAGGAACTAGAAACATTATGGGATTTGGAGCAATGTACAGGTATAATGGGGTTTTGGGTTCATATCCAAGCACATTTGACTGGGAAGATGCCCAAACTGCAATCACAGTCTATGCAGAAGAGGATTGGACAGGTGAGCTTGAATACTTAAATTCCAAGGGTGGATGCACGCCCACCATAGATGGAGTACTCGATTTTCAAGAATGGAGCCGGGCAAGCACCTATTCACTATACACCTACTATTCAGGTGACCCATACTCCATTTCCGTTTGTCATGATAGTAACAACATATACATTGGTGGCTATATCCCCAACGTGACAGGCTCTTATTCAACCATATATTTCTATTTTGACACATATGGCGATGGTGGCACAGCACCGAATACCGACGATTTTGAAATCTGGGGTGGAAAATCATCCACTGGCACATTCAGTGCTTCGGAGCACTATGGAACCGGGACAGGATGGGGTCCTGTACAGGCACCGACAGATGCTACTATGAAGTTCAGCATGAAGGCAGACCATGTCTATTTTGAGCTGCGCATGAGTTTCTCCAAACTGAGAGTGACTCCAGGAACCTTTAGGGAGATCAATATGCAAATAGCAATTAATATGGGTGGGAGCATTAACAGATTGCCAAGAACTGCGCAGCACACAGTTCCAGATACTTGGACGCTGGTACTATATTCTCAGGCATTCTGGGGCCCAGCCCGCACAACCCTGGATGCCCGTGAGGATTACCCGGTAGATATTGATGGGGACCTGTACGAATGGGACGATTCTTCATTCTTCTGCCAATATCCAACACCCTCAGGAAAAGATGTAACTGTATTGGTTAAAACCTATCAAGAGCACCTCATAATAGGATTGCGGTATCAAAATCCATTAGATACGGGATATACCAATTTTCAGATTGGATTCGATGTGGGCTACAATGGAGGCGTGCCAGAGAGCAGAGATTTCGTGATAGTAATATACCATAATACAGGAATGAAAGAATATCGAGGAAACTCTACCTCTGGATGGTGGGATGAAGTCACACCTTCTGGATGGACCTATGCTATGGACAACACTTCCTCAGGATGGACGGTAGAAATATCTATCGATTATGATAAGCTGGACATCACACCTGGAGTGGCTTCTAGAATAGGATTCATAGTATTTCTATCCGAGGATAATGTAGGATATTCCTACTTCCCAGCACAGAGCATGTTTGAAAATCTCAGCACATGGA
>CAYXLB010000056.1:0-7659 GCA_964465785.1 uncultured Thermoplasmata archaeon
ATACACTTCCCATTTATCCATGAAGAGAATGGTAGAGTTTGAAATGGAATTTTTGAGGGAGAATGGATATCCAATACGGGGTGGGGAGATTAATATATTCTATGTGCCAACCTTCTGGGCAATAGTGGATAAATCACACAGATAGGTGATCTAGACATACATAGTCTCCCGCTTGCCAGGCCAGGGGACATCCTGCACCGCATACACCCAATAGGGGACAGGTCTTGCACTCTTCAGGTGCGTAATCCCTGTTTCTTATGCTCTTACATAGCTTATGATTCCATATCTTGTCAAATTCATCCCTCAATATGTTGCCCAGGGGAGAATAATAGCTCTGGCATGGGATGACATCACCATTGGGCTCAATGGCCATGTTTAGCCTGCAGGCAGTGCAGGATTTTATACCCAATCCAAGCTCCATGGGATTAAGCTTGCAATAGGGTGTCGGGGTGTACCATCTGAATTCAAAGCCACCCAGGATGGCAAGCTCATGAGCCCTCTCCAATATCGATTTGAGCTCTTCATAATCAACGGCATGGGCAGTTAGCCCCCTGCCTGAACGGATTATGCTATTTACCGCAATATGCTCCACTCCCAGATCTCTGAGAAATTCTATGGTGGGCAAAATATCCTTTACATTTTCCCTCATTATGGTGGTGTTGGTAACAAGATATATCCCGTATTTCAGGGCATTTTTTATGCCCTGGAGGGTTTCATCGTAGGATCCCTTCATTCTGGTTATTGAATCGTGCACCTCTCTCCTGTAGGATTCTATGGTTATCTGCACATGATCTAATCCAGCAGATATCAAATTCTCCACATAACCCTCATCTGCCAATTTTCTCCCGTTGGTATTCAACCCAGTAATCTGGCCATTCTCCTCCGCATGTCTTATCAATTCAATAAGATCATCACGGAGTGTAGGCTCACCGCCGGTAAAGACAATATGTGGTATTCCGATATCCCAGAGTATATCAAGGACCCTTTTCCACTGCTTCGTGGACAATTCCTGGGAGTTCCTACGATTGTTGTAGCAGTGGATACAATTATTATTGCACCTATAGGTTAGGGCCAGGTCCATCCTATATGGGGCCCTCTGCCCTCTGTATATCTCCTCCAGATTCACATGGATCCCAGACACTATTTCTTTGCACTTGGTTAGGGCAATAAGATCCCTTTTAAACTCCTCAAGATCCCTGCGAATTATCTCTTTCTTCACCCTGTACCTCTTTTTAATCTTCTTAACTATCTCCTCGTCCTTCAAACCCTGTAGGATGTACATGGCATACTCAATCCCCGTGCCATTCAAAATCACCATCCTGGAAGCATTGATGATGAGAACTCCCCTTTCCTCATTATCTACCCTTAGATGAAAACGCATTCCCTCAAACTCACCCTTGCCACGAAAATGGTAAAGCCCCGGTTTTATGCTCTCAACCTTCTTGAACATCATCTTCCACCTCCAGCACAGGCACAGGCGCATGCACACGCGCAGGCACAGCCAGTACCTCCACCACCCGTGTAACCGGTGGGCATTGGATGAATCATGGCAGTTATGTCCTTGGATAGATTCTGGGCATCGCTAACAACGTTTCTTGCCAAGGTATTGAGTGTGGCAACATATCCCCTTATTCCCCCCAAGACATCCACATTGCCACCTCCAGAGGGATGGGAGTACACGGGAATTATGTAGGTATGCACGTAATTATCGTAATTCTCGGAGGCTGGAAGCCACTCCCCGTATTTATCGATGGCCCTCTTTAAATCCTCGGGATTCGTTGCCCTTTTCACCTCTTCCCAGGCCTTTTCCACTATACCCCTGTAATAATTTTTAGTGGCTTCCAAATCAAAGCCCTGTATTTTTCTCTCCACAATCTTAACCATGGTGGCCAGGGCATCCTTAATGATTATTTCATTAAATCTTCCATCATTACCCAGGGCAGATAAAAACTCCTTCTCATAATCCCTGGTGATCTTAGTCTCATCCCTTATTCTGAATCTGGGCGTGTCATCCACCTTCTCAATCACTCCTTTTTTCATCATACCATAGATAACCATGGCTAGAACCCTATCAAGGGGTAATTCCAGAACAATTGCGGCCTCCGGGGCAGTTAGTCCAAATCTAGGTCCAGCACCTGGAACGGTCATGGTTGGTCTGAAATAATCCTTCTTCATCTTTTCGTTCTTGTATATCCCATAGGCTATGGCTATTGCCATTATGAGTAGCGGAGAAATTGAGCACAAAAATAACCCCAAATCCATAAGGAAATTTACAACATCATCCCAAGGGGATTTCTCATAGTACTTGGATACGTATTTCTTTGGAAATGCCACCCCAACATCATAATTTCCATTGGAAATATCCTGGGGATATACATTTTGAAATGCCCAGACAACCGCAAGCCTGCCATCCACATTCTCCACAAGATTCCACTTTTTATTGTACCAGGCAGTTTCATTCAGATCTTTAACCCCATCTGGAAGTATGATTCTTATCCTCAATTCCTGGGTAGGCCCCCTTTGAAAATCCTCTGAAAACCATGTTGGCCTGAAAACCAAACTGGCCATACTATTGTTATTGGGGCTTAACCACACCATCCTGTCACAGAGTATGGTGAAATTCAAAAATATATTGGCCTCGCTATAGGCATTTACATGCACCTCAACCCCAGGATGCACATACTCCGAATCCCTTATATCCAATATCCTAGTATAATTTGAACCATCAAAGCTAACCCAGGCCTTTGCAGTAGCCAGGTAATAGGCATCATTGGGCATTCCGATATCTACAACATTGAACCCTGTACCGTAGTTTCGGAATTGAAAATGGTAAGAAATCCAAGCAGTACCATTATCATTTATGGAAATATCCACATATTCCCTTTTCAGGGAGAAATCATATTCTTGGCTATGCGCGTATGGAACGAAAAGAAGGAAGAGGATAAAAAGAAGGATTACCACTTGGGCTCTTCTTCCAGGCGATAAACAGCTCCGCAATAGGGACATCTTACAATCACCCCTGCATCGGTTATGGTTACATCCTTATCTGTAAGTGGCGCTCCACAATGTTTGCATCTCAAATCCTTCAGGGAAGATTCTCCCTCCAGATCCTTGGATGTGTCTATATTTACAGTCTGATGCAATTCAATCGGTCTCCTTGCCTCCATTTTGGAGGCCCTGTAGTAAAGAAGGAGAAAAATAAGCCCTATGAGCAGGAGGAATATTGCCTCCGTTAATATGTAGAGGGAGAAGGGAGAGAAGGCGGCAAGAAAGAATATGGACGAAAGAAGAACGAAGAATATACCTAGAACCAATGGAATCCAAATGGAAGCGCGCATAGGGACTCAATGATTTTGAAGTATTTTAAAGTTAAGGATTTTCCTTCCAGTACCTATCAGCCTCGCTGTATATGCATCCACAGTATCCTTGGCGATATATGCCGGCCTTTCTTGCCATATCCTCCGCCTCCTCGAACCATTTTCGCATATCCTCATAGTAGAATTTCACGTCCAGGGCCTTCTGAATGTTGAATCCTATTTCCTTAACCATTTCATGCTTCTGATAGGGAGCAAGGAGCAAGGTGGTAGAGAAGTATTCAAATCCGAGCTCTTTGGCCTTCAAAGCAGTTTTGTAGAGCCTATCAGCATAACAGTATTTGCATCGAAGAACATTGCTTTTCTTGCTCAATATACTTGTCCTGTATAGCCAATCCTCCAGTGGATAAGAGAGATCATAGATCACCCTGGCCCCTATTTTTGAAGTATATTCCCTCAATGTCCTCAATCTTCTCAGGTATTCCCTGTAGGGCTGTATATTTGGATTGTACCAGAACACGGTGACATCGAATCTCTCACTCAAATGTTTATAGGGAGCTGTTAGGCAGGGAGCACAGCAGGCATGGAGGAGGAGCATGCGTGGTAAAGGGAATAAAAGAATTAATAGTTTTTGAAGGATAGATTTTATTAATACTTGCATCTACATAGAAAAGTATATATAGGAACACTTTAATATATGCATAGGTGATAGATATGAGGGATGAGATGACAAAGAGTGATGAAAAACTTGCCACTCTATTGCAAAGGGCAGGACTATCACGGAATGTTGCAAGGACCTTGGCATATATGTACCGCAGGGATGAAGTTACATCGGTTCAAATAGAGAAAACAACAGGACTAAGGCAGCCCGAGGTGAGCATAGCCATGCAGTGGCTTACCAAGAGGGGCTGGGTATTGAAAAGGGACATAAAGAAAGAGGGAAAGGGGAGACCTGTGCATGGATATAGGCTTGCAAAACCGTTTCCTAAGATTCTCGAAGAAATCGAAAAGGATCTGAGAAGCAAAATAAATGAAATTGAGAAGCTCATAAAGGATCTTAAATCCTTTTCATAATTTCTACACCATCTTTTTTGCCTATTATAACTTCATTGGCAAGATTTATGAAGAGCCCAATCTCCACAACGCCAGGTATTTCATCTATCCTCCTCTCCAGTTTTTCAGGCTGCATTATTCTTTCAAACTTGCAATCAACTATGTAATTTCCATTATCCGTTATGTATGGCTCTCCATTTCTAATCCTTAGGGATGGCTTGCATCCTAAAGATTCCAGATTTTTCATGGTTTTCTTATATCCAAACCTTACAATTTCCACAGGCAATGGGAAATCTCCAAGGTATTCCTTCACCTTACTCTCATCAACCACAATTACCTCATATTTAGAGGCATAGGCGATCATCTTTTCCCTCAACAACGCACCGCCGCCACCCTTTATTAAGTTAAGATTTCCATCCACCTCATCGGCCCCATCAATGGTTAAATCAATATATTCGTAATCGTTCAAATCACCCAGTTTTATGCCAACATCCATGGCAAGTTTCTCCGTGGCCCTTGATGTGGGTATCCCCACAATATCCAGCCCTTCCTTGACCATCTCACCAAGCTTTAAAATAGTATACTTTACAGTGCTCCCAGTGCCAAGGCCCAATATCATTCCATCCTTCACGTATTTCACTGCCTCCTCTCCAGCCTTCTTCTTCAGCTCTTCCCTCATTCTCTTACCCCCAGAATACTTTTCAAGGGAGATATGTAAATTCCCACTGTAAAATTTTCTACTCCCTTCACCCTAATCTTGGTCTCATAGTTGTAGGTGCCTATAATCTCAACAGAATAGCCACGAAACTCGATTTTCTTTATGAATTTCCTTCTAAACTCCAGGCCCATTTTATCATATTCCTCCATCTTGCGATAGAAATTATCGTTTAGACATACGAGCCTGCGGGTTCCTTTCATATCCTCTATGAGATCCATATCCTTTAATTTCCTTAAGACCCTGTAAACGGTGGCCCTGCTCACATGCCTCTGCAAAAATTGGATATCCCTGCACCTTCTAAATAGGGATTTCACTATGAGATTCGCATTTCTATTATTTAAAAGGGTGAAAAGGGGTAAATCCTCTTCCTTAACAAGCTCGATGGGGTAATAGACCTTCTTCCTAATCTCCACTTCCCCCACATAACCCTCCCTTCCCAAACGTTTTAGGTGCCATTCTGCAATCTGAACATCCATATTCAGCTTCCTGGCTATGGAGGAGGAGGTCTGGCAAGGGGCCTTGGTAAGCTCCCGGAACACATATCTCCTGTTCTTATTTGAGAATAGGTGAAGACCCCTTTCTTCCTCACCCTCTTCAAGAGTTTTTATTATCTCTTCAAGCTCCTTGGTGATCTTCACCTGAATTCCTCCGCAATTATGTCTGCCAGCTCATCAAGGTTCAGGTCCTCAATATCGTCATCCTCCAGATTATTCAGAATCTTTCGAATCCTCTCAATAACTATGGGCGATGCCTTTTCCAATCTCTTCATTATTTTTCTCTCCAATTCCTTGACATTCTCTCTAGTGCCCTTAATCTTGTAACCTCCACGCATAACGAAGATTCCAAGACCTCTTACAATCTTGTAGGGATGCATAATTTCGCTGTGTCTGCTGCCCCTCATCTTAACAATCTTCAAATCTCTCCTTATCCCGCTGTCCACATATCTGTATCGTAGATGAATAACGGAATCTGCAAGGTACATGGGTATAACAGTTTCCGGGGATGATAAATTGGAGGCGCCATGCTCCTCCAGGGTTGCCACAATTGTGCCTATCCTCCTCATCTCCTTGAGCATATACCCAAGCAACTCCCTTTGCTCATAGCGGGAGGGTGTGGCCCAAATAACGGGAGTGAGGGGGTCTATGGCAATCCTAGTATTCGCACCGCTCCAGGTTGATACAAAATCGGGAAGCTCCTTCCTTATGAAGGCCTTAAACTCCTTTCCAGAGGCATCCACAAATATCAATTTCTCCTCCTCTATGAAATAGAGTATATCATCCCATCCCATGTTTAGGGCATCCCTAATTATCTGCTCCTTATTCTCATCCAGGCTTATGAATATGCAATCCTGCCCATCCAAGAGCCCACGCCTTATAAACTGGGTTGCAAAGGTTGTTTTTCCAGCTCCCGTTGTACCGATGACAACCGTGGATGAGAACTGCATCAATCCCCCATCAAGAAGTGGATCGAGCCCGAGAATGCCAGTTTTTATCTTCTCCGACATCCCTCGCTAATCACCTTCTGAATATTTAAACATTCTCAAAGGGGCAAAGGTTTAAATTCCAAATTGCTATGAGTTAGTGAATGAGAATCCCAACATCTGTTGCAGCCTTTGATGAGATCGTTAAGGGTGGAGTGCCTGCTGGTTCTGTTGTTATCCTGGCCGGTGAACCTGGTTCCGGTAACGTTGAATTTGCCTATACCTCCGCTGCAAAGCTATCCCTGGCAAGGAAGTATAAGAACAGAAGAAGATTTATGATAATCGATGCCCCTGATATCTACATACCGAGGGGGACCCTCTACATATCCTTTTCAAAGAGTCCAGAGGAGATATTGAGAAGCGTGGAGATAACATTCAACGAGGACCTTCAAGATGGTTTTAAGGAGAATTTAACAATAAAGGACTTCTCCCTAGAGTACTTCAGAAACAGCATCATACCCAGAAGATGGATCACACCCAATACGGGGGAATTTCTAAGGAGGAAGGGCGAGCTTCTAAAGGAATTCGTAGAATACATTGATAAGAATGGCAACGATAGGATAGTCATAGTTGATTCCCTAACAGATTTGATTACATCACCCCGCATAGATTTCAACAATCTTCTTGACATCATCAGGGGATTGAGGAGAGTTGCAAAAAACTGGAGCTCTGTAATTTACCTGCTTCTCACCATGGGGGTTGTGGATGAAAGGATGGAAAAACTCCTGTTTGATTCTGTAGATGGGGTGTTTGTATTTGAATGGCATGGCTCCAGCAGATTCTCAAAGAGATACAGGTATATGTATGTCCTGAAATTCACCGGTCTTATGGCACATCTTGAGGAGGAGAGGATTGCTAGATTTAACACCACATTAAATAGGCATAACGGCTTTGTGGTTGTTAATACGGAAAAGATAGGGTGATTGAAATGGAGAGATTGAAAACTGGAATAAATGGGCTGGACGAAATGCTTGGAGGAGGCATACCAAGGGGGCACAGTATAGCAGTTATAGGCTCCTTTGGAACGGGGAAAAGTACATTCGCCATGCAATTCATATGGGAGGGCTTGATTAATGGGGAAAAATGCATATTTA
>CAYXLB010000057.1:0-7639 GCA_964465785.1 uncultured Thermoplasmata archaeon
CCAGCCCTCCCCTGCCAGCCGTGTGGGTATAATCGTTCATTATGTTGGCATAGAGCACTCCCTTCTCCCCTGCTGGTCCTATACAGGCAACGCTTCCGTAGTTTTCAAGCCTCTTGGTGCAATCTTCGACATCCATCCCCCATAGATCTTCGGCACCCTTTATCTCCACATCATCATCCTCAATCCTTATGTATACGGGCTTCTCTGCCTCACCCTTCACTATGAGCGCATCGTAGCCTGCATAGTGTAGCTCTTTGCCCCATTCACCCCCAGAATTTGAATCAAGAATTGTTCCGGTCAGGGGAGATTTGGATACCACAGAATGGCGCCCCGACATGGGGGCAACGCCAGTTAGGGGACCAACTGTGAAAACCAGGATATTCTCTGGATCAAGGGGATCAATTTCAGGATTTATCATATCGTAATACAATTTCACCCCGAGACCGCGCCCTCCTATGTAATCTTTTAAAATCTTTTTATCAATATCGAATTTTTTTATTTTCCCATCGTTCAAATTTATGATAAGACCCTTACCGCTCCATCCGTGCATAAATGGGTAAATCACCTAAAGATTAAAAAATTATCTAATTTTTCCAAATAGTTAACTTTTTATAGGTAAATTGCGAAATTTTTTTATACACTTTGCCACATGACAACATGGGTGATGCAATGGGTTTGAGCACTGCAGGATGGATAGAGATAATTGTCCCAGTGATCATTGGACTTTTGATTATGCTTTTGTATGGTTACTGGGACAAGATAACACACAAGGAATACTACATCGACGACGACATTCTGGCATATGACGAAGAACTTGTGAAGGCAGTTAAGGAGGGAGAGAAATGAACTGGGGATTGTTTATTGGTTTTCTGCTGTATCTGATCATCTTGGCCTTCATAGGCTGGTGGTCTAACAAGTTTACAAAGAACGAGAGCCAGTACTACATTGGAGGAAGGCACGTACACATAGTGGCAGCATCCCTTAGCGATAAGGCAAGCGACTTCTCTGGCTGGCTGATGCTGGGTTATCCTGGTAGCGCCTTCAAGGCGGGTCTGGGTGCCATATGGGCTGCCATAGGATGCCTTGGTGGTACCTTGCTCAACTGGACAATGATGGCTGTCAGGCTGAGAATATATGCTGGAAAACTAAAGTCTATAACAATACCCGACTTCCTGGAAGCCAGGGTAAAGGATCATACAAAGATTATAAGGTTCCTCTCGGGCCTCTTCATACTGATATTCATGACCGCCTACGTGAGTGCACAGTTTGCAGCAGGTGGCAAGACATTTGCAGCTGCCTTCGATGTGAGCTATGAGTGGGGAGCTGCAATCACATTCATAATCCTAGTGGCCTACGTTATTGTAGGAGGATTCTTCGCCGTTGTCTGGACCGATGTCTTCCAGGCACTGTTGATGGTCACTGTGCTCATAGTTGTGCCCTTCCTGGTAGTGGCGGAGGCTGGCGGATTTGACAACGCACTTACATTGATAGGCAATGCAGATCCCACGAAGCTGGATCCATTTGGTGGAGCAGTGGGATTGGCGGCCTTGGTGTTCGCAATTGGATACGCATCCTGGATTGTGGGTTACATAGGTCAGCCCCACATTCAGACCAGGTTTATGGCAGCTAGAGATCCAAGGGAACTTAGGAGGCCAGGTATATTCATAAGTATAATTTGGACAATCCTGGTTCTCTGGGGTGCCTTCTTCGGAGGCTTCCTTGGCTTTGCACTGGTTCAGAATGGCTCCATAAGCGTCTCTGATCCTGAACAGATTATACCCACATTAATAGTGCACTTCACTCCACCTCTGGTTGCGGGCATACTCATCTCAGGTATAATCTCGGCAGTGATGAGTACCGCAGACTCACAGCTTCTGGTGGCAGCATCTGCCGTTGGAAGGGACTACATACACAAGATATTCAATTATGAGACAACCCAGAAACAGATGGTTAACATTGGAAGGCTCGTGGTCTTCATACTTGGTATCATAGCCCTCTGGTTCGCCCTTAGGCCCAATCCACTGGTCTATGGTATGGTTGCAACAGCCTGGGGCGGACTCGGCGTAGGCTTTGGACCTCCATTGATCCTGTCCCTGTGGTGGAAGAGGATCACAAAGGAAGGAATTATTGTGGGTATGATCTATGGCCTGATATCTGAGATATATCTGGAGACAACCATCGGCTGGTCCTTCACAAGCGGGCCTCTGGCAGGTGTGCCAATATTCTTCGTGAACTTCTTCATAACACTGTTCGTCATAATAATAGTGAGCCTTCTTACAAAGCCACCAGAGGAGGTTTTGAAGACACACAGGGAGTTGTTCAAGAAGGTGCCTCTAGAAGGTGGAACCAAGGAAGCAGTGACCGAGGCAAGGGCAAAGAGCCAGGTAGAGCACGTGGCCGAGCACATAGTTCTAAATGCTCTAATTCCTTAATTTTTTATTTTTTCATAGCGGCCAGGGTGTATAGGATTATCCATATGGCCAAATGGGTTGTCATATCTCTTATGTCCAATGGCGGGTAGATTTCCACAATATCCATGCCCAGAAGCTTATTTTTCGAGACTATTTTCATAAGGGCATCTATGAGCTCGAAGGATGTGAGTCCAAGGGGATCGCCTGCAGCTGCTGGTGCAAATGAAGAGTCTATGACATCCATGCATATGGTTATGTATACCCCATCCGTATTCTTGGCCCTTTCTGCTATCTCTCTTAGGGGCTCTTCGAAGCCCTCTCTCTTCAGGTACCATACATCGTATACTTTAATTCCCTTCTCCTCCGCATATTCTCTTCCGGCTGGAGCGTTTCTGGGGCCCCTTATCCCAAGCTGGATGACATTCTCTGGAGGCACATCAAGATCCTCCACTATTCTCCTTATTGGACTGGACCTGGCATACCTATCGCCCAAGTAGGAGGGGGAGTTATCGTAATGGGCATCAAAATGGAGGATGAGCGGATTCTTTCCTTCCTCAATCATGGCCTTTATTATGGGTACAGTTATGGAATGGTCTCCTCCCATGGAAATCGGCACGGCTTCGGCATCCAGAATCTCTTTTATTTTTTTCTCTATCTCTCCAAATGTTTTCTCCCTATCCTCCATATCCACTGGTACGTCTCCGCAATCGCATATGTTGAATTTCGAAGTCACTTTAACATTCAGCTCTGGGATGAATCCACCGTAGTACCTGAGGGAATTCTTTCTCACATGCATGGGGGTTAGGACGCAACCGCTCCAGGAGCCCCAGGTATTTGCACCCTCCCAGGGTACTCCAAGGAAGCAGATATCGCAATTTTTAATCTCTTCCCTTTTCTTCGCCACGGGGCTTCCTAGAAATGAGGGTATGTCCAGATAAACGGTGGGATAATTCCTCTTCACAAGTTCTACATAGGGCTCTAAATCATTATCCATAATCGAGATATGGAATGGGAGTTAAAATAAATTTACCTTTTCAGCTTCACCCTCTTGCTCACCCTTCTGGCTGCACACCCAACATCCCCAAGCACGGTGTTGAGCGGGAATTCCTGACCGCTGAAGCTATCCATAAGAAAGGATTCGGGGCCTCTCCTATAAACCCAGAATATCTTATAGGCCATTTTGTCTTTAACAACCTCTACCAGGGGATGCCACCAAGATACGATGCGCAGGGCTCCCCATTCTATTGCCTTCTTCATGGCGAAGTTCTTTATCTCCTCATAATCGGTAACTATGGGTTTCATGATGGCCTTCTCCTCAACATCCCACTCTTCAATGCCTATGAAGCTATCTCCCCTCTCGGCTCCAAACCTGTATAGGTCTATGTAACCGTAATAATTGAATATCTTGTCCTTCAATCCCAGCCTCTTGTAATGGAGCCTTATATGGAAGATATGGTAGGGATAGAGAACAAAATTTGCATCTTCCTTGGGCTTGAACCTGGGTTTCATCACTGGTACCTTCATAGGGGGCAAACGTGCTAAGGGTTTTAAAGTTTTTCCGAAAAATTAAAAATATTGAAGAGGATATCAACCCGATGGGAGATAATAAAAAGATAATAGCCTCCC
Source organism: uncultured Thermoplasmata archaeon (assembly GCA_964465785.1). Taxonomy (GTDB): domain Archaea; phylum Thermoplasmatota; class Thermoplasmata; order Thermoplasmatales; family Aciduliprofundaceae; genus Aciduliprofundum. Next base: position 4,038 of record CAYXLB010000057.1, read on the forward strand.
TCGTTCTAGCATCCCTTGGGCTGGGGGCCCTTTACCTGTTCAGGGATGAGATAAAGGCACTCATAGAAGAGCAGAAGGTTGAGGTGAAGAAGATAGAGGAGAAGAAAAAGAAGGTTGAACCGCAGGATCCATGGAGCGCCATGACCTGGGAAAAATTGAAGCTTCTCTTAGGTTCAAGATTGAAGAACGAGAACATTCTTGAGGCCTACTATGTCTTGAATGAGGATGAAAAGATGAAATGGCGCAAAGCCGTTGTAAAGGGAGCCCACACCTCCCTTGATAGGAGCTTTGTTTATCTGGATTCCAGAATACTCACTCGGGTTTATCCTTCACTGAAGGAGCTGCAGTACAATGTTAGGAGATATGCAAGGAATGAGGCAAGTTTTGAAGAGCTCTATGCCGCCTACAAGGGGGCCTTGAAGGAGCTTTACGACATAGGATAGTTTTTTATATTTTCTCATTTTCCTTTGTGCAATGATAATTGTAAGGTACGGGGAGATCGGGTTAAAGGGAAAAAATCGAAGAAGGTTTGAGGAGTTGCTTGCCAAGAATATAGAGGTGAAGTTGAAGAGATATGGTTATTCTTCCCGCACCAAAATATTGAGGGGTCGAATATTCGTATTTGCCCCTGAAGAATCTGCATTCCTAATTGCAAAATGTCCTGGGGTCGTGTCCGTTTCCCCCGCCAAGGAGATGGAGTATGGGGATATTTTCGATTATCTGAAAAACAATCTTGGTGATTACAATCCAGGATCCTTCAAGGTTGAGACCCAGAGGATTGACAAGAACTTTCCCAAGAAATCTCAGGAGATAAATGAAGAGGTTGGCGCCTTTATTGTGGAGGAATTCGGTTGGAATGTTGATCTCGAGAATCCAGGGATGGTTATAGGCATAGAGATAATCAATTCCAAGGCCTATGTGTTTTTCGAGAAGATTCCAGGGGTCGGGGGCCTGCCCGTTGGCTCTGCTGGAAAACTAATCCTCCTGATCTCTCCCGGCATAGATTCCCCCGTTGCAGGGTATCTCATGATGAAGAGGGGTGCGAAGATAATCGCTGTGCATATGAAGCACAGTGATTACGGGGAGAAGAAGGTAAGGGAGATATTGAAGATTCTAAACCAATACTCTCCCAGGGAGATCGAGCTAATGGTTGTTGACCATACAAAGATTCTGGCCGATGTGGCCGAGAAGTTGAGGGAGATAAAGGAAGAGCGTTGGACCTGCGTGTTCTGCAAGTACACCATGCTCAGGATGGCTGAAGAGATTGCCAGGAAGAAGGGAGCCCTGGGGATAGTCATGGGTGATTCCCTGGGCCAGGTTGCCTCTCAAACCCTGCACAACATGTACATAGTTTCCCAGGCCACGAGATATCCAATATACAGGCCCCTGATAGGCATGGACAAGAGGGAGATAGAGGATATAGCAAGGAAGATAGGTACATACGATGTATTCGTATCCTCCCCCGAAGAGACCTGTCCCTTCAAGCCCAAGTATGTGGTTGTGCAGGAAAAGTTTGAAAGATTCGAGAGGGTCAAAAACAAGATTGGGCTCTAGACCCAGGTGGGCTCCATCCTGTACTTCTTTGGAATCTGATTTATCAGCCTTCCCTTGTATAGACCGCATCCAAGAATGTCCTTCCCTCCCTTAACAATGACGTATCCGAAATCCACTGGGAAATTTTCCTCTATGTCTTCTCCCCTCATATACCTCAGCGCCTGCTCATCATCCAGTTCTACAACGTTCCTGGTCGCGTGGATCCCTATTACCCTTAGGAATGCCGTTGAGGGTTTTAGGCCCTTGCCAATTCTCAGGGCCCTTATGCCCAGGGTCTCAATATCCTCAAGGGGCAGATAATTGCCCGTGAAGGCCCACACACTCTTGCCCCTTTGGAAGAAGGAGTAATTCTGCATGATTTCTTCCGCTATGCCGAATCTCTCCACAAAATACCTTCTGTATTCATTCTTTCTTGAGAACTGCAACGAACATCCCTCCAGTATCAACAAGATGGGGATAGATTCTCTTGAAATATTTGCTGTGCTCGTATACCTCATCCTTCCACTCCTCCACACCCGAAACATGGGGTATGGGTATATCGAATTCCACGGGCTCAAGTTTCAGTTTTCCTATCCCGTATTCGGCTACGCTCTCATTCTCCCATGGGTGAAAGGTGCAGGTGGAATAAACTATTGTTCCCCCATCTTTGATATGTCTGGCCGCGTTTTTCAGCATTCTTACCTGCTGTTCCCTCAAGTACCTGTGCTCCCTGTCCCTGGCAGGAACGAAGTTCCAGGGATTCTTCCTTATGACTCCCTCCCCAGAGCATGGGGCATCTATTAGGATCTTGTCAAACTCCGTGGCGAAGGAATCCTTTCGAGCATCCTTCCTTGTGAGAATAACATTTGTTATTCCGAGCCTCTCAATGTTTCCCCCCAGGGATTTGAGCCTGGAAAAATTCACATCGTTGGCCACAATAGTTCCCCTATTTCCCATGAGCTCTGCCATCATGGTGGTCTTGCTCCCAGGGGCTGCAGCCATATCCAGTATGCTCTCTCCCTCTTTTGGAGAGAGGGCAAGAACTGGGGCCATGGAGGATAGGTCCTGCACGTAGTAATAGCCAAGGGAATGCTCAATGGTGGCTCCTGGATGCTTCACGGGCATGCTCCTTATTTTATACGCGTTCATCCCGTTGAATCTCTCAAGCTCAAAGCCCTTTGCCTCCAGCCTCTCAATTAATTCTCTCTCCTCGATTTTAAGCCTGTTTACCCTTATCCAGTAGGGCTGTGGAGTTCTTAGTGCCTGCATAAATCCTTCAAAATCGGGAATTATGGAGGAATACTGCCTGAAGTACTCTAGTTTTTCTTCCATGCCAGGTTCACCGCCTCTTCTATGTCCTTAGGCTCGATTCCTATGTATTCGCAGCCCTTCATAATCTCCTCCACTATGCCCATCACCTCTGAAATTTTCCTATTTTTAAGCCCTTCCTCAATTCTTTCAATGGTGTCCTCTGGATAGATGAAGAAATCGCCAGTTATGCGAATATCCAGTATTTTCTCGCCCTTAAACCTCGCCCATACCTTGATCAATTTTCCCCTCTTCAGTATGGCCCTACCTTCTGTAATTCCATGCTCTGTTTCCATACTTCTTCACTTCCAGCTCCTTTGCGAGATTCAATATTTCTTCATCTATTTTCTCCTCGTAGAGCTTCATTCCCAGGGCCCTTTCAAACCCCCTTGCCAGGATCTTCTGCAGCTCTTCAAACTCAACATCCAAATTTAGATGCCTTAACGATATGACCCGCTCCTTCACACCCTTTATTATCTTGTCCCTCATCTTCTCCTGGGGAACCTTGAGGAGGGAGAACATCTCATCCACATCAACATCCATGAGGATTGTGCCATGCTGCAGCAAACCCCCATATTTCCTGGTCTGGGCATTTCCAGAAATTTTTCTACCGTTCACAACTATGTCGTTTATCCCAGAGTATTGGGCTTCAATTCCAAGCTCCTTCAAGCCCTCTATTATCCCCCTTTCTATCATCCTATAGGAATTGAGGATCTTCCCAGGGGGTGGATAAAGGACTATTGAATATGTAACTTCCCATT
>CAYXLB010000058.1:0-7520 GCA_964465785.1 uncultured Thermoplasmata archaeon
CTACACCACGGGGCTATGAGGCCATATTTTTCAGATATTTTTATTTTTTGCCCACAAGCTCGTCTCCTATGAAATTCAATATTATATTTGCCCTGGCGAGAATCTCCTCCTCATACATATCCTCTCCATAATAATTGGAAAGGGCATTGAGAACGGCAGCCACTGCTCTTTCTTCAGGCGTTCCTTCTTCTATAATGGAGTAGTTCTCCTTTACTTCCTTCACAAACTTCTTCTCCAGTTTTATTTCTTCAGAGCTATCCTTAAAAATACCCCTCTTCATCATATCCACAATCAGTGCCATGCTTAGCTGTTCCACGTATTCCTCCAACATTTTGCAATACTCTTCATCCATACCCCAAGAAGTAGTTTTCTCTATAAAAATCTATTGAATTATAAACCCCTTTTCTCCAAATTCTCTTCCCTCAGTACATCCACAACCTTCTCAATATTTCTCTTCAAAATCTTTTCCTCCTCACTGTTTCCAAGCATATAGGAGGCAAATAAAAGATTCTGCACAGGATTTCTGAGATAATCGAGAAGCTCATTGAGATACTCCATCCTTCTCATATTTTCTATCTCCAAATCCTTCTTATCAGTGATATCAAGAAAATTCACCAGAGTTGCATCTTCCAATCTCGTCGATTTAACAAGAATCCATCTATGCCCTTCTGGCGTGGATATTTTCACCTCCCCATTGGCCCTCTCCAAAAGATAACCTATACCTTTCTTTTCCAGAATTTCCTTTGAATATCCAAGAATTTTAAGGGCCGTCTCATTGGCAAATGTTATTTTTCCATTTCTGACCATCATTATGCCCACAAGGGCATTTTTTGTCAATTTTCTATAAAGGTTTTCACTCTTTTCCAGCTTCCTTGATATTTTCTTGATGCTCCTCTTGAGAATGTATAGGTAGAGGAAGATGAAGAACAACACCCCAATTCCTACGGGTAATATGAGATTCAACCTTGAATATATAAATTCCACCAAGAAGAACTGAGGGGGTTGGGTGAACCAGCGGGCATAAATCTTGGTGTATGTTCCATCATTCATTATTTGCTTCAGAGCTTGGTTTGTGTTGTAAAGGAATTCCTCATCCCCCTTCCTTACCCCAATACATCCTTCACCGATGCCACCATACTCATGTACGAGCACTACATTGGAGAAATCTTCAGTTTTCAGATAATACAGGGCCACATATTTGTCTCCAAAAAATGCAGCCACATCTCCCCGATTTACCATTTTAAGTGCATCTTCAATCGTATCCACTTCAAAAATTATTGGATTGCTCACATGCTCCTTCAAATAATCTATCGCCATATCTCCCTTTCTAACGGCAACGGTTCTATTGTTTAAAGATTCCAAACCCGTTATATGGGCACCCTTATGGGAGAAGAGGGCAAAGGTGATATTGAAATATGGTATGGAGAAATCCATGTATTCTTCCCTCTCCGATGTCTTGGCTATCCCAAAAATTGCATCTATCTCTCCCTTCTTTATCTCTTCCAATGCCTGAGAGAAATCCATGGGCCTTATTTCCAAATCATAGTAACTCATATACTCGGTATTTTCTATGGCATGGAGGAGTTCTATATTAAACCCCTTCAATTCTCCATTTTCCATATAGGAGAATGGCTTAAAATTTCCATCCACCGCTATTATCTTCTTAACCTTCCCATCTCCACTAACCATTGTGGAAGATAATAAAAGCAAGAGAACCATTGCGATTGCTGTAACTCTTCCCATGCTCTCTCCATTCACCAATTTTCCCTGTGATGAATATGGATTTAAATCTTTTGGGGCCGTTTCCTAAATTGATAATCATTCCAAGAATTCTGGAAGGTACTTTAGCATGTCCTTTTCAATGGAAAATCCCATCTTCGCATATTCCTTGGCCTGATAGGCCATCTCAGCCTTGTCAACCATCCTGGCAAGTTTGGCTTCTTCACTGCTCCCATCTGTGAATTCCTCCCATATTTCATACAACTCTTCGCCTACCGTGCCCAAGGTATCCAATACTCTTCTAACAGCCTTGCCTTCAACTTCTCTTTTATCGATGAATTCTTCACCCTCTGGGACTATATCACCTATTATTGACTCGCCGATATCATGGATCAAGAGCATCACCATTACCTTTTCAGCATCTAGCTTTTTCTCTTTGGCAAGTATATAACCCAAGAGGGCAGCCCTATAAGAATGGTCTGCAACACTTTCAGCCTCAGGAATTCCCCTAATTACCCATCCTGTGCGCCTGAGCCTCTTTAACCTTCCTGCATAATCCATAAACTCCTTTAGAGACATAATTGAGAAACTGCTACAACATATTAAATTTAATCCTCAAACCTATCCGCTCCATAAATTTTCTTAGCATTTTCCATAATTTTTTGCCATACCTCTTCTCCATACTCTTGAATTATCCATCTTGCTCTTCTTGGCACAGATTCTATGGGCAAAACGGCATTTGGGCGGGAGGGCTCATCCATAAAATCGGTTTCAAGGAGAAATCTGAAGCCCTGTCTTAAGGCTTCCCTCACATTTTTTCGCGAGGCAATTATGGATGGAAATATCCCAAAATTTCTTGAATCCACCACGGGGGGAGAATAGTGTTTTATTACCTTGTTCTTATCTATACCTGCCTTTTCAGCAAGGGATGCCATGTCTTTCCATGTTTTTTCTGTTGCACTTTCGGTGTGGAGAACAACTGGAACATCCACATCCTTGGCAATTTTCATACCTTCAAAAATTATTTCATTGCTAGCCTCCCATATCTCCTGGACAACTTCAAAATGTGGCCTACCTATCTCTCCTATGGCATCGGCTTTCCCCTCTTGGATGTACTTCCCTGCCAATTCTAACCCCTTAAGAAGATACTCCTTGGCTTCCCCCATATCCAATCCTCCATCCACAAGTTTTACCAGATCCACAGGGTAGGGGCCTATGGTCACAAGCACACGTACCCCTGTATTCTCCTCCACCAATTTCTTCATCCTGAGGGTATCCTGATATATTTTTTCATAATAATTCTCATCCATTGGGATTGAATAATTTGGCACATTGGTGAGATTGATATGCGTACCCCCTGCCTTTTCAAATCTTTTCACTGCAACTATGTTTTCCCCGTGAAATTGCAGGTGGAGATGATTATCAAATACTATCATCCCTGCACCTCAAATATCAAATTTCCATCCTCAAATATCCTAAAATTTCTATCTTTAACTTCCAGCAGTTCTCTTATCTTTTTAACCCTCTCCTCCATATAGGCTTCAAATTCACCCCTCTTATCAGGCCGCATCACCTTGAGTGCTGTATTGTAAAGAGATATCTGCAACTTTACATCAAATCTCTTCTTTTCATCCAAATGTGATATATCAATATCCATAGGGTAGAAAATAATTAGATATATTTAAATTCATTCTTGTTTATGCACGCCATAATAACCGGTGGGTCGAGAGGACTGGGTTTTCATATAGCCAAGGAAATTAAGGACAGGGGATACGATATAATATTAATATCGAGAAATGAGGAGGCATTGAAAAATTCTGCCCGGATATTGGGAGCGGAGTATTATGTGGTGGATCTTGCAAAAAATTATGAGAAAATAGGAGATATAATAAGAAGGTACAAACCCTACATTGTTGTAAACAACGCTGGAGTTGGTTTGTATGGCGAATTTAGAGAGCAAAGGTGGGAGAATTTAAGAGATATGCTGAATGTCAACATAATGGCCTTGACATACATAACAAAAATAGCCTTAGAAAGTATGAAGGAGGGATATATTCTCAACATATCCTCGGTGGCCTCCTGCCGACCTCAAAAGAATTTAAGCATATATGCAGCCACAAAGGCATATGTGGCCCATTTCTCCAAATCCCTGGCAAAGGAAGAACATGTGCATATATCTTACCTTCTCCTGGGTCCAACAAAAACGGACTTTTTCAAAAATGCAAATATGCCAACTAAGTTCCTTGAGAAAATTATGATGGACCCTTCCAAGGTGGCAAAATACACCGTTAATAAAATGTTTAAGAGAAAGAAAAGAATCGTACCAGGTATAATATACAAATTTTATTGCTTAGGAAAATAGATGCCCGAGCCGGGATTCGAACCCGGGTCCGGGGCTGCCCGCATCCCCTTTTGGGAGTAAAGCACCTTTTCCAAAGGGGCTTCCGCAGGCCCCTAGGATATCCAAGCTACCCCACTCGGGCTAAGGGGGAATTAAAACACCTTTATTTATGTTTTTGTCATCTTTTTCTTCCTTTCCTTGGCTGTATACCCAGTAACCCTAAACAAGAACTCGTTCCATCTCTTGAGAGTTTCTTGGGCAACACTGGTATCTGTTCTCCTGCTTGTTGTTTCTGCGGCCATTTTTCCATTCTCAATCCACACCTCTATTCTCTCAAGGGCACCATAGGATGCAACCATATGCCCATTTTCAACCTTTACATCGCCGAACAATTCTCTCATAATATTTGCTATCTCTTCAATATCTTTTTTATGTCCCCTTTTAAAATCATATAGCCTCATAAAAATAGGAAAAATTGAAAGGTTATTAATCTTTCTCCTCCTTTGGTTTGGGAGGCACATATTCCTCTGGGGAGAATATAACTTCCTCCATAGAAATTGCCTTATCCTTCTTCTCCCTTATTTGGTAAGTAGGTATGAACTTGAAATCCTCTATATTCTCTGTAACTAGTTCGTACCTTGGTGTGAGTATTAGAGATTTTGTTGGGCATATATCTGTACAGAAGCCGCAGTAACAGCAGCGTCCATAGTCTATCACAGGTCTCCACTTAAGCCCCTTTTTCCCCGAATTCTCTATCTTCACATAGGTTATAGCATTGGCGGGACAGACCTTTGCGCATAACTGGCAACCTATGCATGTCTCAATGTTATTTGAGTGGAATCCACGATAGCGCTCCGTTGGTAAATCCATCCCCTCAATATCCGTATGCTTTTGATAAGGATAGCGAACAGTATGGGGATGCTTCGCAAGATGCTTTAATGCCTTAAATGGTTTAACTATACTCATCTCATCACCTCTCTATATCCGGGGGACATACATCCAAGCTAAAGGCGGTTGGGGCAAAATCAGCAATATTCAGCCCCGGGGCAATTTTCTCAATTACATTTATTCCATGGGTGTAAGATGGACCACGGACATGCACCCTGTAGGGCTTTTTTCCTCCATCACTTACAAGAAGATAACCATATTCTCCTTTACTGCTCTCCACCCGAGCATAGGCATAACCGGCAGGTACCTTCCAAGCAATTGGGTTTGGACGCTTTAAGGTATATGGCCCTTCTGGTATCTTCTTTATAACTTGCCTGAGAATCCTTATGCTCTGCTCAATTTCAAGTCTCCTCACAATCATTCTAGAATAGCAATCGCATCCATGTCCATAGGGCTCAAATTCACCAAACTTAGGATAATGGGGTATTTCGAAATCCAGATATGGATAGGCTGCATAGGGATCCAATTTTCTCACATCGTAGGCATAGCCGCATGCCCTTAGATTCGGGCCAGTTACTCCCCATTCTATGGCTTTATCCTTTGGAATTACCCCAATATTTATGGCCCTGCGGAAGAATATTTCGTTGCGGAACATTACCTCATCATAGAGCTTCATTCTCTCCTCCAAATAATTTAAAACCTTCTCCAACTTCCTCAAAAATCCATTGGGGAGGTCCCAGCGGACTCCACCAGGGAATATGAATATGTGATAGACCCTTGCTCCAGTAAGCTGTTCAAAGAGATCTAGAATATAATCCCTATCACCTATGGCCCATTGTGGAAGGGTATATAATCCAATAGCTCCTGCATAGCCGCTTATGGCCAATAGATGCCCGCTTATCCTCGCCAGTTCTAATACTATAGTGCGTATATACTTGGCTCTCTCAGGAATATCCCAATCCATGAGAGTTTCCACCGCCATGGCGTAAACAGCCTCATTAACATCAGGCTCTGGGACGCATATCCTTGGTATTAAAGCCACGTTCATAAGCCAAGTACGCTGCTCCATAAGCTTTTCAAATCCACGATGAAGATAACCAACATGGGTCTCCGCCTTAACAACTGTGTCTCCATCAACCCAGAGGTGATACATCATGTTTCCCGTAACACCGACATGCTGAGGACCCACATATAATTCAAATTCCTTCATTCCTTCTCACCCCCTTCCTCCACAAGAGGTACGCTTTCATATTTCTCCTTGGCATATTTCTCCGTATCAAAATCCTTGCGCATGGGTGGCATATCATCCCAATCCTCCAATATGAATTCTCCAAGCCTATCGTTGCCTTCAAAATAAATTCCGAACATTTCATGGGCCTCCCTCTCATAGGTCTCTATCTGGGGGAAGAGATGCCTCAGGGTCTTGAATTTTGGTTCATCCCTAGGAAGATATATGCTAAGGAATACATCTTCCTTGGTTTCATAGCTGAACATGTGATATATTAGCTCAAGATTTCCATCCTTTATCCAATCAACAACGCTTAGGGCTACAAAATGCTTGAATCCACTTTCCTTGAATCTAATAATTATATCCTCCAACTTCTCGGGATCTACCCTTGCTTTGTATCTTGGTGCCCTATTTCCCTTGACCTTTAATTCCTCATACTCAAGTCCAAGTCCCTTGAATATTTCAATAGCCTTCATTCATCCCACCTCTTAAAAACACGCATCTGATTTGCCTTGTACTTATCGTAATATTTCCGATATCTTATCCATCCATCGGCACGACCCTCATCGATATCCTTCATCAATTTAAGGAAAGCATCCATAATTGCCTCTGGCCTAGGCATGCATCCAGCTATGTAAAGATCCACAGGGATATACTTATCCAGACGCTTTATTATATTGTAGGAGTCCCAGTATATGCCCCCATTTATCGGACACGAGCCAAAGGCTATCACATACTTGGGATCTTGCATCTGCTCGTATACACGAACAATCCTTTTGAGAGTCTTCACAGCCACATAGCCAGTTACGAGGAGCAAATCTGCCTGTCTTGGTGTGGCCATTGGTATGATTCCAAATCTCTCCATATCGTAGCGGGAGGTCATGGTGGGGGGCATCTCCATCGCGCCGCAACCTGTACAGAAGTGGATCATCCAAAGGGAGCGTTTAGAGAGCATCCTTTGTATTTTTTTCCAATCTTCTTCTGGGATTGCCATGGGTGCTGGATTCTCGTTCATGGTATCACCCCCAGAAATACGGACATTATGTATGCCTGGGCAAGACCTATGGCAGCTATTATCGTTGGCCACTTCCAGTAGAACTTAAAGGCCTGCTCTATGCGGAATCTTGGAAATACTGCATTTATGAACAGGGCAATCATCCAAACTACAAAAATCAGAAGGAACCACACAAGATAATTGATTACATAGGCAAGGATTCCGTATGTGGCTGGATCCAATACCATTCCCCCTCCCAAGAAGAGATCCACGAATAATGTGGTTTCAACTACTACAGATGCTGCGGAGTATAGCATAAGCATCCCTAAATACTTACCCCCAAATTCCAC
>CAYXLB010000059.1:0-7287 GCA_964465785.1 uncultured Thermoplasmata archaeon
GCCTAGAGATGAAGCGACGCCACAGGATGGTTGAAGTCTACGAACCCTTGAAGGATAAGAGTATGGCAATGATTTTTGAAAAGCCAAGCACGAGGACCAGGGTAAGTTTCGAGGTTGCGATGACGCAGCTCGGTGGACATGCGCTTTATCTTTCTCCCAGGGATATGCAACTGGGAAGGGGGGAGACCATAGCAGACACTGCTAAGGTTCTATCAAGGTATGTGGATGCCATAGTTTATCGCGCTTACAAGCATGAGAATGTTGTGGAGTTAGCCGAGAATGCATCTGTGCCTGTTATAAATGCCTTGGATGATTTGGAGCATCCATGCCAAATTGTGGCGGATTTAATGACGATCAAGGAGAAAAAGGGAGGATTCCGTGGATTAAAGCTCGCCTATGTTGGTGATGGTAATAATGTGGCAAATTCCCTCATGCTAGGTGCAGCCATAGTTGGTATGGATTTCTACATTGCATGTCCAGAGGGTTATGAGCCAAGGAAGGAGATAATAGGAGAAGCTAGGAAGATAGCCAATGAAACAGGAGCTAAGATTGTTGTTACCCATGATCCCGTGGAAGCTGTTAAGGATGCGGATGTTGTCTATACCGATGTCTGGGTAAGTATGGGGGATGAGGCTGAAAAGGAAATACGCTTAAAGGTGTTCAAGCCCTATCAGGTAAACGAGGATCTTGTGAAGCATGCCAAGAGTAACTACATATTCATGCACTGTCTGCCTGCCCACAGGGGATACGAGGTTACCGATGAAGTCATAGACTCCCGCAACAGTGTTGTTTTTGATGAGGCAGAAAATAGATTACATGCGCAGAAGGCAATCCTCGTAAGGCTCATAAAGCCCTAATCATTCTTTTCTTTTAAACATCTTTTCTAAATCCTCTGCCTTTAATTTTATCATTGTTGGTCTCCCATGGGGGCATGTGTATGGATTCTCACATCTGAAGAGCTCCATCATAAGTTTTTCCATTTCAAAGATGGATAGCTTTTGATGGGCCTTTATGGCGCCTTTGCAGGAGATGAGCTTTATTGCATCATCCCTCATCTTTTCAAGGGATTTAACACCCATCTGGGCAATTTCCTTTAAGGCCTCCTCAGCATCCTTCTTGGTTAGAATTGGAGGAATGCCCCTTACCATTATGCTGTTGCTCCCGAAATCCTCAATGATAAAACCATAGTCCCTTAACTCATCCTTCAGATCCAGAAGACTCTTATAATCCTCATAGCTTAGGTTGAGGATGAATGGATCCAGGAGCTCCTGAATTTTTCTATCCTTCATATCCCTTATAAATCTCTCATACCTTATCCTCTCATGGGCCGCATGCTGGTCCACTATTACAAGTCCCTCGGGAGATTTTAGAATTATGTAGGTATCATTCACCTGGCCCAGGACTTCCATAGGCAAGGTTCTCATCTGGGATAGATAATCTTCAATTTTCCTATCCCTCCTCTTTTCTTCCACTTCAAATACCACCTGCCTGGTTTGCTTTATCTCCATTATTTCCATTCCCTTCTCGCCCCCATATTGGGCCGGTATGTTCTCTCCAGAGCTAAGGGTCTCCCATATAAGGGATGAAATGGTCTTTTTGATTTTTTCCTCATCTCTGAATTTCACAAACAATTTTGCAGGATGTACATTAACATCCACCTCCTCTGAAGGGATAGATAGTTTGAGAACTGCGAGGGGATAGGAATCACGGAATAGCATAGTTCCATATCCCCCAATGATCGCATCCTCCAAAATCTTGCTTCTCACATATCTGCCGTTTACAAAGGAAAGTATTCTCCTCTTATCTTTCCTAACAAGGTAGGGTTTGGAGATTACACCCTCAATTCTCAATCCGTCTCCTCCCCTAATCTCAACCATATCTTCAGCAATATCATTGCCCCAGAGTTTTGCAATTCTGCCCTTTAAATTAGATGGGGGAAGATTGAAGATTTCGCGTCCCTCATTTACTAGTTTGAAATGTATTTTTTCGTAAATGAGCGCGTATTTCTCCACAACACTATATATTTGTCTGAATTCATACCTCTCTCCCTTCAAGAACTTTCTCCTGGCAGGGGTGTTGAAGAAGAGATCCTGGACTATGACCGAGGTGCCTATGGGAGAACCAACGCTGCGAATCTCCTTTACCTCACTCCCTTCCAAGTAAACTCTTGTGCCCACAATACTATCTTCCCTTCTTGTTATTATGGTCATCCTTGATACAGCAGCAATGCTGGGTAAAGCTTCCCCCCTGAACCCTAGGGTTCTTATTCTCTCCAAGTCCTCCTCACTCTCTATCTTGCTTGTGGCGTGCCTTCTTATGGCCAGCAAAACCTCCTCCTCACTCATTCCACATCCATTATCGGTTACCCTAATCTCCTTGATTCCTCCACCCTTGAGGTATATGGATATCTTATCTGCACCCGCATCTATACTGTTTTCTATGAGTTCTTTAACCACGGAGGCTGGGCGTTCCACAACCTCCCCTGCTGCGATTTTCTCAACGAGCTTCTGGGGGAGAATTTTTATTCTTGAGGCCACGAGATAGCATGGGAATAAGGAATAAAAATTATTGGGTAAAGTTTAAATTCTCTTGCATATACATTCCAATATGAACCGCAAGGAGCTGGCGAGGTATATTGACCACACAAATCTAAAGGCATTTGCAACAAGGGAGGATATAAGGAAGTTGTGTGAGGAGGCAAAGAAATACGGATTCTATGCAGTATGCGTTAATCCGTATCGGGTTAAGGATGCTGCCGAATTTTTGAAGGGTACGGATATAAAGATTGCCTCTGTTGTTGGTTTTCCCTTGGGAGCAACATTCACCGAAACAAAGGTTCAGGAGGCTCTAATGGCTGTACACAATGGGGCAAGTGAAATAGACATGGTTATGAACATAGGGGCCCTGAAGGATGGGGATTACGATGTTGTTGAAAGGGATATAAGGGAGGTTGTAAATGCTGTGCATCCCATGGGAGTCAAGGTTAAGGTAATAATTGAGACATGCTATCTAAGCCATGAGGAGAAAATAAGGGCATGTGAAATTGCAAAGAGTGCAGGGGCGGATTTTGTTAAAACATCCACAGGCTTCGGCTCAGGGGGAGCAAAGGTTGAGGATGTAAAACTTATGCGTGAGGTTGTGGGCCAGGAGATGGGGGTAAAGGCCGCAGGTGGAATTCACAATGCCCAGGAAGCCATAGCAATGATCCAAGCAGGAGCAACCAGAATAGGTGCAAGCAGAAGCGTTCAGATAATAGAATCTCTGGAGGAGTGAGATGAAGGGAAAGATAATTCTCGGAATCATTATTTTAATAATCGGAATTATGCTCTTCATATTGGATTTTCTGCGTTTGGAGAGCATCCTGCTCTATATTCTCTCCCTATCTGCATTTCTATCCTCAATTTTATCTGGGAGGAAGATAGCCTCATATCTCCACGATTCCAGTTTGGCTAAGGAGAGGGGTTTCAGGGCCAGCCCCGCATCACTCATTTATCTATGGCTGTTCTTCTGGTTATTCTTTATTCTTCTTTACACCGTTGCAACCTTTCTACTATCGGAGGCAATAAAATTCTTTATATCCACAATGAAAGCGGACTATCTTGGATTGATATACACTACCCTCCTCTTCCTAGGTTCATTTCTCATTTTCAAGGGCAGATACCAGGGAAGAAGAGAGTTTTTAACTCTTTGGGGAAAAACCCTGGAGCGAAGCCATAGGATGGGCAAGGACTTGGTTGGAGGAGCAATGGAGAAGGCCAAATCCTTTGAGAAATATTTATAATGTTTTCCTCATTCCCACCTCTATGGAAATAAAGGGTATCGGGGATTTTCCTAAGATGGAAGAGGAAATTCTACGGGATTGGGAGGAGAAAAGGATATTTGAAAAATTGAGGGAGAAGAATAGGGGAAATGAGAGATTCATATTTCTAGAAGGGCCTCCAACGGCCAATGGTATGCCCCATATGGGCCATGCCTTAACCCGTGCCATTAAGGATATTGTGCTTCGTTATAAGGCTATGAATGGATACGATATTGAACCCTGGATTGGGGGGTGGGACTGCCATGGATTGCCTGTTGAGATAGAAGTTGAGAAGATGCTAGGTATAAATTCCAAGAGAGAAATTGAGAGATATGGTGTGAAGAAATTCAACGAATTATGTAGAAAAAGCGTCTTCAAATATCGTGATGAATGGGTAAAGATGACCAAGCGCATAGGTTTCTGGATAGATATGGATAATGCCTATGTGACAATGGAGGATTATTACATAGAGAGTGTTTGGTGGGCCCTAAAGAAGATTTACGAGCAGGGATTGCTTGTTAAGGATTACAAAGTGGTTCCATATTGTCCAAGATGCGGCACACCCCTAAGCAGCCATGAGGTTGCTCAAGGATACAGAGAGACGAAGGACCCATCCATATATGTGAAATTCAAGGTTAAGGATGAGAATGCCTATTTCTTAGTTTGGACCACAACACCCTGGACCCTCCCCTCAAATCTCCTTCTAGCGGTAGGGGAGGAGATAGATTATGTACTGGTTGAGAAGGATGGTGAGAGGTATTATTTGGCCAAGGCTAGATTAAGGGAAGTTCTGGGTGAAGCTAGAATAATAAGGGAGTTGAAGGGTAAAGAACTAAAGGGAAAGAGGTACGAGCGTCTCATACCCTTTGTTCCTGTAGATTTTGATGCTTTCTATGTTACCACAGCAGATTTTGTGAGCACAGAGGAAGGTACGGGCATAGTGCATATTGCTCCCGCCTTCGGCGAAGATGATTATCAGCTATGCAAGAGGGAAGGTGTGCCCCTAGTGAAGCCTGTGAATGAAGAGGGGAAATTCACAGATACTCCTTGGAAGGGTATGTTTGTGAAGGAAGCCGATGAACATATAATCAAATGGCTAAGGGAGAATAATAAGCTTTACAAGAAGGGGGTAGTTGAGCACACATATCCATTTTGCTGGAGATGTGGCACCCCGCTCCTCTACTATGCCCTGGATACCTGGTACATAAGGATGAGCGAGAGAAGAGAAGACCTTCTTCGCAATAATGAAACGGTAAATTGGAAACCAGAACATTTAAAGCATGGGCGATTCGGTAATTTTCTCGAGGAGGTTAAGGATTGGGCTCTCTCGCGTAATAGGTACTGGGGCACCCCTCTGCCAATATGGAGATGTCCAGAGGGCCATGTATTCATTCCCGATGGTAAGGAGGATTTGTTAAAGCATGCCGATCCAGATAGCATTCCTGAGCATTTTGAATTGCATAGGCCCTATGTGGATGAGATTAGGGTGAAATGCCCAGTTTGCGGTAAGGATATGGAAAGGGAACCTTATCTTATAGACGTTTGGTTCGATTCTGGCAGTGCACCCTTTGCCCAGTTCCACTATCCCTATGAAAATCAGGAGGAGTTTAAGAAATCATTTCCTGTGGATTTTATCACTGAGGCATTGGACCAAACTAGGGGATGGTTCTATACGTTGATGGCCATCTCCACCGTGGTCTTCAACCGCGCCCCCTATAGGAATGTTCTCACTATGGGACTGGTTCTAGATGAAAATGGGGAGAAGATGAGCAAGTCCAAGGGTAATGCGGTGGATCCAATGGAAGTAATGGATTCCCTAGGGGCAGATGCCATGCGCCTCTATCTCTATTCCATACCCGTATGGAAGAGCCGGCGTTTCTCAGAAAATCTTGTAAGGGAATACATGCAAAAGACCCTTATGACCCTATGGAATGTTTATGTGTTCTTTAAAAACAATGCCCAGCTGGATTCCTTCACTCCAGAAAATATTGGTGAGATAACCAACGAATTGGATAGATGGCTTGTTTCTAGGCTCAACTCAACAATTCTAGATATTCGTTCCTATCTGGATGAATATGAAATACACAGGGCAACAAAGGCTATGGAGAGGTTCATAGATGAATTGAGTAACTGGTATCTGAGGCGCTCTCGTCGCCGTTTCTGGAAGGAGGAGATGAGCGATGACAAGATCTCCGCCTACACAGCCCTATATACAACGCTGAAGACCCTATCCATGGTCATGGCACCCTTTACCCCCTTCTTTTCAGATTTCATGTACCGCAATCTTTGGGGAGATAAGGAGAGCGTGCATCTGGAAGACTACCCCAATGCAAGTGAGAGTTTGATCGATGAGGCCCTGGAGGAGGAGATGAACATAGCCATAAGAATTGCAGAGGCTGGAAGGCGGGCCAGACAGCTTGCCAATATAAAGCTTAGGCAGCCCTTGGCGAAGATGAGCATAGTTGCGGGGGAAAAGTATCATCCAGTGATTGAGAAGTTTATGGATGTCTTGAAGGAAGAGGTGAATGTTAAGGATATTGAAATAATGGCCTCGGCTGGCAGGATGGTAAATGTGGAAATAAGGCCAAATTACAGGGTTTTGGGTCCCAAACTTAAGGGAGATATGAAAAGGGTTCTGAAGGCTCTTCAGAGTATGCCAGTACGCGAGGTTGTGGAAGCCTTGAGGAGTGGTGGGCTCAAGATTGAAGGTTATAATTTAACTCAGGAAGATTTGGAGATTGTTGAAAAACCAGCTGAAGGTATACAGGCTGTTGAGGTGGAAACCCTGCCCATGATAGTGTATCTGGATACCCACATCACCAAGGAGCTCAGACAGGAAGGTCTTGCCAGGGAAGTAGTGCGCAGAATCCAGGCAATGCGTAAAGAAATGAATCTGGATTATGCACAGAAGATTAGGACATATTATGAGGGTGATGAGGAGGTAAGGGAAGCCATTGAGAGATTCAAGGATTACATAATGAGGGAAACCCAGAGCGTTGAGTTAAAGGAGGGAAAAGAAGAGGGATATAGTAAAACTTGGGAAATAGAAAACAAAAGGGTGAAAATAACTATCATCTCTTGAATTTTTTCCAGAAGATAAGGGAAATGATGACCACCAGAATGGCTATGGTGATTCCATATAGAAGGTAGTTATTCGCATTTGGGAGCAAATCACTATTATCTCCGATTCCATCTCCATCACTGTCTTTCCATTCTTTTGGATTATTGGGAAATGCATCCTGGGAGTCTGGAACTCCATCCCAATCGGTGTCGTAGATGCATGTAATATTTCTTTCCACTATAACGTAATTTCCTGCCTTATCCACAGCTTTGAGCAAAATCCTGTATTTTCCCTCCACTGGATTTTCAACGATGTATGTTGTTTTCTCACCCATATTTATCCAAGAGCCGTTGTTTATCTTTATTTCATAATGATCTATGCCGTAATTATCCTTGCCACTCCAGTTAATAATGATGGGATTGTATTT
>CAYXLB010000060.1:0-7238 GCA_964465785.1 uncultured Thermoplasmata archaeon
AATAATTCTTCAATGGATGTACCAAAAATATTAAAGATAGTCTTCTGATTATGAAGGTGGTGATAAAATGAGAGGCTGGATAATATTAATCGTGGCAATACTGCTGTTAGGTGGCATTGCAACAGGTATTGAAGCTGTTTCAGTGAGGGCGGTGGATAGTATACACACCGATAAATCCGTTTATGTTGCGGGTGAAACAATTAACGTGTATGTGACCGGTGAAAACGATACTCTTTATAGGCTATATGTGGATGGTTATTATGTTCTCGCATTTTTCACGAATTCCACTGGGGAAGCTGTTCTTTCTTTTATGGCTGGTGACACACCCTTCAATGAGGGAGAACATACACTTCAGCTGTGGTTATATGGTAACATCGTAGCCACCACCAATATTGAGGTTAGAAAAGGAATAACCCTTTGGCCAAGTAAATATACAGGAGATTACACCTATCTTTATGGAGAAACTATGTGGGTTAAGATTGAAGGGGAGAATAACAAAACCTATATTTTGAATATTACAAACGAAACTGGAGTTCCCGTATATCCCCATGGAACACCAGGAATTTACATTACCACCAATGCCACGGGAGTTGCCATCTTCAATATAACCCTAAATATCGGGGATGATGATTACTATTTGAATCTCTACAATGGAAGCATGAAGATCCAAGCGGTGCCATTTTCTGTAAGGAGCATTGAAATCTCATCTACCATAGATAGGGGTCCATATGGATATTATCTTTTGTCAGAGAGGGTACATCTCTATGTTTCCATATACTGGATGAAAACCCATAAACTCTTGGAAGATGCCTCCTACAGGTGGTGGATAGTGGATGGAAGCAATTCATCACTAACCTTTGGACCCTATGCCTCATCCCAGAGAGAGTTCATAACAGAGCCCCTGAGTTTCTATTCCACTCCCCAGGGTGATAAAATTCAGGTTAACCACCTATATTATTTCAAAATAGAATATGAAATGGAAAACGGAACTGGAAGGCATTACGATGAAGTTGAGATTCCCTTCTATACAAGCACTCTTCAATCTAGGATAACCTTGAATCCCTTGGAAGGGAGCATATCTCCCGGTAAAGATGTGAATATAGTGATGTATACCTATGCTGGCTCCTCCTCCATTGAAGGTGCAAAGGTGGATTATTTGAATATAACCATTATAAATCACTGGCAAATCCTGTGGAATGAAAATTATACCAATGTGGGAGTTACAGATTTAACAGGGCATACTTATTTCCTTTGGAAAGTACCCTCTGTTGATAAAGGCTCTGAAATAATAATAAAGGCTCAATTCTCCAAGGGGAACGATACTTCCACAGCTACTTTGAATTCTTGGGTACATTCCGATATCATTCTCTCCATTAAAACAGACAAAGGGGATTATCTCTCTGGAGACACCATGGATATACAGATTTCTTCTGTGACTCCTGAGGGTGTATATGCCCAGGGATACGAAGTATGGATAATCAGTGGAAGCTCATGGAATATGAAAAATGTGCTCTATTATACCTATACAGCAAATGGCCATGTAACCTATGAGATCCCAAAAAACTATTCTGGAAATATACTTATAATGGCTGGTGGGCACTATTCAGATGGCAGCTCAATTTATGAATACATAGATGTTTCCGTGCACTACTTGCGGCTTTCCCTTATGCCCAGTAGCTATTTCTATTTTAATTCAGGTGACCAAATAACCCTCTATTCCAAGGTGGAGAGTAATGTGATAGATGTAAATACAATTCTTTACACAATTCTTAATGATAAGGGAGAAAAGGTTGTTGAGGCACAATCCTCTACAGGGAATTTCACCTTCACCATTCCGGATGGAAGTTCTATCTATTACTTTGTGAAAGCGGAGGTAATACAGGGGAGTTATTACTCCTACGCTACCGTTTATTTAGAGAAATACCAGGGATATACTATTTCCGTTGCTCTTAAAACAAAGTCCAGCTATCAGAATGGCATTTACGAACCTGGGCAAAGAATTGAAATAGGATACAATATAAGCAAGTATGGGAATTTCACCACCGATACCCTTCTACTCCACTGGGAAATAGTAGGCACAAATTATTCTGGGATCAGATCTCTGAATGATTCGGAACTCAATGGTAGCATATGGATAACCATCCCGAAGGATTTACATGGGGGATACACAATTAAGCTCTGGATATCTTGGTTCTCAAGTGATGTATTCGGCGATTGGTTCGTCTTCAAGAGCGGATTTATGCCTGGTACTGTGGCCACCATAAATATAAATGTGGAGAACGGCAACTGGTCTATGCAAGATGTTGCAGGGATGCCGATGCTCTCTCTCATAAATCTGATATTGGTAGTGATTGCCATTGTAATAGGCATAGTGGCCATCATTATGCTCATGAGAAGGGGAAAGGCTACAGAGTTTCCTGTGAAAAAGAAAGGTGCCCCCAAACCATATAATCCAGAGGGTGAGGAAATGGAAGAGAGCCCAAAGGAGTCGCAAAAGGTAGAAGAGGGCCAGGAAGAAACCCCTCAAGTCCAGGAGGAAATATCAGAAAATGAAGTAGAGGAAGGCGGAAAATAATTTACTTTCTCCCATCTTTTTTTGTGGGGATAAAGTTTTATAATGATTGCGTATATTGCCTTAAAGTTAAGAGGAAAATAAGAGGTGATGAAAGATGCAACCAGCGCAGATGGCATATGATAGAGCAATAACAGTATTTAGCCCCGATGGACGCCTGTTTCAGGTGGAGTATGCGAGGGCTGCTGTGAAAAGGGGTACTACAACCATAGGTATCAAATTTAGGGATGGAGTAATCCTGATGGCAGATAAGAGAATTCGAAGTAGATTGCTTGAGCCTAAGAGTATGGAGAAGATATTCATCATAGACGACCATATTGGGTGTGCCAGCTCTGGATTGGTGGGAGATGCAAGGGTTCTTGTGGATTATGCAAGACTTGTGGCTCAAATAGAGCGGGTTACCTATGGGGAAGATATTCTTGTGGAACATCTCGTTAAAAGGATAAGTGATTATAAGCAGCAATATACCCAATATGGAGGTGTACGTCCCTTTGGTGCATCCCTCCTTATAGCTGGAGTGGATGAGAAGGGAATATACCTAATGGAAACAGATCCCAGTGGAACAATAATGGGCTATAAGGCAGATTGTATTGGGGGAGGACGAGAGGTTGTTATGGAGTTATTTGAGAAGGAGTATCGTGAGGATATGGATTTTGAAGAGGCCATAATGCTTGGTTTAAAGGCAATAGATTCTGCCAGTGAGGAGGAAATAACTCCGATAACGCTTGAAATAGGTTATATTAAGAGGGGTGGAAAATTCACCCTTATGGATGATGAAGAAATAGCAAAATATGTAGAAAAGTATAAGAGTAGCAAGAAAGAGGAATAAAAATGGTAAGGCTTGAGGATGCCATCGTGGCAAGATACGAGCACGGCGGGCATCGCTTTGAGATTCTTGTAGATCCTAATGTGATAGAGGATGTCAAATCCGGTAAAGTTGAGAATGTAGTTGATTATATGGTGATAGACGAAATCTTTAAGGATGCACACAAGGGAGATAGGGCAAGTGAGGAGCTAATAAGGGAAATTTTTGGCACGACTGATGTGAATGAGGTGGCAAAGTACATAATAATCCATGGGCAAGTGCAACTGACAACCGAGCAGCGCAGGAAGATGCTGGAGGAGAAGAAAAAGAGGATAATAATGGAGATATCGCGCAATGCCATAAATCCTCAAACTGGAGCGCCCCATCCTCCCCAAAGAATAGAATTGGCTATGGAGGAGGCTAAGGTTCACATAGATCCCCTAAAGTCTGTGGAGGAGCAGATACCCATGGTACTCAAAGCCCTCAGACCCATAATTCCCATAAAATTTGAAAAGGTAAAGATTGCAGTTAAAGTAAGTGGAGATATGTATGGAAAGATATATGGAGATTTGACCAAGATGGGAACCATTGTGCAGGAGGAATGGCAAAGGGATGGTTCTTGGATTGGTGTAATTGAAATCCCTGCTGGTATGCAGGGAGAGTTCTTGGATGTGTTGAATAAAAAAACGCATGGTAATGTTCAGACAAAAATTTTAAGGAGGTAGTATGTATGGAAGGAAAGAAAGGTATTCGAAAAATTGTTGTACCGGGAGAGGAAATTGATGAGAAGGGTAAACCCGGCAACGGTGTTTTTGTAGAGAATGGCAAGTTGTATTCCGCATATTTGGGAATTGTAGATGTCCGTGCCGGGTATGTTAATGTCATTCCTCTCTCAGGATGCTATGTGCCTAAGAAGGGAGACAAGGTAATAGGGAAAATCGTAGATCTCGCGCCCATGAACTGGGTTGTTGATATAAATGCACCCTACTACGCACCCTTGCATGTTAACGATGTGCCTTGGCGTGTTGATTTTGGAGACACTGGCAGATTTTTGAGTATAGGAGATGTTATCCTTGCCAAGGTGAGCAATGTGAACGAGATGGGGCAGGTATGGATTACCCTGAAGGATCAGGGATTGAGAAAGCTGGAAGGTGGTCACATAATAAAGATATCACCCTTCAAGGTGCCCCGGGTAATAGGCAAGGGGGGAAGTATGATTCAAATGCTCAAAGATTATACAGGGTGCAGAATATACGTCGGACAGAATGGGGTGATATGGATTTCAGGTCCACCGGAGGGAATAATCACTGTGATAAAGGCAATAAGGATGATCGAGAGTGAAGCCCATACCTATGGGCTTACGGATAGGGTTAAGGAATTTTTAGAAGAGAGCAGAGGTGAGAACAATGGGAATGAAGAGTGATATTAAACTCATAGACGATAATGGTTTGCGCATAGATGGAAGATTGCCAAATCAACTGCGCCCCATAAAGATGGAGGTTGGAGTTCTGAAGAGGGCTGATGGCTCAGCCTATATAGAATGGGGCGGAAATAAGATAATAGCTGCTGTTTATGGCCCCCATGAAGCTTATCCCAAGCATGTGCAGGAGGCTGAAAAGGCCATAGTTCGTGCAAGATACAGTATGGCTCCATTCAGCGTGGATGAACGCAAAAGACCTGGACCCGATAGGAGGAGCATAGAGCTAAGCAAGGTGATAAGCGAGGCTCTCACAAGTGTTATTTTTGTGGAGAAATATCCCAGGACGAGTATAGATGTTTATATTGAGGTTCTTCAAGCGGATGCGGGTACCCGTGTTGCAGGCATAACTGTTGCGTCTTTAGCACTTGCAGATGCTGGCATACCTATGAAGGATCTAATAGTGGGCTGTGCTGCTGGAAAAGTGGATGATGTGGTTGTGCTTGATTTGAATAAGGAGGAAGATAACTATGGACAGGCAGATGTTCCCATGGCAATATTGCCAAGAACTAAGGAAATAGCACTTTTACAGATGGATGGAGACATGACCTATGAGGAACTAACCACCGCTATGGAGATGGCTATGGAGGCAGCCGGGAAAATCCATGAGATGCAGGTGGAGGCACTAAAAAGGAAATACCTGAATATGGAGGTGAATGAAAATGAGTAATTCAAAATTCACAGCTGGCGTAATTCCAGAGATGCAGAAAAGATATATTCACAGATTGGCATCTAAGGGAACTAGAATCGATGGAAGAAATTTTGATGAGATAAGGCCCCTGAAAATAACCAAGGGGTATGCAACCCGAGCTGAAGGCTCTGCCCTTGTTGAACTTGGAAATACAAGGGTGCTGGTTGGTGTAAAGGTTGAGATAGGTACCCCATTTCCAGATACTCCAAATATGGGTATTTTAACAACCAATGCAGAACTTGCACCTCTAGCATCACCTACCTTTGAGCCAGGTCCTCCTGGTGAGGAAGCCATAGAACTGGCCCGGGTTGTGGATCGTGGAATACGCGAGGGGCATGCCATTGACCTGGAGAAGCTTGTAATTGAAGAAGGCGAGCAGGTGTGGATAGTGTTCGTGGATATACATGTGCTAGATTACGATGGTAATCTATTTGATGCTGCAGGTTATGGGGCCCTTGCAGCCCTAACCGATGCTATTGTTCCCGCTTCAAAGCACGATCTAGGCGAGGATTTCAAACTACCTGTACAGCATTATCCTGTGCCAGTAACATTTGCAAAGATTGGGGACTGGATTGTGGCAGACCCAAGTCTAGATGAGGAAAGCATTGCATCCGCACGCTTGACAGTTACTACGAATGAAGAAGGAAAGATAAATGCCATGCAGAAGGGGTTAAGTGGAACATTCACATATGAGGAAGTTCAGAAAGTTATAAATATGAGCATGGATATCGGCGGAAAGGTCAGAGAGATAATTCTTGGTGGTTCAGATGGCAAAGAGGACTAAGAAGGTAGGCATCGCTGGGCGCTTCGGTCCTAGGTATGGCATTTCACTACGCTATCGCTGGGCAGATATAATGAAGGAAAAGGAGAAGAAACATCTCTGCCCCAGATGCCATCGCTATTCCGTCAAACGTCTCTCCACGGGCATATGGGTGTGTACCCACTGCGGGTTGAAATTTGCTGGTGGGGCATATACCCCCGATGTTTATAAAGAATGGAGGAGAGTGAGGGTGAATGTATAGGTGTATAAGATGTGGTAAACCCCTCACAAGCGAGCTTGGTGTGCAGCAATTGGAGTGTGAGTGCGGAAGCAGGATGTTTTATAAGGAACGTCCAAATATGAAAAAGATTGTCTACGCTATTTAACCATTCTTATCCATTTACCTGCTTTTTCTTTTCTTTTGAACCCCATATTTTCATAAAATTTTATGGCATCTTCATTCTTCTCCCCAACCCAGAGCTCTATTTTCGATGGTTTGAGTTTCTCCATGGCCCTTTCTATTAGCATCTTCCCAATTCCTCCATGTCGATGGGATGGAAGCACAACGATCTCGTGGATTGCCCCTACTTGTGAATGCTCGAATTTGCTGTACCAGAAACGATTGCAGAATATGAATCCAACAATTTTTCCATTATCTTCGGCTACGAAGAAGCATTCTGGATCTTCCTCGTAAAGCTCATCAATGTATTTCCTTGCCTTCTCTAAATCTCTTTCTCCATACTCCTCCAGTCCTTCATAGGCCTCCATCAGGATTTCCGGAAGGTGCTGCAAATCCTCCCTTCTTCCCTTCCTTATGATCATTTTTCCATCACCCACTGGAATCTTCTATCAAGCGCCCTTTTTCTGCCTCTATACTCCATCTCAGTTATCTCGCCATCAACAAGCATTCTATCCAGGGAGAAAATCTCCTCC
>CAYXLB010000061.1:0-7106 GCA_964465785.1 uncultured Thermoplasmata archaeon
ATTAGAAGTATGATTGCTATCTTATTTGCCTCCCACATACCGCCGGTAATAAGCTCCAGAAGGGCAACCATGACTAGAATTGGCATACTTTGAAAATATACCTTCTTACCCTCCATATCCTTAAAAACAATCCGAGCGATGAGAAAAATGTAAGTTAGTATCCCTATCACAATGGCTAGAATGAGTGCTGGGAGATGAAAAATATAGAGAAGAGAAAAGCCCACAAATATAATGAAAATAACGCTGACCAAATCACCTATACTGGATATCAGGGGCACACCCACATTATCCGGATTCCAACCCCTCTGATAGCTTTTGACACCTATGTATGCGGTTATTGGAGTTAAAATGGATGTGGTAAATAAATGGGTGACTAAAATTATGGCTGGAATGAACAGCACAAATACCGGATTTCCAGTAGAGATGTAGGCAAATATACCTGATATAGTCCCAACAATAAGGGCAGCAGAGTAGGCTAGGATTTTCGCTGTATATATCCCAATCTTCACTTTTTTGTCATGCAAATCTTTAATCTCTCCCAGATGAAGTTTTGAACTCAATCTTGATATGAATGCCCCATAAACATTGCCACGCATATCTATTAAGGCAGGTATAACCATTAAGAGACCTGGAATCATTGTGAAAATACCAATGTATTTATTCATAACATATCCCGCTATACTATCGGCTACCAATGCCAGAAGAAGGGCGGAAAAACTTTCCCGAATGAGCTTTGTATCCAGGTGGCGGTTCATCGCCACCACCTCCAGACTGCATAGTTGGGAATGATAGTTAAAGTATAAAATAGTAACCCTAGCTAGGGTTCACATAAAAGTAGATATGCACATTGGTATAGTAATCTCCATTTACATAGAGATCAAAGGATGCTAAATTCTTCCCCTCCTTTTTAGCAATCGCCGTAAAATAGAAGGATTTATCCTCTCCTCTATTCAATGAGAACGCTTTATTCCCCATACTCTTATTATTCAAGGTAAAAACCACATCTATGGTGGCATTTTCGTAGTCCCAATTTTTAACATATATTTTGAAATAGAGTGTGTCATTTAAGGTTGCATTCTCAGGCCATTCTAAAATTCCTATATCTACCTCCTTATACTGGGGAACATTTACCCCATTGTATACCCAAATAAGCATTAGGATTATAGAAAGCACAACTATTAGGGATACTAATTTATCAGGTTTACTGGCCTTTGGCACTCTGAATTCATCATAGGATGAGAGCATGTATCCTGCAAGAATCACGGCAATAATCAAAAGGAGCATATTTTGGGGTGTGAGTATAGATAGGGTTGCCAGAATTAGAGCAATTATTCCAGTTATTCCCAAACTTAGTGGAATAGAGAGGAGAACAAGTTCTTCACCAGAAATTTTTTTGTAGATCCTTAAAATGAAAAATCCTGGAGAGAAAAATAAAATAAAGCCTAAGGAAATGAATTTAAGAATGGTAAATGGTGTGAAATAGAGGAGAAGAAAAATAATTGTTAGTAGGGCAACAATGTTCTTATCCTTCATAGAGGCGCCCCTCTTTCATAACATATTTCTTTGCATTCAAACCTTCCATTCTAGGATCGTGGGTAGCAATTATGATTGTTACATTCATATCCCTATTTATCTTCTTTATTAAATTCACGATGTTTTCCGTATTCTCATCATCCAGATTCGAGGTTGGTTCGTCCGCCACAAGAATTTCCGGTTCATTGGCCAGTGCCCTTGCAATTGCCACTCGCTGCATTTCACCCCCACTTAGGGAAGAGGGAAAGGCATATTTCACCTCCTCTATTTTCAAATATTCTAAAAGTTCATTTACCCTTTCCTTCCATTTTTTACCTGCTAGTTTTAGGGGCAAAGCAATGTTTTCTATAACATTCAAATCATCTATTAAATTTGCCGTTTGGAATATCAACCCTATTTTGTTCAATCTCAATCTGGCCCTATCGTTTTCGTTCATTTTCACTATGTTTTCATCATCTATCAGCACTTCCCCCCTATCGGGCAAATCTATGCCAGTTATTATGTTCAAAAGGGTTGTTTTGCCTATCCCGGATGGACCCCTTATTATAACTATCCCCCCCTTTTCAACATCCAAATTTATGCCCTTGAGAATTTTCCTTGAACCATAGGTTTTCCATACATTCCTCACTGAGAGATGAGACACAGAGAGTAAATTTAATAAGGGTATATAGTTTTTACTGGATAAGATGATTGCACCTTTAAGGTATATTATTTCTCTGGGTAAACGCTCAAAACTCACCATATTAGCAATAGCCATAGTAATTATGTTCATCACATCCACCTTTGTGATAGTTTATAGCTTTGAAATAAGTAACAAGGAACTTGTTGAAAGGTTTCAATCCCAATACTATATGATATCTTCCTCACAAGATATCTTAGAAAGCAGAGTTACCGTAAAGGGGATAAAAGGGGCATATATCTATGTGATCCCAGCAGAAATTAAAAATGAAAGTAGTTATGTGGTAGGAGTGTATGATCCCTATAATATAATAGGTAAAGCGTATCAGTGCAAGTACAATGAAATAATTTTGGGAAAGTATTTCGAGGGAGAGAAGGGTGAAATTCCCCTTCTAATCAATTCCTCCTTTATGGAGCTGAAAATTTTAAAAATCTTTGATTTTAAATTTTTCCCAAATTATTGGGCCATAATAAACTACTCCTTAGCCCAAAATTTTCAAAGGGATCCAAATTTTATAATAGTGGATAAGAAGATATATTTGGAAGGATATCAAACGGAGCCTATTGTGAAACTCAGCGAGTTCTATTATAAGAGTAGCGAAGAGATAACCTATGATCTTATATTTCTAACCATGATCTCCATAGTAGCCGTTTACTTTTTCATAAATTCACTTCTCCATATGGAAATTAAAGAGAATATGAGGAATATATCCATCATAAGAGCCGTGGGTTCCACAACCTTGAACATAGGTTCCGTGTATTTTCTAAGAGCCATATTCATAGCCCTATCAGGTATGATTTTGGGGATATCACTGGGCATTACCATTGCTTATATTCTTTCATCATCCATACAACTTTTTGGATTACTCACCTACTTCAACATCTATGTGCCATACAATGTATTCCTAATAAACTTCCTTATCGCCTTGGTAGGAGGTGCCTTGGGTTCAATACAGCCAATAAGAAGTGTTATTAAGATAAAAATTATAAGTGGCATTAGGGGGTTGCCTACATGATCATAAAGAGGTCAGTTGTAGTCCCCATACTCATTCTTCTCATCCTCTTTACTTCCATATTTGTTTCCCTCAACTCAATTTTTTTAATGCCTCAAGAAATAATGGGTGGGAGCAATACATATGTACTCACCTCCTCCACCGACAGGAATCCTCTCAGAAGCAATCTTGATATAAACTTGGCCTATGGGCTTGAAAATATGAGCTACATAACGGCAGTCAGCCCTGAGATATTTCTATTCTCCACGGTAAAGGGAGAGCCTGTAACACTTAGAGGCGTGATTTTCTCCAAATTTCTTAACATTGAAGATGGTAGACTTGTGGAGGGGGCTATGCCCAAGAATCTGGATGATGCCCTTGTGGGGGAGAAAATTTTTAACTTCTTAAAATTGAAAATAGGTGAGAAACTGACAATTTCGGGCTCTTTTCAACCATCCATCGCCATAATAAACATAACAGGGGTCTTCAGGACAGGTACTTCGGCGGATGATGAAATATTGATCTCCCTACCAACAGCACAAAAACTGGCTGGATTGAAAAAGGGCGATGTTTCAATTATAAGATTTAAAACTGATGATTTGGATAAAACCAGAAAATTGATGGATCCCTCATATCCAAAATTTACTGTGAGGCTTAATTCCACTGCACAGGTTTATGTTTATGACACCTTTAATGTTACTGTAACTATTGAAAATATCGGATCCGATGGTGGATTGTGCCACTTTGAGCTTGAGTTTCAAAATGAAAGTTTTGTAAGGGATATATATGTGAATGAAAATGTATCTTTTAATATTACCCTTAAGGCCAAGTATGCGGGAAATGATGAGATTACAGCCTCTGTAAAAAATGATGTCCTTTTTTACTCCACCTTCCTTAACATTTCTATAATGAAGAACCCTGTGATATTCCATGGTAAGGTGCTTACCCATACAGGTGTACCTACCACCTATACATTTGAAACTAGAAATAATACCAAAATAGAAAACGCCACCCTGAAGGTATATGGGAGCAATTATTCAAAGACATATCATTTTAATTATTCTGTGAATATAATTTTCCCCCATGAGGGTTTATACACCCTTTATTTCCAAAAAGAGGGTTTTGAAAATAAGACGATTGAAGTTAAGGTATTCAAAAAGGTGCCCTTTGAAAACCTAGCAAAGATAAATCCCCAGCCCTTGGGAAAAATAATTCCCGTACAACTGGGAGAGAACATAACAGTTATTTCCCAAAATAACAGCAAAATATATTATTCCATAGATGGTGGAACCCTCTGGAGCACAAATTCTACAATTCCCATACCTAAAAACTTGGAAGGGAGGCATGTTTTAGAGATAAATGTTGTGAACAACTGGAGTATGGCAAATGGAAGTTATGTGATATATACCTACAACTCCTCCAATATCTCCATCTTTTCTCAAATAAAAAGTGATTCCATTGTATACTACAACAGTAGTTTTAAGATAAATATATGGAGCGAGATCCCGTTGAAAAACATAACGGTATCCATAAATAAGTGGAGAAGAGATTTTGATTTGAATCAAACCTTTGAAGAGGGCATCTCCAACTATAGCTACAACATAAGTGTTGAGGTAAAATACAAAAGACTGGAAGTTATAGTATACGCACAAAACATTCTGAATTCTTCCACTTCTCTTAAGATCACTCCAAAGGTTATATACTCATCCGATATAATAGAGCCAGAAATAATCATAGGTAACCGGAAAAACCTTGATATGATGAGGATTCTGAAAAATAGAGATGTGCCAACTATTGAAGTATGGAGCGGGGAAAGTTTTACCATAAGGGCAGTGGACAATCTTAATATGAAAAATCTCAGTGTTTATATATTCAACACCTATTTCAATGCGTCCTCTGAAAACTCTGAGAGTCTTAGTGTAACAATACCCACCATCTTTCCTGTGGGAAATGATATTCATTTCATACCTGAAGGAATTTATGAGGGTGTAATAGTGGCCATAGATAGTTCTGGAAATAAGAATACTACTGTATTTTATGTTGTTATAAACAATACCGGGGAGAAGATTCCCCCCATAATAAGGGGTCCTTCCCTAATTCAATTCAATTCTCCCGGAGAATCCTATATTTTTAAGGCATTTGACAATGTTGGGATTAGATCGATTGAATTCTGGGAAAATGATACTTTGATAAAGAATACCTCTTCAACGGAAGGGAAAAATCTCACAGCTTATCTAAACTATTCAGACGTGAGTGATGGGCTTCACCATATCACAATAAGGGCCTACGATATTAATAACAATTTAAGGGAAATGTACATAGTGGTCCTCAAAAATTATACAGATACAGAGCCCCCTCTAATTGAGCCACTTCCCACTTCCGTATGGAGTGGATCCAATATAATAGTTGAGGCAATAGATAATGTGAAAGTAAAGAAACTATCGGTATATGCCTTCGAAAAGTGGTTCAACGGCAGTAGCAGGGTTGTAATACCCACAATGTACGAGGAGAATAATACTGTTCGATTCATAGCGGAAGGAAATTACACCTTACATATTCAAGTGTGGGATATATTTGATAACTATAACTCTGAGGATTATGAAATTGAGATAAACAACACAGGTGAGTCGCTTTCACCAATCATAGTTTTACCAAATATCACAAAATGCACAGCCTTGGATACCCTGACATTTCTCTCCTACGATAATGTTGAGGTTTATAAAATGTGGATTGAAATTGACAATATTTCTGTAGTTGAGGAATATGGTAATAATCTCTCCGTGAGGGCAGATACCTTGGGATATGGCATACTCAATGTGTATGTATTCTCAATGGATGTGAATAATAACATAGCATTCACCTCTTATAAAATCTTGATTGTTGACAACATTCTGCCTCAGATACTCAATAAAACAATAAAAATATGGGGTGGAAACACAACAAATATAACTTTTTCAGATAACATAGGTATAAAGGGAGCAACTCTGTGGCTTTTTGATAAAACATGGAGGAGTGAAGGTGAGAGAATAGAGATTCAAACGGTATTCAAGGAGGGAGATAATATAACCTTCATACCTGAGGGGACTTACTATGGCATGGTTACAGTAGAGGATTTCTCTGGAAATGTAAATAGTACCACCATAACATTGATAATCGATAACAGTGGAGAGAGAAATCCTCCTATAATAGTGGGTAATGCCTATAATATTATATCCGAAAACGAAAGTGCAATTTTCAGAGCATACGATAATGTAAGGGTTATCAAAATGTGGTGGATGGAAAATGAGAGCATAACGGGTGAGATATGGGGAGATAATTTAACAATTACAGCCATAGATGTATCGATAGGGTTACATTTCATAACCGTCTATGCGGAAGATACCAATGGAAATATTGCCACATTTCAGGCGATTTTGGAAGTGAAGGGGATATTTTATGTGGACATATCCATATCATTAGAAAAAGAGAAAATAACGGTGAATGAGAGAGGCATAATTAGTATTGAAATTTCAAATGGGCCAAATCCTGGGAGATACAACGCCACCCTATATCTAGACGATGAGCCCTATTACATAATAGATCTCTTCCTCTCTCCATATACCACACAGAATATTGTGTTAAAACTACCCTATTTGGATGAGGGAAAGCATACAATAACCCTAGGTAATCAGAGCTTGACACTCACAGTGGTGGAGAACCCTATAGAAAAGCTTCCCATCGATATAGTTTTGAAATACAATAAAAATCTAAACGTTACCGGAGGAAAAAATGTAATATACAAGGGATTTCAGATATCCGAGGGAAATTTCGTACTTGTAATATATACCCTTATTTCCATAGCTGTTATTCTAGTAGCCTTGGGGATGTACTCATCTCTTTTGAAAGGTATGAAAAATAACAATA
>CAYXLB010000062.1:0-7093 GCA_964465785.1 uncultured Thermoplasmata archaeon
ATGGAGATTTGACCGTGGTGGAGATAGACGGTCATCATATCTACACCGTGGATGATGCTGAAGAGGGTGAGGAAGTTCTCCTCTCCATAAGGCCGGAAAACATAGCCTTGGCCAGGGAAAGGATTCATGCATCCCAGAGAAATGAAATACAATTTGTGGTTGAGGATCTATTTGTGGAGGGACATATAGTTTGGATACATCTCCGCTCTGATAATCTTGTTTTAAAGGCAATGCTTACCCCAAATGCTGTGGAGAGCCTGGGCATTGAGAAGGGAAAAGAAGTATACGGAATCTTCAAGGCAACGGCAACAAAGATAGTGAGGAGAGTATAGCCCGTCTCCGGGTAACCCTATCATTTTTCAAGGATTACCAGCCAGGCGGGCATGTCCTAATCCCACAGGAAGACTTAAATTTTTTGTTCCCCTTTACCCACTATGAAATCATACCTTCTCTTGGACATAATCACAATAATTCTCGCATTGATTGGGGTTGGAATGTTCTACAGCGATCTTTTCTGGGGTGGTTTTAACTGGATAGTTACCCTGTATTTTGTCGCCTTGGCTATAGGATACATGGCAGTTATCCATCATCTCCACGGCAAGAGCAAGGAGATTATGAGAAAACTGGCAGAAGATATGGGGTGTGATTTTGAAGATACTGGAGATTTCTCCCTTACCCATTACATAAGGTGCGAGAATTTGGAGATAAAAATGACCCTTAGGGGAAGCTATACTCCTGCCAGCATGCATTTGAAGGTTAAAGGCGAATTTCAAGAAGCATCCTTCAGAGGGAGGGATAAAAATTCCCAAAAACTGACTTCTAGATTGAATGAAATTGCAGCCAAGTACGGGATGAAGGTCAACGATGCCTATACATCATTTAAGGGTGCAGAGATAATCATAACGAGGTATCCAGAGGATGCCAAGATATTGAGGGAGATAATCCAGGATATACTGGAAGCTTTCAGGGTATAATCTCCGTGGTGTTGTTGAATGGGGGATAGTAGAAATTCTCTTTTCTGTAGAGTCCATCCTCTATGAGTTCATCTATGACCCTCTTTGCCCTTTTCATCTCATCCACAAGGTGTCTTACCGTGGAGCATACCTGATAGAACCCCTCCATTCCCCAGAGTCTTTCCTTGTTGGCAAATAGGCACCTTCCACCACAAATAGGATAGATATCGCAGGATTTGCAGGGCTCGTCCAGATCCACACTGCTTTTGATATCTTCAGGCTCATTGCTCCAGATAT
The DNA here is from genome assembly GCA_964465785.1 of uncultured Thermoplasmata archaeon. Classification (GTDB taxonomy): domain Archaea; phylum Thermoplasmatota; class Thermoplasmata; order Thermoplasmatales; family Aciduliprofundaceae; genus Aciduliprofundum. The sequence goes on from CAYXLB010000062.1 coordinate 1,251, forward strand.
CTCCAAGCTCATTCCACTTGAATTCTCCGCCAATTGGGCATGCTAAGATTCTTCCATCGGTGGCTATTGCAAAGGAATCCCTTCCGGCACCACAGGGAACACCATCCTCAGGCCAGAACATTCTTTTTATCACTCCAAGGAATGGAACAATGCCCAGAATCTTCCCATCCTCCAACGCCCTTATCCAGAGATCTGTGAGCTTGCTAATTCCAGGATTGTAGGATTTTTTCACCCATTCTTCAAAATTTTTCCATGAATCTTCTGGAGCCCAGACTACGTTTAGCTGCCAGTGCACATGATCAAAGGGAAGCGAGAGGAGGTGCGTAACATCAAGATAAATATCACTCTCTTGGCTAACTGCCATCCTGGCTATGAGATCTCCCTTGTAATGGGGCCTGATTTTTCTCACCTTGTCCATCACCATATCATAAACCCCATTTCCACGGTAATAATCTGTTACGCTTTTTCTACCATCAATGGAAACTAGAATTGCATCAAGCCTGTTTAGATAATTTTCGGGTACCTTATCTAGGAAAAACCCATTTGTCTGAACCACGAATCTTTTTGCAGGGAGGGAATCCATAAGTTTTAGCATTAGGGGAATTCTCAGGAGTGGCTCCCCTCCATAGAAGGCAACTGTGGCATCCTTATCCTTGGCTATGAAATTCTTAAGATCCTCAATTTTATATTGAATCTCGTGGGGCATAACCTCATCCGGTATGCTTCCCCCACAGTATCGGCAATTTAAATTGCACACTCCAGTAAGAAATACTATGTAGAGCATTGAAGGGGAAAAGAAAAGGATTTATTAATTATTTATCCAAGGGCAGCGTGCTGGCGCAAAATGGCAAATCTGTTTTTGAGTCTCTTAATGGCGTATTCTAAGGTATCCATAGCCTTCAAGCTTCCATCGGTCTCAAATTCAAATATGAACCATGAATCATCTTCGTTGATTTCAGGTTTTTCAAAGGATAGGAGCTCTGCCAGGGCATTGCAGGGAATATCATCCGTGAAGACAATGTACTCTTTATCTTCCTTGATAACATTTTTGGGACATGCATTCTTCACCTTTTCCCATAGCTCGCTTTCATCCTTTTTCACTTTAATTTCCCTGTGATATTTGTAGGCCACACCACTTGTAACCTGCCATTTGGCATGCTCCTTTGCAGTGCCCATAATTGCCTCTGCCTCAAGGAGTATGGCCTGATGCTCCTTTAGCTTCACAATAGGTATGAGGGGATCAACGGGTTTGAATTTCTCATCACCCACGGGAATCAAATCTCCAGAATAAACGGTGGCAGGGCCATGCTTGTTTAAGGTGTATGTAACGGTGCATAGGGGACAGCCCTCATCTGGAGGATGGTCGCATTCATCTCTGAATTTCATGCTCAAATCCGTGGGCAGGGGAATCAATCCCAGGCGATGGGCTATGATTTCATCAAATAGGGGTGTGGAAGAATCATAAACGTTTCCATCCATATCCCTTATCTGCCCATGATGGAAAATAACCTTGTGAATTGCCAGCTTTGGTATGTCGTTTATTAGGGTTCTCCTCAGGGCATTTGCCATTGCTGGAGTTATTCCCTTAATCTCAAATTTTATGTACCTATCCTGCACCTCAAGGATGTTCAATTCCATTTAGACCCTCCTTCCCCTCTTACCACCTGGCTTCCTCGTACTGTCATGCGGGATAGGAGTGACATCCTCTATGCGCAGGATCTTCATACCTGCCCTTGCAAGGGCCCTTATGGCTGCCTGGGCCCCTGGCCCGGGACTCATACTTCTGTTTCCACCTGGAGCACGAACCTTTACAATTATTTCCTGGATCTCCTTCTCCTTGAGCTGCTCGGCCACCATCTCAGCAGCCTTCATGGCTGCGTAGGGAGAAGCCTCCTCTCTATCGGCCCTGACGACCATGCCGCCAGAGGCCTTGGCAAAGGTCTCTGCACCCGTTATGTCGGTGGCAGTTATGATTGTATCGTTATGGGATGAATAGATATGCACCACACTAACTCTACTTGCCATCTTCATTCACCCTCCTCTTTTGCCTCTTCTTCTTTACTCTCAATTACCTGGGGACGCATTGGATGCAGCTCATTGGCCAAGGGAGAGTACTGGTAATAATCAACCATTTCTTCCTCCTCTTTTCTCACAAGGTATCCAGGTATCGTAACTCTCCTATCGCCTATGGCTATATGGCCATGCACAATGAACTGCCTTGCCTGTTTTGGAGTTCTTGCAAGGCCCTTGAGATACACTATGGTCTGCAATCTTCTTCTCAATACATCTTCAACAGTCAAAGATAGTATGGCATCCAAGGTTGTATTTGCCTCGTTGAGTATCCCCAATCTTACCAGCTTATCAAATAACTGTTTCTGCTGCTTCTCAGCCTGGGGATCTCCATACCTCAACTTTGCCTGAAGCTGTCTAGCTTGGGACCTGAAATTTCTCAATATGGACTTTGCCTTCCAGATTTCTTTCTTGTTCTTCAGCCCATACTTCTTCTGCAGTTCCCACTCTTCCTTAATGCGATCCGCTTCCCATGGATGCTTCGGCGTTTCGTAGGTTTTCCTGTGAAATCTTGGGTCACCCATCTACTCACCTCTTCCTTCTTGTCACTCCCACAGCCAAACCGCGGCGGCCATTGGATCTTGTCCTCTGGCCCCTAACGGGCAGACCCTTCTCATGCCTAATTCCACGATAACTCTTGATCCTCTTCAACCTGTTAATATCATCCTGCTTCTGAAGATCAAGTTCCGTGGAGAGCACGTGCCTGTCCTCTCCTGTGAAATAATCCCTACGGTGATTCATCATCCATCCAGGTAGGAGCTCCTCAATCTTTTCCTCGATTAGAACCCTTATCTCCTCAATCTGCTCATCGCTGAGGTTTCCTATCTTCTCCCTAGGGTTCATATTCAGCTCCTTCACTATGCCTTCGGCTACCCGGTAGCCTATGCCCTTAATCCCCTGGATGGCATATATTACTGGCCTGTTTCCGTCCAGGTCCGTATCGGCAATCCTGACGATATACTTAAACTCGCTCATCTTAATCGCCCTTTATATAGTGCTTGGCTCCCTAAACACCTTCACATATATATCAATTTTCCTTCCCTCGGGGTATATCATAACAAAGTTTATAAACCCTGCTACCATAAACCTATGGGGAAATAGTCATCCTCACCTCATCACATATCACGCTCACACACCTCACAAAATCATCGTGTATCCCATGGAGGGAGCGATGGCTATTTTCCCGAAGTTAAGGAGGTGATGAAATTGAATACAGATCCATACGCGGCCAAGTACTTAATAAGGGCCACAATAGAAACGGATGGAGTAGTTGAGAGACCGGATGTTGTTGGTGCGATCTTTGGTCAGACCGAGGGTCTCTTGGGAGATGAACTGGACCTAAGGGACCTTCAGAAGAGTGGAAGGATAGGAAGAATAGAGGTGGATATTAAATCCGAGAAGGGGAAATCTGTGGGTGAGATACTCATTCCCTCAAGTCTCGATCAGGTTGAAACTGCAATACTTGCAGCTGCCCTGGAGACTATTGATAGGGTTGGTCCATGCAAATCCCGTGTAAAGGTAGTCGCCATAGAGGATATTCGAGCTACCAAGAGGCAGAGGGTTGTGGATCGTGCCAAAGAGCTCCTACAGATGCTGCTAAAGCAGGGCAAGCAGGTTAGTGAGGACCTTGTGAAATCTGTGAGGGAAGCAGTGGAGATCGAGGAGGTTGTGAGTTATGGTGAAGACCATCTTCCAGCAGGCCCCAATGTGGAGAAGAGCGATGCCATAATCGTTGTTGAGGGAAGAAGCGATGTTATAAATCTTCTCAATTATGGCATAAAGAACGCCATCGCCGTTAACGGCACCAATGTGCCCAAGACGATAGTTGAGCTGAGCAAGAAGAAAATTGTCACAGCATTTTTGGATGGCGATCATGGTGGTGATTTGATATTGAAGGAGCTTTTGCAGGTTGCCGATATTGACTTCATTGCCCGTGCCCCTCCAGGGTACGAGGTTGAAGAACTTACCTACAAGCAGATAGTCAAAGCCCTGAGAAACAAGGTGCCAGTTGAGCAGTATCTGGCAACCCATAAGATTGAGGAGCCAAAGAAGGAAGAGAAAAAGGTAGAGAAGAAGGAAGAGAAGACCGAGAAGAAAGAGGAAAAGAAGGAGAAGAAGGAAGAGGGCCTGAATTTGAGCACCTTGTTCAAGGAGCTTAACTCCAAGAAGGAAGCGGCCCTGTTGAACGGGGATAAGGTAGTGGAGAGAATTCCACTCAATGAGCTCATAGACAAGTTAAAGGCAACCAAGCAGAAGGGAGATACCCTTGTGACTGGCGGGATAATTTCCCAGCGTTTGGTGGATGTGGCCCATGAGAAGGGAATAACAAAGATTATCGGTTACAAGATAGGTAATGTGACAAAGAAGCCCTTGAATATAAAGCTCCTCACGAAAGATATGGTGAAGAAATGATAGACCCAAAGAAGGGATTTGTGCTTGAGGATTTCGAGACCACGGAAGAGATAATGATTCCCAAGGATCCCCTGGACAGGGTTATTGGACAGGATGAAGCCATAAAAATAGCCAAGATTGCAGCCATGCAGCACAGACATCTGTTGCTTGTGGGCCCACCCGGTACTGGAAAATCCATGATAGCCCAGGCCCTGGCCCTGCACCTGCCAATACCCACCGAGGAGATTCGGGTAGTGCACAATCCCCAGAATCCAGAGAGACCCTTTGTGGAGATAAAGAACCAGAAGGAAGTTGAGGACGAGAGGAGAGAGCTTTTGTCTGCAGAGGGAAAGGTAATCGATCCCAGGGAAGCACCCGATAATGTGGCCATAAAACTAGGATTTAAATGTGCAAAATGCGGTGCCTACTCCTCTCCAAGCGAGCCCGTTTGTCCAAAATGTGGCACTCCTAAAACTGCACAGACCGCGGTTGGGCCCTTTGGAGACATCTTCGGTGCCCTGGGTGCAGCCTTTGGCATAGCTACCCTACCTCCTAGAGTAACAACCACCGTTTATGAGAATGGAAGGGAGAAAATACTTGTTTATGAGAGGGATGGGGAGAATATAAGGGTGTTCGATGAGAAGGCCCTGGAGAAGAGGAGGGCCATGGAGAAGAAAAAACCCTACAAGGTCATAGTTCCCTTGAAGAGAAATCCATTTGTGATGGCCACGGGAGCCAGCGAAACCGAATTACTTGGAGATGTGAAGCACGATCCCTATGGTGGACATCCCCAGCTTGGCACGCCTCCCTATAAGCGGGTTGTGGCTGGAGCGATACATGAGGCACATCAGGGTGTGTTGTTCATAGATGAAATAACCCATCTTGGACCATTGCAGAGAAACATTCTAACAGCCATGCAGGAGAAGAGGTTTCCAATAGCCGGTAGAAATCCCCAGAGTGCAGGGGCAAGCGTGCGTGTGGATGATGTGCCCTGCGATTTCATACTTGTGGCAGCCTGCAATATACAGGATGTGCCCCATATCCTGTCTCCTCTACGCTCAAGAATCATCGGTGAGGGTTATGAAGTTCTTGTGAAGACCAGCATGCCCGATACCGAGGAGAATAGGGCCAAGTATGCCCAGTTCGTGGCTCAAGAGATAGCCATGGATGGGCGCATACCCCCTGCCACCAGAGATGCAGTGCTGGCCATTATAGAAGAGGGGAAGAGAAGGGCAAAGGCCATAGATGGTGAAAATGGCCTAACCCTGAGGCTCAGGGAGATGGGAGGTCTTATAAGGGCCGCAGGAGACCTTGCAATTTACAATGGGGATAAGTACATTGAACGGAAACATATAGAGTATGCTGTTAAAGTTGCAAAGCCT
>CAYXLB010000063.1:0-7052 GCA_964465785.1 uncultured Thermoplasmata archaeon
TCCTCTCCCTATCAAACTTCTCCCCCTCAATCCCCTCTATCTCCCTCAAGGCCTTATGGTACTTACCCATGACTTCCAGGGCTAGGCATTTCATATACCTTATCTCCTTATCTCTGGCTTCAATTTTTAAAATCTCTTCATACTTTCCGAGTTTGAACAGAATCTTTGCCTTGATTTCGGGAGATACATAATTTAGTGCATCCTCATATTTCCCCAGCTTCATATAAATTCTTGCCCTATCCTCCCTGTTTCCCCTCTTAAGGGCATTTTCATAATAATCCCATGCTTCCCTGTGATATCCAAGGTTTAAGTAGATATCTCCAATTAATTCCCAGGCCTTAACAATGTCCTCGTCTATTTCCACGGCCTTCTTTAGGGATTCTATGGCATCCTCATACCTTTCCAGATTGTAGAGGGCAAAACCTCTCCAGTACCAGGTCTCTGCGTATTCTGGATTCAATTCAATTGCCCTCTCAAGAAACTCCAATGATTCCTCGTATCTCCCAAGCTCACATAGGGCATGACCCTTGGCATGCCAGGCATAGTCAAATTTTGGATTTAAATCCAGTGCCTTTTCGTGGAAGGGAATTGATAATTTATGCATCCCCATCCTGTCAAGGGCATTCCCTATATTGTTCCATGCAATCTCATACCTGGGGTTTATCTTAACGGATTTCATAAAATACGGTATGGATTCCATATACCTTCCAAGGTTGTAGAGGGCATTTCCCATATTGTTCCAAGCCACCTCATCCCTGGAATCCAGCCTGAGGGCTCTCCAATAATGGTATATTGCCTTGCTCAACTCCCCCTTGGCATGGTATGCATACCCCATATTGTACCATGCCTGTCTATAGGATGGATTTATATCTATGGCCCTTTCATAGCAATATATGGCCCTTTCAAAATCCCCTTGGGTGAAGTACAAAAATCCCTTGTTATTCCAGGCCTCCTCGCTTCTTGGATTCAGCTTCAAGGCCCTATCGTAACACTCCTCGGCCCTATCATATCTCTCCAAGCCAAAATATACGTTTCCCAGAACGATCCAATAATCTGGCTTCTCATTCATCTTCATTGCTCGCTCAATGTATTTCTTTGCATTCTTGAAATCTCCTGCCTGATGAAGGAGAACTGAGGCGAGATAGAGAGTCTCCTCATCATCCATATTCCTTAGCATTCTTCTTACCGTGCCCCTCGCCCTCCTTGTCTTCCCCATCCTAATATAAAGATTCGCCAAGGAAATATAGGCGTCTCTAAACTGAGGGTTCATCTCGAGGGATAGGGTATAATGGGATGCTGCCTCTTGGTACCTTCCCTTCTCCACAAGTTCCTCAGCCCTTTGATATTCCTCTAAATAATCTTCATCCACACCCATAATTATTACCTCTCAACTAATAATTTTTTCCTTGCAAAATAAATCAACAGGGTTCCAAGGATTATCCCCGCAATATCCACCAGAAGGTCCATTGGATCGCAGCTTCTCCCAGGTACAAAGTATTGATGCAGTTCATCACTTGCAGCATAGATGGATGCAAATATTATGGAATTCCTAGCATTTCTGAAAAAGAGATAGGCGGAGATTCCGTAGAAAAAATACAGGGTAAAATGAAAAAGAGATGAATAGGGAGTAACGGGGGACGGAATGTCATTACCTGGCACAGATGAAAGGATGAAAATGAAGATGGAGTAGAGAAGCAAAAGGATAAAATACCTATTTGCCTCCATACATAGCACCCATTTTGTAGCCTTTTCTCATCACATGAATCCCGAAGAGTAAGAGGGCATAAAGGGCCGATAATAGAAGGGACAGATATACTCCTGGACCAAGCATATATATGTTGAAGAGGGACATAGGATCCTCCTTTATTGCTGAAATTGATAATGTGGCATTTTCAACACTGAAGGTTATGTTGTATATCCCCTTGGGCAAATTAAGAGATAGATGGAAAACCGTTGTGTTATCAGTGACATTTCCTTCTACCTGGGAGCGATCCACAACAAGTCCAGAATATATATCCATCACCTGATAGCCCAAACTGTGATTTGTCACTCCCTTATAAACCACAGTAATTTTAAACTCCTTCTCCATATCCGACGTAGAGAACGGTTCTATTTCTGCCTTCAAGCCATCGTTTTCAAAACTTCCCGTTGGCATATTTGCAACGGTATAGGAGAACACAAAGAAAAATAGAACTATTCCTAGAACTATGGCTGGAATTCCCCAAAGCAATCTTTCCTTAGTTTTCCACACCTTAAGAAAATGAAATACAAGGAATATAAGAACGGGGGATGCGATAGTGAGAATCCAAAGATGCATGGAGCCAAACATGATTCCCGTGGAGACTGCAAAGGCAAGTATGTGCATCTTGTATTTCCCGAGTTCAACCATAGGAGTGCATAATGAAATATTGTATTTAAATTATCCTGATTTTTGAAACCCCATTAAACTTTTCGACGTGGTATACCTTATCTGCAAGGTTCATAAGCTCCTTTTCATGGCTCACTATGATTATCTGGTCCGTTTCCATCCTTTCAAACACATCCTTAAGCTTGTAAAGTTGATCCTTACTGAATCCATCTGTGGGTTCATCCAGGATAAGAAGATTTGAAGAAAGTCCCAGAGCTCTTTTAACCATGGTATTGAGGGCCAAACGATAGGCAAGGGCAACGGAAGTTCGCTCTCCTCCACTCAAAGTGCCAAGGGGCATGTCAAATCTCTGATACCTTATTATTGGGGTAAACTTCTCATCCACCGTTGCCTCGTATTCGCTCTCTCCCAAGAGCTCATGGAACCATTCTTCAAATAAGGCACGGAACTCCTCATTGATGGCAATCATTCTCATTTCCTCTATATCCTCCAAAGCAGGGATGAGTTCTTCCCTAATCCATCTCCCAAACTCCTCCATTTTTCTGTAAAAATTGAGTTTTTCCCTTTTCTCCTTAACATCCCTTCTTTTCTTCTCAATTTCCATCCCTATTTCCTCTTCCCTCCTTTTCTTCTCCCTCAACTCAGTTTCCAAGGAACGAAGTGTTTTGCTTATCTCAAGATATTCTTCATTAATCCTCTCGTATTCTTCCGAAGAATAACCCAGCCCCTTGAGCTCATCCTCATATTTCTTTTCCTCCCCCATCAATTTCCTTAAAATATCTGTGGCTTCCCTAAGCTCTGCCCTAAGCCTCGCCTCCTTCTCAACCTCCTTTTTCAGGGTATTGTACTCCATCCACACCCTCTTCAAATCCCTCATTTCCTTCTCCACATTATTCATCTCTTCCCTTACCCTTTTTAGGGAATCAAAATCAAAGTTCTCAATTTTCTTCCTTATAACTTCGCTCTCTTTTCTAGCATTTTCGCCCTCTTCCATATCCCTTTTGGCATTTTCCATATCCCTCCTAAGAATAGCCAGGGCTTTTGAAGCCTCCATTATTTTATTCAGAGCATCCTCCAAGGATTTTATCCTCTTCTCAATCTCCACCTTCTCCCGGCTTATCTTCCTTATCTCCTCCCTCGTTCTCTCAATTTCGCTGGCATTCTCCTCTATTAGCTTTCTCTTATGTTCCTCTGTTAATGGGCGCTTACATTTGGGGCAAACGGCACCCAGATGCTCATAATCTTGCCTCTCTCTTTCAAGCTCATTTAACCTGAAATTGAGATGCCCTATCTTCCCCCTAAGCTCAGAGTCCTTCTCCCTTAGCTTCTCCAGCTCCTCCTCAATCTCCTTTTTCCTCTTGACCTCCTCTTCCAAGGCACCTATTTTTCTCCTTATCTCCTCGATTTCCTTCTTCCTTTCTTCCCCCTTCTTAACCTTCTCCAGAAGGTATTTTAACCTTTCTTGAGAAGCTCTTATTTCCCTTTCCATCCTGTTCAATTCATCAATCCTCTTACCGAGCTCATCCCTCCTTCTCTCCAGTTCCTCATATCTCAGAGCCTGGCTCTTTATTTCCTCAACCCTCTTTTTCTTACCCTCTATTTCTTCAATCTCCCTCTTTATCCTATCAACATATTCCTCCTTCCCCCTCCTGCGACCGTTTATCTCCCGCAATTTATTTCTCAATTCCTCATATTTTTCCCTCTTCCTCTTTATATCATTCCACTTGCCTTCAATCTCCTCCATCTCCTTACCCTTCTCTATCAGCTTGTTTTCCAGAGCAGAAATTGCATCCAACAATTCTTTTCTCTCCTTCTCCCTCTCCCCTATTTCATTTTCAAGCTCTTCTATCATCTCCTCAAGATCCTTGGCAATTCTTGCCTCGGCTAGAATCCCACTAGCTACATTCTTGGCATTCTCCCTGGCAATTTTGTACTCATCAAGCTTGAATATTTTTCTTATTACTTCCATCCTCTCTTCGGAGTTCCCCTCCAGTATCTCCTTCATTGTTTCCTGTGGGGTATAGATAGCGTATTTGACTATGGGGAGCGATTTTCTCCTTCTACCCTCAACATTCACCCCCAAAAGATTGAGGATGTAATGCCGAATCTCGCTTGCACCCAACTGTATCTTGCCTTCCTCAGTCTCCACATAGGATTCGGTATTGCTTATACCCCTGCCCTTCTTCTCCAAGGCACGGAATACCCTGTATTCCCTCCCATTATGCTCAAAGAGTATTTCCACACTACCCCTATTTGCCCCCTTCCTCAATAACCTCTCATAGAAATCCCTGGTGGAATTTCCAAACAGGGCGAAGTCAATGGCCATCAATATACTTGTTTTACCGCTTCCTATATCTCCCTCAAATAGTATTATGCCCCTATCAAACTCAATTTTCTCGTCCACATAGCTTCTTATGTTCTTTAGATGAATACTCTTGATTATCATTTACACACCCCCAAAATCAAAGAGGGTTATCTTAGCTTCTCTCCTCTCCCTCTTTACTTCTTTCTTTTCCTCCCCTATGTCCTTGATCACATTCATAATCTCCCCCATTAATTTTGTATTGAAATCATCCTTGGTCATGTCCTCGGGCTGCCTCTCTCTTAGTATATCAAATATCCTCCTAGTCACTGAGAAGCCATACTTTGATATCTTCTTAAGGGCTTCATTTTCAATATCCTCTCGGCTCTCCCCAATAATCTCAATTTTTCTCCTCTCCCTCGTTGACAGGGCATAGGTATTGAGCAGGATGTCAATGGCAGTTTTTCTGAAATTTTCCCGGATTACGTGAAAATCAATATCACTTGTAGTTCCAGATAGAAGCTCGCCCTTCACCTTCAATATGACCACCATGCCACTGTAATCCTGCTGGGACATATCCAATAATCTTCTCTCCACATCCTTAGCATCCAAGCCATCAACCTTCAGTATTTTTTTGAAGAATTTGCAAACTTCAATCTTCACAAACCTTGGCTTGAAATCCTCCACAATGAAGAAACCCCTCTCCTTCAATATGTCAAGGTCATTGTAGGTCGCTCCAAACAATGCTCCTGGATAGATGAGGGGTGAACCATTAAGGCTTGATACTATCTTCTCATGCAAATGCCCCCCTGCATAGTAATCAAATCCCCTGGGAAGGAGAGACTTGGGAACTGCATATTTGTCCGGGATATAGGAGGGTTTCAACTCGCTTATGGTTGTGTGGAATGCAAATATCTTTGGATTTGGTATATCTTCCAAATACTCAAAATCCAGATGCTCAAAATACTCAACCTCCCTGGCTGAGCTCAATCCCGATATACCCACTATGCTAACTCCACTCACATCCTCCACAGGAATGAGTCTCAACTTCCCATCCTGCACCTCGTAATTCACAACCTTCTCAAACAAACCTGTGGAGTGGAGAACATCCAGAAGGGCAGTGCTTCCAGCTGAGAAGTCATGGGAGCCATAGATTGAATATATCCTTATACCAGCATCCCTGGCTCTCCTAAGCACCTCCACGGTACGGCGCACTATTTCCATATCTGGAATTGGATTGTGGAATAGGTCTCCAGCAATCAGGATGAAATCTACATTTTCCTCTATACTTTTATCTATTGCCATCTCAAATGCCCTGAAATTCAAATCCCTGAGCTCCAGATTCTTGCTAAAAGCCCCAAGATGCGCATCCGCAATATGTGCAAATTTCATCACCCATCAAATATTCACGGGATATTTAAGGTTATCCACGAAAGAAAAAAATATAAAAATCTTGGGAGCCTAAAATTTTTACATATTCATATGTTTCACCTCTTTTTGTGAGGATAATAAATTCCTGCCACGGCGACAATAGCACCTACGCCAATTCCAATACCGAGAATCCAGTATATCTCGTTTCCATTATTCTCTCCGCCCTCCTTGCTTCTGTGGTTCTCGTATCCAGGCGTTGGGTTGGGCTCATCGTAGAAATCGTTGGTGAAATTGTCCGTGTCATAGCCACCCCTATAGCGAGCCCAGGAATGGTTCAGCGGAAGAGATGGAATATGCCTTGGGGCAAATTCTCCTCCGGGTTCTCCCACCCCATCATAATATGTTGTATTCCATTCTCCCTTTGTGATAGAAAAACGATCCCACTGAGAACCCCACCCAGATAATCCAATAACCTTTACAGATGCGTCGATGTGCCAATAATTAATCACACTCTCCTTATTTTTATTCCATGTTACAATTACATATTCATGTGGATGAATCACTATTGTGGGCATTTCTACTGGACAATATATGGATGCAAACCATACCACCCAGCCAGAGGTATTGAATGATATATCAGTTGGATTGTATATCTCAAACCAGGGCCCTCCCATTGTGGGAGGATTATCACATACCTCATTTATCACTATGTGCTTTTCAGGAGCATTGGGAAAACTCCTCGTATTTTGAGATTCCGCATCTACCATAACTCCCATTAAGCTCATAATCAGGAGGAGCATCAAACCCATCACAATGCTCCTTTTCACTCTCATCACCTTTTAGCCTAATTAAATTATATGCTTCTTTCATATTTTAATTTTTGGCTTTCCCCACTCCTGCAAAAAGAAAGGTAAATTTGATATGTCGGTTTGTGCATATCCCCTTTATGAGGCCCTTTACAAATCTAATTCCCTTTGAAGAAGCAAGAAAAATTGTGCTTGAGAATATTGA
>CAYXLB010000064.1:0-7045 GCA_964465785.1 uncultured Thermoplasmata archaeon
ACACCATTTACCTCTCCTATTTCCACATTTCCAGAAGGCAAGCCGTAGGGTGTGTGAACCTTCACGCTTTTCTTTGGCTCGAAGACTCCATAGACCCCTGAGCCTCCAATTATTCCAATCCTTGGCATGATGATCACCGTGGAGAGTATGGGAATTAAACATAAAAAAATAATGCCTATGATGTGAATTCCATTTTTTCCTCCATTTCTCTTATTTTCTCCATCTTCACAGCTTCCCTGTGCTCCTTATCTCCCTTGGTGCCCTTAATTCTATGGGCAAGTTTCTTTATCCCATCTTCGGGCCCATAACACACTATAACATCACCGGGCTTGATAAGTACATCTCCCCTCGGAACCCCCATAAAGACCTCCTTATCCTTGCATTTTCTGTGTATTCCAAGAACCAGGATCCCCTCCTCCTTCAGTTTTAAATCCTCCAGTTTTTTATTTGCAAGCCAGCTATTCCTTCTAACCTTAAATTGGCCTATGGAGTAGCCCTTGGAGAGCCCTAGCAAGAGCTCGTAATCATAAACATGCAATTTTGTGAACTTTTTCAAAGCTTTTCTAATAACATATCTCAAGCCCCTATCCACAAGTTTAGATTTGGCAAATATGTAAAGAAGAATCAAGCCGATGAGTAGATAGATTATTGTGTAGAAACTCTCTTCTTGAGTCTTGCCCACAAAGCTCAGGAATAGCATAGCTATGGCGGATGCAATTCCCGCAGAGCCCACAAACATAAGCGTTCTTATTATTTTCCTTCTCACGGGGTGGGATACCACATATTCAGATTCGCTTGTTGTAAATCCGACTCCCGTGTAGGCAGATTGCGCCTGAAATGCAGCCACCTCCCTTGACAATCCCGTCATCTCTAGAGCCACCGTACCTATTCTCACGAATATGATGGAGAATAGTATGACCAGAAGCAAAGAGACTAGGGCGATCAATTTTCTCACCTCCCATAGGCAATTCATACAAATTTTTAAAAATTTTCCTAAAAATTAATAAGAGAGCAGGAGATAATCATCTATGCGCATTGTTATAGCCATAACAGGGGCATCTGGAGCCATAATTGGAATACGTCTCTTAGAGGAGTTGAAAAAAGAGGAGACGATTCTGATAATTTCGGAGAATGCTGGAAAGATCATAGAATTTGAAACTCCCTACAGAGTGGAAAATGTTAAAGATATGGCCTCTAAAGTTTATGATAATGGAGATATGAATGTGGATATTGCCTCTGGAACGAGCAAATTCGATGCAATTGTGATAGCCCCATCTTCCACAAGCACACTGGCAAAGATTGCGTGCGGTATAGCGGATAACCTTGTAACTCGAGTCGCCTCGGTGGCTTTAAAGGAGAGAAGGAAAATTATCCTAGTTCCAAGGGAAACACCCTTAAATCCCATAGTATTGGAGAATATGGCAAAGCTATCCAAATTAGGCGCTGTTATTATCCCCCCAATCCCCGCCTTCTATCTCAAACCTAAAAAAATAGAGGATGTTGTCGATTACATAGTGGGAAAGATTCTCGATTCCCTGGGGATAGAGCACAATCTCTACGAGCCCTATTCTCCTCAGTAATCTATTTCTCCCTTTTCCTTCATCTCTTCATACATCTTCCATGATAGAACGGGCTTTCTATTGGCCAAGATATCATCAACCCTTCTAACCGATGTGTTGTGGGGCGCTTCCTTGAGCAGTTCTGGCTCATCCTCAGCTTCCTTGGCAATTCTTATCATAATATCTGCAAATTTATCTAGATTCTCCTTGGTTTCTGTTTCTGTGGGCTCGATCATAAGTGCCTCATGCACAATGAGCGGGAAGTAAATCGTCGGGGCATGCACACCGAAGTCCAGGAGGCGCTTTGCAACATCCAAAGCTGTGGCATTCTTGGGCTTAACAACGAATTCGTGCTTTCTAAGATCCTTGTAGGGCAAATCGTAATATTTCTTTATTCTCTCCTTGAGATAGTTGGAATTTACCACTGAGCGTATGGCTGCATTTTTCAATCCCTCGCCGCCTAGTCTCTTTATGTATGCCCATGCCTTTACAAGCACTCCAAAATTGCCGTAGAAGGAGCGTACTTTTCCAATACTGTGCTTCACGTTGTAATCTAGGAAATACTTTTCACCATCGTAATTCACAATTGGCACGGGCAGGAAATCAACGAGCTCGCCACGAACTCCCACAGGCCCGCTTCCTGGACCGCCGCCACCATGGGGTGTGGAGAATGTCTTGTGGAGATTGAGATGCACAATATCGAAATTCATCTTGCCCGGAGAGGTTATACCCATGATGGCGTTGAGATTCGCACCGTCGTAATAGAGCAATGCTCCATTCTTGTGCATAATGTTTGCAATCTCCATTATATCCTCTTCGAATATGCCCAGGGTGTTTGGATTTGTGATCATGAAAGCTGCTGTTGTATCGTCTGTGGCATTTTCCAATGCTTCTATATCCACCATCCCCCTATCGTTGGAAGGGATTTCAATTACATTAAATCCAGCCATGGCTGCACTTGCGGGATTTGTTCCATGGGCAGAATCTGGAACTAGGACGTTGCGACGCTTATCCAATTCTCCCTTTAACTGGTGATAGGCACGCACAATGAGCATGCCCGTGAACTCTCCGTGTGCGCCAGCAGCAGGTTGGAGTGTAAAGGCATCCATATCCGTTATCTCCTTGAGCATCTCCTGCAACTCGTACATTATCTGCAAAGCTCCCTGCACAGTGCTCTCGTCCTGGTACGGATGTAGGTAGAGGAACATCTTTGCTATCTCCTCATTTAATTTTGGATTGTACTTCATTGTGCAGGAGCCTAGGGGATAAATATTGATATCAACACCATAATTCATCTGTGATAAACGTGTGTAGTGCCTAACAATCTCATATTCGGGAAGGTTTGGTATGCCCAGCTTCTCTCTCCTCATAGATTCGGGCAAATCCACATTGATTTCCTCCTCATCCATGCTTTGCATCTCACAAAGCAAGGGCTCATCATACCTTGCCTGCCTGTACATTTAAAGCACCTCCTTCAGTGCGCTTACCAATTTCTCCATATCCTCTCTTGTGTGCATTTCCGTTGTGCATAATAGCATGGCATGCCCGATTCCCCTGAAGCATCCTTCATTGATTGGATATCCTCCCTGCACACCTTTTTTCAATAGTTCCTTATTCACGAGATGTGGATTTTTAGGCAAATCCAATAGAAATTCGTTGAAATGCGGTGCCTTGAAATGAGGGACTTCAAAGCCAGCCTTGCTTAGCATATCCATAAGGGTTTTGGCATTGTCCATATTCTTCTTTGCAACCTTCTTCAATCCGTTGGAGCCCATATAGGCTAAATAGAGTGTGCTCAGGAGCGCGCAGAGTGCTTCGTTGGAGCATATATTGCTAGTTGCCCTTCCACGGCGAATATGCTGCTCCCTTGTTTGCAATGTCATAACAAATGCCCTTCTTCCCTCTGCATCCCTGGTTGCTCCTATAAGCCTGCCAGGCATTTTGCGCACGTATTTCATCTTGGTTGCAAATATGCCCAGGAGGGGGCCTCCAAAGCTTATGGGGTTACCAAGAATCTGTCCCTCGCCTATGACTATATCTGCCCCGTACTCTCCCGGGGGCTTGAGCAAAGCCAGGGATAGGGGATTAACTCCCACAATTAACAGGGCATTTCCAATTATTTCTCTTATATGCATGACATTCTCGTCTATAACCCCGAAGAAATTTGGATTCTCAGCATAAACTGCGGAGGTATCCTTGTTAATCATCGAGGAAAGAGCATCCAGATCCACCATGCCTTTAGGGTTGAGTGGATACTTCCTTATTTTCATACCAAGCCCTGCAATATAATTTTTGAGCACGCTCTCCTTCTCCCAGTGCAGGTTTTCGGGGACCAAAATTTCCTTGCCACGATTTATTCTATGTGCCATTCTGGCCGCCTCGCCTAGGGATGTTGAGGCATCGTACATGGAAGAGTTGGCCACATCCATGCCAGTGAGCCTGGCGATCAAGCTCTGGTACTCGAATAGAACATGGAGCATACCCTGGGAGATTTCAGCCTGATAGGGAGTGTAGGAGGTGTAGAACTCAGACCTGGATGCCAAGGCCAGGACAGCAGGAGGTATGAAATGAAAATAAACTCCAGCACCCAGAAAATTTGGCATCTGGAAGAAGTTTTTATTCTTATCCGCCAATTTTTTTGCATAACGGAAAAGCTCGTACTCCTCCATACTTGAAATATTTATTCCATCCTTCCTTGCCTCCCTTGGCACATCCTTGAAAAGCTCTTCCCAGGAGCTAAGGCCCATGGCCTCCAGCATCTCTTGCATCTCATCCATGGGAGAGGGAATTGCCCTTTATACCATAAAAGTTTCCTTTCTCAAGGGTTAAATAAGAGAATTCTCATAACCCCCGCGTGACCCTAGAGGGAATGAAAAGAGTGCTGAAGAATCGAAATTTCCTTAAGCTCTGGATCGGGCAGGTGGTATCCAATATAGGCGATGAAGTTGCTTTTATGGGTCTTGCAGCACTCATAGTTTATAGGTGGCAGGGAAGTGCCATTGATGTATCTCTTCTCTTTATATTCTCATCCCTGCCAGTCTTGATATTCGGGCCAATTGCAGGTGTATTTGTGGATAGGTGGAGAAGAAAACACACCATGATATGGGCAGATCTGATACGTGCTGGCATAGTTGCACTCTTGATCTTTCCCGTATCGTATCTCTATGTCTATCTCCTCATATTTTCCCTTTCCACAGTCTCCAGATTTTTCTATCCTGCAAGAAATGCGATCATTCCAAATATTGTAAGGGAAGAGAAACTTGTAGAGGCGAACTCCCTCTCCCAGATGACCTACATGCTTGCCGTTGTTCTGGGACCTGCCATAGGGGCTGGACTTGTGGCACTTATTGGATACACTGCCACCTTCATCTTCGATGCCCTAACCTATCTATTTTCGGCGGTTATGATATTTCTTATAAGGTATAGGGAGGAGATCAAGAGAGTGAGCCGCCATGCCTTTGGCGAGATGATAGATGGCTTCAGGTATATGAGACAGAACAGAGTTGTTCTCCTCATAGTAGCCATATTTGGAGTGATAATGCTTGTTGTGGGCGGGATGAATGTAGTCTATACGCTCTACATCAGGGATGTTCTTCATATGGATATTGTGGGTCTAGGTATTCTTGAAACCCTTTTTGGCGTAGGAGCAGTTGCTGGATCCTTTGGGGTTGGTATTCTGGCGGGGAGGATCAGAAATGTGCATCTCATAAGCATGGGAATAATTCTCATAGGGCTTTTGATAGCCACCATGGCGCTAGTACCCATCTTTTTGGTTGCAGTTGCCATTGCCTTTGGCATAGGATTTACAAACTCTCTTCTTTCAAGTCCCACAAACGCAATACTTCAAAAAGCGGTCAAGGATGAGTACCGTGGTAAGGTATTCGGTGCCCAGGGTGCCGTTATTCAGGGAGCTGCCCTCATCTCCATGGGTCTGGTTGGTTTCTTGATATCCATATTTGGGATAGTGAACCTCCTTCTCTTTGCAGGCATATTTGTCATGCTTATCGGGCTTCTCCTATTCACAAGCAAGAACTCTGGCAAGCTTATGGATATTGTAGATTGAAGAAATTTAGGTTTGTGTCACGCAGGGTAGGCCTCAATCTCCTTGCTATATCCAGCTCATTCTTATCAATATCCACAATGCCTATATGCTCTTCAAAATAGGGGGCCTTATAAAGCAATTTGCCCCGCGGAGAGTAGAGCATAGAGCCACCCCAGAACTCCATGGTGCGCTGCAGCCCTGTCCAGTTCACATAGGCGAAAAATACCGTGTTCTCAATGGCCCTTGCAGGAATGACCGTTTCAAAAAGAGATCTTGAGGTTATGGGACTTGCCGATATGTTTATTATAATCTCTGCGCCTTTTAGGGCCTGGAGTTTGGCTATCTCGGGGAAAAAGGCATCGTAGCATATTTGCACACCAATCTTGCCAAACTGCGTATCCGTTACGAAGGGCTCGATCCCTTCCTTAAAATAGATCTTTTCTTCAAAGGGCCCGAAATTTGGAAGGTATATTTTTCTGGCAACCTCAATCTTTCCATCATGTATAACGGCTGCAGAATTGTATAAAAAATCATCCTTCTCTGGAAATCCGAATACTATGAGCTTGTTATCCGATATTTCTGCAATTTTCTCCATAATCCTATCTTGGATCTTTATGCCCCTCTCTACAATCTTGTCCCTTATAAGGTAACCCGTCAAATACAATTCTGGAAATATGTAAATGTCCGCATCGTTTTCCTTCACGATTTTTATGAGCCTATTCACATTCTTCTCCACGTTAAAATCCACAGAGGTTTGTGCCAGAAGCACCTTCATTTCATCATCCCCTTGATTCTATTCTCAAACTCTTTTTTATCAACTATGTACCTGTAATGCTTACCCTCACCTACCTTACCCTGGCTATCCCAGGCCTCTACCTCAAATTCAAGCTTGGGACCGTTCACCCTTATCAACTTTGCCCTTGCTTTAATCCTATCTCCAATAGGTGTGGCCTTAAGATGCTTGATGCATATTCCCGTGCCCACTGTTGTATGGGTCTCTGGCAAGTAGGGTTGCACGCATTTTAGAGCGGCAATCTCCAGGGTTTGCACCAGAGAGGGTGTTGAAAACACGAGAACTTCAAGTCCTATCTGTCTTGCTGTGAGCTCTTCAGTGACTTCTATCTCGTACTCATACTCTATGTCAAGGGGTATGTTCATAGGGGGGCATGGATTTTTGCCATTTAAAAAATTGTGTAAAGGGATTAGGTTCTCCTTCTTCTCAGAAGCACTACAGCCGCTATTACCATACCCACTCCCACAATTCCCAAGGCTCCAAATTCAGGTATAGCGACGCTCTCCCAGTTATCTGAGGAGGTAATGGTGTTCCATGTGCTGAGATTTTCAAACATGCTCTGTGCTGGGAAGTAGGAATATCCTATGTTATCTTCCCATAGAAATACTATGAACCCTATCCTCGAGGCCACTCCAGGTGTGATGTCCAGCT
>CAYXLB010000065.1:0-6718 GCA_964465785.1 uncultured Thermoplasmata archaeon
CGTACATAGATGGGTGTAAAGATTAGGAAATATAAAAATTTGGGTATGCCTGGAACATCTATCCGGTATGAGAAGTTTTACCATTTCATATATCCTTAATCAAGATATCCAACATCAGAATAAAAATCTTGCCTCTAAAATGAAAGGGGAATTATTTGGTTATGAAAATTCCCACGACAACGGCACTCCACCATATCTCCAGGAAGAGAAAGCCGTAAATTGGGGTGGCAAGGATTATCCAGATTATGAGGAATGCGTAGGCGATGAGGGTGGTGATAACATGCAGAATTAGGGTATTCTTGTTCACTTCTCCTCCCATCTTCATCCAGCCTGTTGGCAAAGGTAGCCAGTCGAAGAAGGCTGCTATAATAGCCAGGTACCATAGGTTGAAAATTATTGCAGGTATGAAAAACAGGCCTGCAATGGCCACGCAAAGCATGGTTTTTGTTTTATTATCCATAGGGAGATATGTGCATAGTATCTTATAGAGTTTTCCAGCAATATCTTAATATCCCTTCACGGAGTTAGGGTACATGGATGAAAAAGAGAAGATATGTGAAGATTTCCAAGGAGCCTGAGATATCTACTCAGCAGTTCAACAACTGGATGAGATATATAATCCAGAATACAGGGGATATAGAGCAGCTTGAAGCCTTGATCTATCTTCAGAGAATGCAGCGAGCCTGGACACAGAAAAATGCAAAGGAGTGGCTCATCGCCAAAACAGGCTCCTACGGAATTATGGGTAGGCTCCGCAATACAGGATTGCTTATGGAGGTGGGTGAAGAAGGAGGTGCAAAGCTCTACTCTCTTATCTCCCTCAAAAATATTGAAAGGTGGATAGAGAAGTATCGTCGGGGAAATATGAAGCTTAGCACTGAGGAAGCGATGCGGGAATATGAGTTTGTAGTTCTCTCCCTAAAAAGGGAATACGAAAGTTTCATAAGAAGGGTAAAGGAGGAGGATGTGGAAGAGTGGGTAAAGAAAATATCCTCCATAAAGGACATTGTAGAGTATATGAAGAGCATAATGGGGGAGAAGCTGTACATGGATGCCCTATTGCCAATAATCCAGCAGTACTCCATGGCCAATATACCTGTATACTCCTCCGCGAATCTAGAGAGAAAGATAAACCAAACTGGATTCTCCCTGGCCTATTTTGGAGAGCCTGGAACAGGCAAGACCTTTGCAACGGATGATCTCCTCCGAGGAAAAGAGGAGAAGGGGGTGCCTGCCCATGGAATAATTGGCAGACTTCGCTATGCGCAGGGGATGACACCCAAGATGTTCATAGCTATTCTTGAGGCATATCAGGATTACCCGGTGGATTGGGTAATTCCCGAGTTCAAGGATTTCTTTGCCTACCGTGGCATGGTTGAGAAACTGAAGCTTGTTATGGAACGTCGAGAGGTTAGGGACGAAACTAGAACGGGTATAATAGGACCATACAAGGTAACAAGTTTCTTCATAGTCAATTACAACACGCAGATTTCGAGAGGCAGATGGAGAAACACCATAAACGATCCAAATTTCAATGCCGTGGAGGACAGAATGCTATGCAAATTATTCTTGAATACCTCTGAGAGGAGGAAATTAATATGGGAGAATATGAAGAGAATAGCCAGTGGAAAGGTGGATTATTATCTTGCCGATACCCTCAGGAAGCATGTGACCTATACCTATCATCTTCTCACCTTGAACATGCCCAAGCTCATAATTGAGGAGGATGATTTTGTAAAGTTGGGAGATGAGATAGCCCAGGAGATAGACAGAACGGGCGCTCCTGTGAGTTTGAGGATTGTGGATAGGGCCGTCCAGATAGCTGCATCTGCATCGCTCACAAGGTACCTGGCTTTGAGGGATTCCGAGTTGGTCATAGATGAAGATAGTCTGAGGCTGGCCAGGGAGTTTGTTATTGAGGAAATTGAGGCTAGGGCAAAGAGGCAATGAAAAGATTTAATATCCCAAATCCTATGTGGTGGATGCATGTATTACGCTGAAAGTGATATAAAGTCCCTATGGCACGATTTCTTCTCCCATTCTGGATATGGCCTAACCCTATCCCAGATTGCCGATGAGTATCCGGATACCAAGAGCCTATATGTGAAATTTGAAGATATTGAAAACTACGATCCAGCCTTTGCAGAGGATTTCTTAAAGCATCCAGATGTGTATCTTGAAATCGGGGAGATGGCCATAAGGGATTATTTGCAGGAGGATTATCATATTCATTTAAGGGTTCATCATCTTCCTAAGGACAGGAGGAAGGAGATAAGGGATTTGAGGAGTGTACACCTTGGGCAGTTTCTGAGTATCGAGGGCATAATAAGGAGGGTCACGGAGGTAAGACCCAAGCTGAAGACAGCTGCCTTTAAGTGCAGTGATTGTGGAGGCATAACAAAACTTATACAAGAGGGAACTAAATTGCAGGAACCCACAAAATGTACACATTGCGGAAAAACCAAGCCCAAGATAAGGTTCAAGCTTGTCATAGATGAATCCGAGTTTGTGGATACCCAGCGCCTTGAGATTCAGGATAATCCCGAGAATTTGAGGGGAGGAGAACAGCCTCAGCGGCTTATGGCCTACGTAGAAGATGACCTTGCAGGGGAGATTGTACCTGGAGATAGGGTTGTTATCAACGGTATATTGCGTGCGAAGGAGCGCAGGATGTCCGGAAATGTTAAAACAACCGAATTCGACATTTATCTTGATGTGGTGAGCATAGATAAGGAGCAGAAGGAATTGGAGAGTATAGAGATAACTGAGGAGGATGAGATACGCATAAGGGAGGAGGCCAGCAAGGGGGATATAATCGATAGGATGAGAAAAGCAATAGCTCCTACAATCTATGGAATGGACATAGAGAAGGAGGCCCTTTTGCTGCAAATGTTTGGAGGGGTAACCAAGAAGATGAAGGATGGTACGAGGATAAGGGGAGACATTCATATTCTCCTTGTGGGCGATCCAGGTACTGCAAAATCCCAGTTGCTTCAATATATGGCTCAACTCGCTCCTAGGGGTATATACACATCGGGCAAGGGTTCATCGGCTGCTGGACTAACTGCTACGGCTGTTAGGGACGAAACTGGAAGATGGACACTTGAGGCGGGTGCCCTGGTGCTAGCGGATATGGGCCTAGCAGCCATTGATGAAATCGATAAGATGAGCCCCGTTGATAGGGATAGCATATATCAGGCAATGGAGCAGCAGATAATAGCTGTTACCAAGGCTGGAATATATGCAACCCTGATGGCGAGATGCTCGATTCTGGGTGCGGCCAATCCCAAGTATGGAAGATTTGACCCTTCCAAGCCTCTGGTGGACCAGATAGATTTACCCGTGCCCCTACTTTCAAGATTTGATGTGATATTTAAGATAATTGACGTTCCAAATCCAGAGAGGGACAAGGCCCTTGCAAATCACATTCTTGAGGCTCATCTTGCGGGGGAGATGCTTCAGCTTGAGGAAGAGGATAATATTGTGGTTAAGCAGTTTGATGTTGGTCTAAGCCCTGATTTCATAAGGAAGTATGTGGCATATGCAAAGAGGAATATCATCCCAAAGATGAGCGATGAAGCCAAGGATATGATTCTTAAGAAGTATGTGGATACCAGGAAGAAGTATGAAGAGACCCATGCTGTGCCTATTACACCGAGACAACTTGAGGCCATGATAAGACTGGCAGAAGCCTCAGCAAGGGCAAGACTGAGCGATGTGGTTACCCGGGAAGATGCCGAGAGAGCCATAAGGATTGTGGATTATTTCCTCAAGGAGACCTCCACAGAGGAGGGAATACTGGATGCTGATATACTCTATACAGGAATCAGTGCAAGGCAGAGGAGTGTTATGGAGCGGATGGAGGATATAATTAAGAGGCTTTCTAGCGAGGGAGAGGGCTATGCGAAGCTTAGCGACATAATTGAAGAGGCTAAAAAGGAAGGAATTGATGAGAGCAAGGCCGCGCGGATTATAGAGAAGATGCATAGGCAGGGAATAATATCCGAGGTGCGTAGTGGTGTCTTCAGATACGTCTGAGCATAAAATAGCAATGAGAATATACAAGGTTCGTGGCGAGGTAATGGTTGCAGCCTGTGATCGAGAGCTTCTTGGTAAGAAATTTGAGGAGGGAGAATTGGTTTTGGAGGTGAAGGATAGCTTCTACTACGAGTCCTTTGTTACCGATACAACCTTTATAAATAGTATGAAAATTGCCACCATAGCAAATTTGGTTGGAGAGCATGTTGTGGACTTGGCCATTAAAGAAGGGTTTGTGGAGGAAGAAGGGGTAATAAGAATAAAGGGTGTGCCCCATGCCCAGATGTTCCTTATGCTCTGATTACTCTCTCCAATCGGTATTCACCGTTTTAACCCCAATCTTCGGTATGTAAAGTAGCACCCTCTTATGCCTGCTTTTCTCGTGCATCTCATATACTTTTTCCACCCTTATAAGGGGCAGGTTTAGCATTTCAGCCACATCCTTTGCAGGAAAACCGAGCTCCATATAGGAGAGGATTCTATCCAGAGTATCATAATCTATGCCCATCTCTCCCTCATCTGTCTGATTTGGGAGAAGTGCGGCGCTCGGAACCTTATTTATTATCCTTTCTGGTATTCCAATCTTCTGCGCCAGAATCCTCACTTGTGTTTTGTATAGATCTCCGATGGGTGCAAAATCGCTGGCTCCATCTCCATACTTTGTGAAATATCCTACAAGAAGTTCACTCTTATTGCTAGTTCCCGCCACTAATCTTCCCTCTTCATTGGCAATTGAGTATAGAATGAGCATTCTTGTTCTTACCTTAAGATTTGCAATACTCATATCCTTCTTCAGCCCTATTTTTCGGCTTAGGTTTTCCACAATATCATCTATAGGTAAGGTTCTATATTCGATTCCCAGCTCCTTAGCCAGGAGCTTGGCATCTTCAGAATCCTTTTCAGGTGTGACCCTATCGGGCATATGGACACCCAATACCCTCTCCTTCCCCAGGGCCATAACACATAGTTTGGCCACTACGGATGAATCCAAACCACCGCTTAACCCCACAACTACATTCTTATCCTTAACAAAATCTCTAATGAAATCCACTATTGTATCCTTGGCATAATCTGGCAATGTTATTTGGAGCATGCTTTCCAATATCCCCTAATAATCTATAAATTTTTTGAATCCGCAAATCGTTAAAAAAGAGGGGAAAATCTCTATTATTCGTTATGCTTAAATAGGCATGTGGAAAATTACTTTTATGCATTTACCATGCTATATCATGTCAAAGAGGTGGTAGAATGTATGGCTACTGGGGTAAGATATTGAGAGTGAATTTGAGCACAGGAGATATAAGTGTTGAAGAGTTTGGCGAGGATTTTGTTAAGAAATGGCTTGGAACCAGGGGCTTTGGAATACATTATCTTCTAAAAGAGATGGATCCAAAGGCGGATGCCTTTAGCGAGGAGAATAAGTTGATATTCTCTACAGGTGCATTAACTGGCACAACGGCACCCACAGGTGGAAGATACATGGTGATTACAAAGAGCCCATTGACAGGATACATAGCCATGGCCAATTCTGGAGGATTCTTTGGAGCCGAGCTGAAGAAGGCCGGATGGGATATGATAATATTCGAAGGGAAGAGCGATAAGCCTGTTTATCTCCGTATAGAGGATGAAAAGGTTGAGCTAAAGGATGCCTCCCATGTGTGGGGCAAGAGAGTAGGAGAGACTGAGAAGATTCTCACCGAAGAGTTTGGAGACAAGCATGTTCAAATTGCCTCCATAGGGCCCGCTGGGGAGAATCTTGTGAGATTCTCTGCAATCATGAACAATGGGCACAGGGCTGCAGCTAGAGGCGGCGTTGGTGCGGTTATGGGAAGTAAAAAATTAAAGGCGGTAGTTGTCAGGGGCCATAAGAGGGTTGAGGTCATAGACCGCAGAAAGTTCACAAGTGTTATGCGTGAGAAAACGGATAAGCTCAAAAACGATCCAGTTGCAGGTCAGGGCTTGCCTGCCTATGGCACTGCAATTCTTGTGAATATAATAAATCAGAATGGCTTGTATCCAACGCGCAACTTCCGCTACGGACAGTTTGAGTATGCTGAGGAGCAAAGCGGAGAGGCCATGGCAAAGAAGTACCTAAAGAGAAACAAGCCCTGTTTTGCCTGTCCAATAGGATGCGGCCGTGTAAACGATACGGAAACTGTTGGTGAAACAGAGGGTCCTGAGTATGAGAGTACCTGGGCACTGGGTGCAAATCTTGGAATAAATGATTTGGCGAGTATAATAGAAGCGAACCACCTATGCGATGAATATGGATTGGATACCATATCGACTGGAGGTACCCTTGCAACTGCCATGGAGCTATATGATCGTGGATTCTTGAAGCAGGAAGATTTGGGAGATGCTCCACCATTCCGCTGGGGAAATACGGAGGTCCTGCATTATTACATTCCCAAGATTGCAAAGCGTGAGGGATTCGGCGAGATTCTTGCAGAAGGTGGCTATAGGCTTGCCGAGAAATATGGGTGCGTGGATTGCTTCATGGGTGTGAAGAAGCAGGAGTTGCCCGCCTATGACCCCAGGGGCGCCGAGGGCCACGGATTGGGTTATGCCACCGATAACCGCGGAGGAGACCATATAAAGGCATACCTCATAAGCCCAGAAATCCTTGGATATCCCTTCAAGATGGACCCTCACGACATAAGTGACGAGAAGGTGAAGATGC
>CAYXLB010000066.1:0-6677 GCA_964465785.1 uncultured Thermoplasmata archaeon
GGTTTTTCTGTAGAAGCGGGAAAAATAATAACCATTCTCCAGGAAAACGATATTGAGCAGGGAAGGGCTATGCTCTTCCACAATTTCCCCCTTTTCAAGATCCACAATTCTCGTTATTCCCTCGTCTGAGCCCCCCAGGGAGAAATTGTAGGCTAGGAACCTTGCATTCTCATCAACGTCAAATCCCTGAAGAAGAACCTCATCTCCGAGCTCCTTCTCCAGTTTTTTGGAATCAACGAGAACGACATTCCCATCAAGATTCTTCACTATTTGTCTCCCAGCTTCGTTTATTCCTGCAAACACGCCCTTCTTGGTCAATCTTGCCTCCCAGATAACTGGGAGGTGGAAATAGTGACGAACCTCTGGCAAGAGCTTCTGGGATAGATCGCCAACAAAGCTCTGAAATCTCCTGTTCTCCTCTTCAACAAGCTTCAAAACTCTTTCATCCTCAAGGTTCTCCATCCAGATATAGGGGTCTTCCATACGGGTAAATTGGGATGCCCTTAATTAATTTTTGTGGGCAATATTTATAAAAGAATTCGCAATTTTCCATCCATGGAGGATTTCAAAATAATCCACGACGCCATCCATGGTAGCATAAAGTTCGAAGATGTGACCTTGAGGCTTCTGGAGACCCCAGAGATGCAGAGACTGAGCGGTATAAAACAGCTTGGCCTGGGTTATCTCGTTTTTCCTGGAGCAAATCACACCAGATTGGAGCATTCCATTGGTGTGGGTTATGTGGCTGGGAGAATGGGCGAAGTTCTGGGACTTCCCAAGGAGGAAATTGACCTCCTGAAGGCTGCTGGAATGCTCCACGACCTGGGACACTCACCCTTTTCCCACACCCTGGAGTATCTTCTCTATGAGAAGACGAAACTTGACCATATGGAGATAACAACAAAGATAATAGAGGGAAAGATAGATCTTCTAGAGGGGCTGGAAATAGAGGGGAGGGAGAGGATACACGAAATACTTGCAGATTACGGCCTTGATACGAAACAGATTTGCAAGATGATACTGGGTAAGACCAAGGAGATTACTTTGGAAGACTTTGAGAAGAAGAGGGAATACTTCGGTGACGATAAGAATTATCTCATAAACATGATAAGCGGGAGCCTGGATGCAGACCAGCTTGATTACCTTTTGAGAGATGCCCACTACACTGGTGTGGCCCACGGTGCCATAGATTTCCCTCGCATACTCCATACCCTGAAGATAAAGAATGGGGAGCTCATGGTGGATAAGAAGGGCGTGCCGGCCCTGGAGGGAATGCTTGTTGCCCGCGCCCTCATGTACTCCGCCGTTTACTTCCACAAAACAAACAGAATCGGCGAGTTAATGCTCTCCCGCGCCGTGGAAGAGATTGAGATGGATAACTGGATCGAAATATACAGATTCAACGATTCGGAGCTCATATCGCTCCTCCTATCCCAGGGAGGATATCCAAGGGAAATAGCCCTGAGATTGAAGTACAGGAGGCTTTTCAAGAAGGCAATGGTGAAGACCTTCGACGAGCTTGAGGAAGATTATGGAGAAAGCTATAGGGATACTCTCCTAAATCTATGCGACCTGAAGGAGAGAAGGAAGGTTGAGAGGGAAATTGCAGAGAGTGCGGGAATAGAAAATGAATACGTGCTGATCGACATACCAAGCAGAAACGTTATTCTCTCAGAGCCAAGATTGACAAAGACCAATGTGAAAATCGTGGATGGAGAGCATGTTTATCCCCTATCAAAGTTCTCGCCCCTTGCAAGGGCACTGCAGACCAGAAAGGTTCAGGACTGGGCAATAATGGTTGCAACACCAAAGGAGCATGTGGAAAAAGTTAAAAAAGTGGCAGAGAGGATTATTTTCTCCTAATTACTCCTCTTCGCTTCCAGGACCGCTCTCGGGTCCTCCCTTCTTTGTTTCTCCCTTGGCGGCTATTACATCATCAATGCGCAGTATCATTATGGCTGCATCGGTGGCACTATCAATTGCCTGCTTGCCAACACGTATTGGCTCTATAACGCCAAGTTCCATCATATCTGCCACTTTGCCCTCGTAGACATTTATGCCGTAGGTAACCTTTCCATCCTTGTGGGCCTTGCGGAGCTCTATGAGCATATCAATTGGATCATGTCCAGCGTTCTCGGCAAGGGTGCGAGGCACAATCTCCATGGCATCTGCGAAGGCCTCAATTGCGAGCTGCTCCCTTCCACCAACACTGGCAGCATAGTCCCTGAGCTTCAGGGCTATTTCCACTGCGCTTGAGCCGCCTCCAGTCACAATCTTACCATCCTCAACAGCCTTGGCCACAACATGGAGTGCATCCTTGAGGATGCGCTCCACTTCATCCACCACATGCTCAGTTCCTCCACGCACAAGGATGCTCACTGCCTTTGGATTCTCGCAGCCTATTACGAAGGTCATATTATCCTCGCCAATCTTGCGCTGCTCCACCAGCTCGGCATGGCCAAGCTCCTCGCTTGTGAGATCATCAAGGCTTGTAACTATCTTGGCGCCTGTTGCCTTGCTTAGCTTCTCCATATCGCTCTTCTTAACGCGGCGCACCGCATATATGCCCTCCTTTGCAAGGAAGTGCTGGGCCATGTCATCTATTCCCTTCTGGCAGAAGACAACGTTGGCACCGCTCTCCTTTATCTTCTCAACCATGCCGCGCAGGATCTTTTCTTCCTCCTCCAAGAAGGCACGAACCATGGTGGGATCCTTAATCTGTATATTGGCATCTATCTCTGGCTTCTTTACCTCCAGGGCCATGTTTATCAGGGCTATCTTTGCATCCTTAACCCTGGAGGGCATGCCAGGATGAACCTTCTCCTTGTCTATTATCATTCCTTCAATCAATTCAGTATCATCTATGGCCCCACCCTGCTTCTTTACAATTTGAATTGAATCTATATCCACATAGTACTTGCCATCCCTCTGCTCAGCTACCTTCTTCACAGCCTTCACGGCTATCTCGCTGAGCAGATCCTTAGCCATGCTTGCACTCTTGCTACTGAGGGCAGTGGATGCTATCTTTTTCAAGGTTTCTTCATCATCTATGCTTATTGGCTTAGCAATCTGCTCCAGAATTTCCTTAGCCTTCTCGGCTGCATGCCTGTAGCCTGCAGCAATAACCGTTGGATGCACATTCTGCTCGAGAAGTTCCTCGGCATTCTTGAGGAGCTCTCCAGCTATCACAACTGCCGTGGTTGTACCGTCGCCAACCTCGCTGTCCTGCGTTTTTGCCACCTCAACCATCATCTTCGCCGCAGGATGCTCCACATCAATCTCCTTGAGAATAGTTACACCATCATTGGTTATGACAACATCCCCCAGGCTATCCACAAGCATCTTATCCATTCCCCTGGGTCCAAGGGTGCTGCGAACCGCGTCTGCAATTGCCCTGGCAGCTGCTATATTGTTCCTCATTGCTTCCCTACCGGTCTCCCTCCTAGTACCTTCCTTTAGTATGAGAATTGGTTGTCCTGCCATCATGGTTCCTCACCTCGTTGGGTGTAAAAAATTTCTTCTATATAAATCTTTTCATAAGAAGAAAATAGGGAATGTATTGCATTTCTCTATTTCTCGTACCTCGTTCCCTTCATCCTGAGCAAGGCTCGATAAACCTGTTCCAGGAGGATTAGCCTAGCCAGATCATGCTGGAATGTCATCCTGGATAGGGATATCATTTCATGGCCTTTTATATCTCCAAATCCCTGCGGTGGGCCGATGACAAAAACGATTCTCTCACCCCTGGAGGACCTCTCTTTAATTAGCTCGTAGAATTCTTGACTTGTCATCTCCCTACCCCTGGGGTCAAGGAGAATGGCATCTGGGGGCACCTTACCCCCTTCTGAAAATCTTGCATGGGCCAGGGAACCTATCCTCCTCTCGTACTCCCCTATCAATGGTGCATACTCTTTGGATAACTTACCAAGAGAGATAATCTCTATCTTAACAGGAAGCATCTTTTATACAAATCCTACGAAATATTTATATCTTTCCTCTATCCTTCCCCCGTAGGTGAGTGGATGGTTGAGGTTGTATTGACTACCGATAGAACCCTGATGTCAAATCATCATCACAAGGAGTTCCTGGGGTTCGGCACAACTGGACCACCACTCGTATTTCCTGAAAAATTCTGGTTATGGTTATTTGCACCTAAGATGAAGGTTATTGATAGGGATGGGCGTCCCCTGGAGGCTCCCTATGGGCTTAGGAAGATAGAAGCTAAGTTGATAGATGAAGGTTTTGATGCCGCTATAATAGACCCCGATCACCTTCACAAGCATGTGGATGATGCGAAGGTTCTTCTCCTATCCCACCACGATTACTTCGGCTTTGGGCCACCATCGAGCACATTTGCCTCATTATTCAAGGTAAAGACCATCAATGCAAGATCCTTCGAGAGGCTAATGGAATCCGAACCCGTTAGGAGGATGAAAAGAAAAGGAGTGAAAATAATAGCAGGGGGCCCTGCAGCCTGGCACTGGAGATACAGGGAGAATAAGATGGAGGAATGGGGAGTTGATACCGTCATAGATGGGGAGGGAGAGCTCATAATTGGGGAAGTTGTGGAAAAGGCCCTGAAGGGTGAGGAACTGCCAAAGTTCATAAACGTCAAGCCCTCCAGGTCTCCAAGCATCGATGAAATCTCCGAGATAAAGTATCCCAGTGTGAATGGACTTGTGGAGATAATGCGGGGCTGTCCCCGTGGCTGTAAGTTCTGCTCCGTTACCCTCAGGCCCCTGAGGTTTATGCCCTTTGATAGGATAGAGAGGGAGATGCTCCTAAACAAGAAATACGGGCTTAAGGATGCAATCCTGCATAGCGAGGACGTGCTTCTCTATGGTGCAAAGCCCCCCTCATACATAATTCCAAATGAAGAGAAGCTTATAAAACTCCACAAAATTGCAAAGAGACATGCCAGGAGGGTTATATGGTCCCATGCGAGCTTAGCAGCCATCGTTAAGGGTCAGAGGGATTCAAAATTAATGGAAAAATTGGCGGAGATAATAATCGATGATAAGCAGTCATGGTGGGGAGCGGAGATAGGCATTGAGACAGGCTCTCCCCGCCTCGCAAAGATAATAATGCCCCAGAAGGCAAAGCCCTTCAGCACCGAGGAATGGCCAGAGATAGTTATAGAAGGAGCCGGCATAATGCAGGATGTGGGGATGCAGCCTGCCATGACCTTAATAGCAGGATTGCCAGAGGAGAGGGAGGAGGATATAATAAAGACCCTTGAGCTTGTGGATGATCTCTGGGACTTCAAGGCCATAATAATGCCCATGTTCTTCGTTCCCATGGGGCTTTTGAAGGACAAAGACTGGTTCAAAGCCTATGAATTAAATGATTTGCATATGGAGCTCCTTAAGAGATGCCTGACCCACGGGATAAGACAGGGAAAGAACATACTGAAGAATTATTTTGAGGACCACTGGTACGGACCACTTCTCATGCCCTTCTACCACATTTTCATAGATGTTATAGAGTATCTCGCCAGGAAGTATGGATACATAAGCGAGCCCAGAAGCCATGTGGGCAAGGAATTCAAGGGATTCCACAGGGAAAAGATGAAGGAGGAAAAGGGTAAGCATATAGATTGGGATAGAACCTGCAGATGATCAGAAGGATATGGTATAGGATATGCTCCTGCTTTCAGTAAGCATTTCCCTCAACTTAACTACCCTGGCCCCAGGCAATCTCTTCTTCAAACCCTTTAAATGCCCGTCCCCCACAAAGGCCAGGATCTTCACATCATCCCTATCCAATGCCCTTAGATTTTGGGCCATGAATTCCTCCCTGTCATCAAAGAGTGCCTTGGACAAACCTGGATACTTTTTCCTTATCTCCTCTATGTACTTATCCTCCTCCCGTATTATCTTCTCAACATCCTTTTTGCTCATCTTTTTGCCAAGGAAGGGTGCAAATACTAGGGAGCCGTAGAGCTTTGTTTTTTCCCACAGACCCATATTCTTCCTTATGCTCCTCACTATTTTTTCAGAATCCATATCTATGAATGCAACCCTCTTCCCCAAAACCTGCGCAACATTGACGGCTGTGAGCATCTCGCTCCCCGCCTCGCTTCCAAACATCTCTGCAAGGCTCTTCTGCATCTCGGCCATTTTGCGATAGAAATAGGGCATCTCCCCCTCCCTCTTGGAGGTGAGGGCAAGGTACCTGCCATAATCAAGCTCAACAGCCACTATATCTGGATCCTCCTCCATTATTATTCTCTCGATGTATGTCTTGAGATTTATCACATGGGCAACGCCTACAAGCACTATCACAATTGGGCATCGCATCCTCCTATATTACCTTTCCCAAAACCTATAATACTTAATCTCAATTACCCCATTGGTGGTCACATGGATAAGATTGTTGAGTGTGTTCCAAACTTCAGCGAAGGAAGGAATATGAAGGTCATCGAAGAGATTGTGAACGCCATAAAAGAGGTTGAAGATGTTTATGTACTGGATGTGGACCCGGGGGAAGCAACTAATCGCACTGTGGTTACCTTCGTTGGTCCTCCAGAAAATGTAAAAGAAGCTGCCTTCAGAGCCATAAAGAAGGCTGCGGAACTCATAGATATGCGTCACCACCATGGGGAACATCCCAGGATGGGCGCCACCGATGTTTGTCCCTTTGTGCCCGTAAAGGGCGTGACAATGGAGGATTGCGTA
>CAYXLB010000067.1:0-6660 GCA_964465785.1 uncultured Thermoplasmata archaeon
GTGGCCTCTTTCTCTTTCTGGGAGACACATACAACGCACTGAAATTCTACAAAAAAGCTTTAGAGGACCTTCCTCCAGACAGCTACGATCACATCCGTGCCCTCTACAACTTAGGTGAGGTTCAGAAGAGGATGGGTGAGCTTGAAGAGGCCAAGGAAAAATTCTCCCAGTGCTATTATCGGGCAAGGGAGAGCGGTATGACTAAAATAGAGGGATATGCTGCTGAAAATATGGCAGAGATCCATATGACGGAGAACAAGAAGGATGAGGCTAAGAAATGGCTTGGAAGGGCCTGGTTTGCCGTAAAGAGGGGTGAGGATAGGAGAATCAGGTACACTGTTGAGCTCGCCATAGCCATAGTAAATGGCGATAATGAAAGGGTGGAGGAGATAGGCACGCTTATGAAGAATATGGGAATGGAGCATGATGTTGCAGATACCTATTACTACTATGCGGATGCAGCACCCAGTGAGCTTAGAGAGAAACTGCTCAAAGAGGCAGTGCTTATCTATTCCGATCTGGGCGATGGAAAGATGAAAGCTCTGGCTCTCCGCAAGCTGGAAAGCTGATTCCCCATTTTTGTACCACAAATATTTTTATAGGTGCTATCATACCCACAAAAAAGGTGGTGAGAATGGCATACATAAGGGATGAGGATAAGAAATATCTCAAGGGAGAGTTCGATAAGCATCTCAGGGAAGAGGTCAAATTAATCGTATTCGTTGGTGATAATTGCCAGTACTGCAGTGTAGCATCTGCCATAGCTCAGGAGGTGGCAGAGTTGCATCCTCTTATCAAGTTTGAAGAGCATAATATTGGGGATGATCTTGCAAAGGAGTATGGTTTGGAGCATGCCCCCACCGTTGTTATTACCGATGGGGATAGGTATGGGGGCCGCATAAGATATGTTGGCTTGCCCTCAGGATATGAGTTCTCATCATTGATTGAGGACATTATTGATGTATCCAGGAGAACCGCCGAGGTATCTCCTGAGGTTATGGAGAAACTCAGCAAGATTGATAAGCCCGTAAGGATCCAGATCTTTGTCACACCCACCTGTCCCTACTGCCCCCGTGCAGTTAGAACCGCCCATAGATTTGCAATTTTGAATGAGAACATAACTGGTGAGATGGTCGAGGCCATGGAATTTCCAGAATGGGCAGATAGGTGGAAGGTTATGAGTGTACCCCATATTGTTATAAATGAGGATGTACAGTTTATAGGTGCCTATCCCGATGAGCAGTACATAAACTATGTTGTGCAAGCTTACGAGAAGATGAAGTGAGGTGATCGCAATGGATTTTGGGCTTGTAATACCCACGGGAGCCAGGGAGAGTAAAGATGTAGATTTGGCTATAATAGGAGGTGGACCTGCAGGACTGAGTGCAGGCATATATGCAATTAGGTCAGGATTGGAGGCTATTATTATCGATAAGGGCAATGCTGGAGGTCTGGCCGAGGAAGCTCCCTATGTGGAGAACTATCTTGGCTACAAGGGGATAAAGGGCGAGGATCTGGTGAGGGAGTTCAAGGAGCATGCCATGGACTATGTGGAGATAACCGAGAGAAACGAGGTCAAGGAGATAATAAAAGAGGATGACAGATACCTCATAAAGGCCGAGAAGGGAGACTACAGGGCAAGGGCAATAATATTTGCCACGGGAACCACCCACAAGACCCTGAACATCCCTGGAGAGAAGGAACTGTTTGGCAAGGGAGTATCCTACTGTGTTACCTGTGATGGTTATTTCTTCCGTGGAAAGCGTGTTGCGGTCATAGGTGGTGGAAACTCTGGAGCCATTGCAGCCATATATCTCAAGGATATAGGTGTGGAGCCCGTTGTTCTCGAGTACATGCCCAGATTCATGTGCGAGAAGGCATATGAGAAGATAATCAAAGAGCGTGGAATCCCCTATCATACCAATGTGCAGGTTACGAGCATTGAAGGTAAGGATAAGGTGGAAGGCGTGGTTTACAAGGACCGTGCCACCGGGGAGGAGAAGAAGGTAGAGGTGGATGGAGTGTTCATCTACGTGGGCCTCATACCCATAAGCGGCCTTGCAAAGAAGCTGGGCGTGGAGACCGATGAGAAGGGATACATCAAGGTAGATCTAACCATGCGCACAAACGTGCCCAGGATATACGCTGCAGGAGACGTAACGGGCTATGCGGGACAGATAATCATTGCTGCTGGTCAGGGTGCCATGGCGGCGCTCAGCGCCTATGAAGATTTGATGCTGAAATAAAATTTTTCTTATTTTTCCAGCAAAAATAATTCCGATAAATTTATATAGCTGGTATATAATTAGTGGAATGGTGATACTAAGTGACTGAGGAGGTTACCAGGGTTCCACTGCCGAATGAAAATAAGGGAGAGATGTTCGCAATAGTGGACAAGATATTGGGCGGTTCAAGGATGATGGTGATGTGTGCAGACGGCAAGTCCAGGATGGCAAGGATACCGGGCAAGATAAAGAGGAGGATGTGGATAAAGGAGGGGGATTTGGTCATAATCAGGCCCTGGGAGTTTCAGGATGAGAAGGCTGATGTGATTTATAGATACACCAGAACCCAGGCTAGTTATTTAAGCAGAAATAACAAGCTTCCTGAACTTCTGGATGTGTTCGGGAAATGAAGGAAGAAATTGAGGAGTTTTTGTATGAGAAGATCGTGCCCTACAGGGAGGAGAAAAGGGAAAAGGGCATGGAGGATAGGAAGACCTACCAGGGAGTTTTTGACAAGAGGACCCTGCTTGCCTTCTACAAGCTCTTGAAGAGGGGAACGATAAAGGAGGTTGAGTTTCCCATATCCACGGGAAAGGAGGGAGATGTTTTCAGGGGCATTGGAGAGGATGGTCATATAGCCATTAAAGTTTACAGGATGACCACTGCCAATTATCGGGGCCTATCAAGATTCATCGATGGTGATGACAGGTTTGCCCATATTCACAAGACCAAGGATACCATAATCCTCGTATGGGCCCAGAAGGAGTTCAGGAACTTGAAGGATTATTACAGGAGGGGGGTTAGGGTTCCAAGACCCATCGATAGGTGGAAGAATATACTGGTTATGGAGTATATAGGTGATGAGAGCATGCCAGCACCGCTTATGAAGGAGGTGATGGAAAGCCTTAATAAGGATATTATATACGAGATAATTGGAGAAATGAGAAAGATGTACCAGGCAAAACTGGTTCACGGAGACCTGAGCGAATACAATATACTGGTATGGTATGATGAGCCCTACATAATAGATGTAGGTCAGGCAGTGCCTTTAGATCATCCTCTGGCAGATGAGCTGCTGCTTAGGGATATGAAGAACATGGTTCGCGTATTCAAGAAATTGGGTGTGGAGATGAAGGTTAAGGATCTTGCAAAGGAGATAGGAGTGATCTAAATGATGTATGTAAAGATTCCCAAGTCCAGAATAGCCGTTCTGATAGGAAAGCATGGGGAGGTTAAGAAGAGAGTGGAAGAGCTATCAGGAGTGAAGATGAGCATCGACTCTAAGGAGGGAGATGTAACCATCGACGATACCCATGGAGATCCACTCATGGCCCTGAAGGTCAGAGACTTTGTTATGGCTGTGGCCCAGGGATTCTCTCCCGCCAGGGCTTGGAGAATATTCGATGAGGATGTTTATTTTGAAACTGTGGACATTAAAGAATTCACTGGAAAGAGGGAGAATAGAATACGCGTTCTCAGGGGAAGGATAATTGGAAAGCAGGGAAAGACTAGGAGAATCATCGAGGAGATGAGCGGTGCATCCATCTCGGTCTACGGCTATTCAGTGGGAATAATAGGCACCTATACCCAGATTGAAACTGCCAAGAAGGCTGTGGAGATGCTTCTGAGGGGAAGTAAGCATGCCACCATCTACCATTACCTGGAGAAAAAGAAAAGGGAGAACAAGTACCGGGCCCTGGATTATTACTATATCCAGTGATCATAAATGGATATTAACACCTTCCTATTCTCAATAATTCTTCTTCTCTTCTTGGGCCGTTTTCTGGGCTTGATATTTTCCCATTATAAGTTTCAGAGCCTGATTGGAGAGGTTCTCGCAGGAGTTATCTTAAGTCCCCTCCTTATAGGGGTCCTTTATCCCAGCGAAACTTTGCAGGTCTTTGCCCAGTTTGGGATAATAATGATCATGCTCCTCTCTGGGCTCCTAACGGATTTCAAGGCATTCAGCGAGCATAAGTACAAGAGCATGCTTATCGGCGTGCTTGGGGTGATTTTCTCCATAATTCTCATATTCTTCACCCTTCAGCTCTTCGGTGTTGATTTCACAGCCTCACTGTTTATAAGCGTCATACTATCCAACACCGCCGTGGAGGTATGCGCCTCAATACTGATGAAGAGTAAATCGTCCAAGGAGCTCCAGGCCATAATAATGGGTGCAAGCTTTGTGGATGATATAGTTGCAGTTTTCCTAATTGGTGTGGTCGGCTCTCTAACCCTGGGCACGGAGATTACAATATCTTCAATTCTGATACTCTCCATAGGTGTTATAGCCTTCCTTGCCGCATTTCTCATAATCGTTCCAATTCTGCTGGAGAAGTACTCGGTTATTGACAAGCTCATAGGGAGCGGGCCCCAGAGGGAGAAGGTCCTTTTAACATTCACCATTCTTTTTACCCTTTTCCTGGGACTCATTGCCCAGTACGTGGGATTGCAGGCGGTTATAGGTGCCTACATTGCAGGCCTGATAATTGGCAAATGGGGGTCAAGGGTAGGGCCAATGCTCAGGAGAAGAGTAGCCTATGAGGAGCTTGTGGAGGACATACAGCCCATATCCCACGCCTTATTTACCCCCCTGTTCTTCGGTTACATAGGCTTAACCCTGGGCCAGGTTCTATCCCAGTTCGGTTTTACAATTTTTATGGGGATACTCGTAATCGCGCTCACCCTGGTTGCGCTCCTTGGAAAATGGATTGGATGCGGTCTCGGTGGTGTATTATCAAAGCTCGATAGGAAATCATCTGGATTTATTGGAGTTGCAATGGGTGGAAGGGGTGCCCTTGAACTGGTTCTGCTGGCACTGGGTTATGAGAAGCAGATAATAAGCGGACCACTTTTTGCATCGGTGGTGCTGGTCACATTATTGACCGTCATACTCACCCCACTTGCCCTGTCACTCTACGAAAAGAAGTTTATGGCTTACCCCTAGACTCACCAAAGTGCAGGGCTGAGGCGATGAGGTGTGCAACCCTGAGGGGCTCTGGAATCGCTCCTCTGACTGTGAACTGCGACACTATTTTTTCCACCTCCTCCTTATCCAGGCCTGCATACTGCACGTAGATAACGAACCTGCCATTCTTGATATTTACCAGGGGATACTTACTTATCATCTCCATCCTCATTTTCCAGTCTTCAAAATGCTTTTCAAGGGCCTCCTCTATCTTTTCCATATCTGGTTTCTTCCTGGACACCACTATTACGGGTATGTTTGTCACTCTCCAAATTCTCCCTATATCGATTATGTTGAATCCCCCAAAGGTTATTCCCTGGGTGAAAATCACCCTTACCTGCTTTCCGTACTTGGAGGAGAGCATGTCTAGAATTGCATCGGTTGCATCCAGACCATCCACCTTTATTTTTCTTATGAGCATTCCCTCCAGATAATTGGGAGCCCTCATAATTATACCCACAAGGGAAGTCTCCCCTGGCTCGTGGGGCACAAAATAGGAATCGTCCACTCCCAGGGCCCTTATGTATTTTTTCATAGTAATGGTAAATTGCCAGTTACCTTATTAACAGTTTCCTCAGGCCCGGGTCCTATGCCCAAACAGGTTACCGTTCCTGGAGGCACTTCGGTTAATCCAGCATCTTTTATTATGGCAGTGGTTAACCCGAGGCTTTTAGCTCTGAATTCCAGTTCGTAGAGACTGCGCAGATCCTTGGTTTTCACAACCACCTTTTTCTGCCCCTCCCTTATCCATTCTTCCAGGTATGGGTCCTTCCTCTTTTTCGCCTTTAAGGTGCACTCCACAGCAGCATGGGCCACCTGCACCGCTATTTTTCCGCAGGAAAGGTTCAGATCTTCCCTGATGACCATAACCATCTTGTAGTTCATTCCACAACCTCCTTCAAAATATCTATCTTCTTATCTATTTCCTCAATTTCCTTCAAAATTTCATCCCTCTTCTTCTCATAATACTCCCTTCTCTTGGGATTGATCTTTATGATTCTCTCAATCTCCTCCAGCTTTTTTATCAATTTCTTTCTCTCCTTCAACAACTCATCCAGCTGGATGAGCTTGTCATACTTATCCTCCTCCTCGAGCCCCATCCACTTCCTTATTGTGGGATAGGCGCCCCTGTAGAACCCAATAACGAAGAATATGAGTGTCAGATTTATCAGGGCAATCCATATGTAGGAGGCGTAAAATAGGGCCGTATAGCCCAGAATGTAGCCTACCAGAATCGCAATGACTATGCTCATACCCATCCCCAGCCCAATCCTATAGAGCTGGTCATACTCCAGATCCAGTTCTCCCCTCTTGGGAAAAAGCATGTTGATTAGTGTGTATCCTGGTAGAAAGAAAAGCATGAGTACGGCTGCTATAACCTGCAATACATTCATCAAGGTAAAATCGTGGCCTAATATTTAAAATTTCACAAAGTTTTAAAATCATAGGCACATTATTGCCCTGTGA
>CAYXLB010000068.1:0-6639 GCA_964465785.1 uncultured Thermoplasmata archaeon
TGGCGATCTTCCGGGCTGATCTACCGGCCCAATGGGATTGGTGTATTGCCATAACTATTTTAAATTTTTTTCTTTCTCCTCTCTTCCTCTTCCCTGAGCTTCTTTTCTCTCCTCTTTCTCTCTTCCTCTATCTTCTCAAGTTCTTCTGGGGGGACTTCTATCTCTCTCTTCTCTGCAACCTTGATAAACTTTGGAGGAATTTCTAGGGCTATAAACACTGTTTTGGCGGCCCTGTATATCTGGAATCCCTCATCTATGGCACCCTGGGCATCCACTTCTAAGATAATAGGCTCCTCAACCCTATGAAGTCCTGCGATGTAAGCATCCTTGTATTCCTTGCTTAAATGGACCCACTTCCTATCACCTGGATGCAGCCCTATTTCCATAATATACTCCAGCTCCTCCTCCGTTGTTGGATAATACAATTTTTCCGGGATACCATCTGTTGGTAAATCCGATAAATCAACCTTTATGGAATGTCCATAGGTTGCCCTTACCTTTTTATTCTCCATATCGAGTTGATATCTGCCCTTATCATCCGTTAGAACAAGGGCAATAATGTGTCTTGTTTTCAGCCATCTAAATCTAGGATGCCTCCTCTTTATTCCTTTTACTATATCATATATGTAGGCCCAACCCTTATCATCCAGTTTCACTCCAAATCTCTCTGGGAAGTGCCTCAATATCCCAGCAAGCATCCTACTTATAGCTGTAAGTTCCCAATCATTCAGTAGGAATTTTCCCTCCTCTCCGCAAATGGGACATACATCGCCCCGAAACGGGCCATGTTTTTCACACTCCCTCAATTGCACCATCATCCTCACCTTACGAGGGAATGGTAACCATCATATAAATCTTATCCACAAATTTAAATATTTAATCGGCATTTTTCGGACCATGGTGACTGAAAAGGAAGTTTGGGATGCCCTTAAAAAGGCCATAGATTTTGAACTTGGAGTTGATGTTGTAAATCTTGGGTTGATTTATGAGGTCAAGGTGATTGATGGGAAAAAGGTGTACATTAAGATGACTCTCACAACTCCAACATGTCCACTTGCCAATGCAATAGTGGCGGATGTATATCAAAAGGCTAAGGCAATCCCTGGGGTGGAGGATGTTGACATAGATATTACCTTTGATCCTCCTTGGAGTCCCGATATGATGTCTCCCGAAGCTAGGAAGCTTCTTGGACTTTGATTATTTAATAAGGGCATAAAAATATATGAGTCCAGAAATGAAAAATGATATGTCCACAAGGGGAATGAAACTGCGCCATACTACCATATTTATGCTTTGAACTATCGCAGCTAAAAATACTATTAGGGCACCTATTATCAGGTAGAGTATTTTTGTTTTGAAAAGTCTATCGATGTTGCGATACACCACCACGAGATTGTATATGCCAAGAATCAAATAGAGATAGAGGGAGGAAAGATAAAGGGAGAGGTATAAATTGTTAAAAACGGGGATCCATCCATATGGTGAGGGCCGTACATCCTCAATCAACGGGCCCAGCACGATACCTGCTATGAAAATTATTACAAAAAGGAGAAAAATGGGTATCTCCTTATTCATCCCTATCCTAATGTAATAGGCAAATAGGGTGAAGAAATAGAGGGCGATGGATAGGAGAATCAATGAGATCCTTGAGAGATGAAGTGCCACTTGGTAATTTTCCGAATACTTGAATATCTCTGAGAGTCCGTATAGGGATATGGAAATTGTCATAAATAGGAAGAAATAATGGGAGGGGTCCTTGTCCTTTTTTATGAAAACTATGTATAGGGAAATGAAAAAGAATAATACTGCGTTTATCATACTGGCAACAACCCCCACAGGATCTTCCATACTTACCCCTCCCAAAGTTATCCCCCAGCATCTATTTAATCTTTCCCCATTAAGAGGGAGTTGAAAATGTACCAGCCATCCCCATGCTTTCTCTGGACCCTCATCCAATCTGGATGCTGCCAGGGGAAAAATGCCCTTTCGGGATGGGGCATAATACCTAGTACATTTCCCTGCGCATTTGTTATAGCTGCTATATCCTCCATTGAGCCATTGGGATTCCAGGGATACGTAGCCCTGCTTCCATCGGGCTTTACATACTTAAATAGAATTTGCCCATTTTCTTTCATTTCTTCCAAAATTTTATCAGTAGTCACAAATTTTCCCTCGGCATGGGCAACAGGTAAGGTTATTATTTCTGGCACATTTCTGGTAAAGATGCTTGAATTCTCCCTTTTCAAATACGTCCAACGACATTCGAAACGGTTGGAATCGTTGATCATAAGTGCCGCCTGGGGCTCAGGACTTATCCCATCTGTGCCCGGGAGCAGACCAAGTTCAATTAGAACTTGAAAACCATTGCACACCCCCATAACGATTTTCCCCTCATCCACAAACCTCTTTAGATCCTTCATTGCTATGGCCCTTAATCTCGCTGCGAATATGGCTCCTGCACGTACATAATCACCGGCGGAAAATCCACCGGGTATGAAGAGCAAATCGTAATTTTCAAGATTTCTTTTACCATTTTTCAGCAGATTTAAGTGTATGTACTCTACTTCCTGCCCCATTTCTTTAAAGGCAGTGTAACTTTCTTCCTCGCAGTTTGTTCCCTCAATTTGAAGTATTGCTACCCGCATCTTCTCACCCCAAGTACTCCCTTAGGGCATTTCTCCAGGAATCCCTAAGGATGTTTAAATGTATGTTGAAGAGCCATCTGTTTCCATCCCTAACCTTGAGGGTCTCACCACCCACAGTTCCAATCTTTCTGGCCTTCACGATTTCCTCAAACTCTCTCTCATTCCCTCTCTTAACCTCGCAAACCCATCTTGTGGGACTCTCTGAAAATAGTTTAAAATCAGCTCTCATAAATCCTAGGGGAGCAAGGTCAATTTCAGCTCCGATATTCCCACCGATACTCATTTCTGCCAGGGCAACGGCCAAACCGCCATGGGAGATATCATGACAGGCGGCCACAATCCCCTTATCCATGGCGGAAAGTATCTCTTCACTCCTGGCCTTTAATTCCTCAAGATTCACAGATGGAACAACGGTGCTCCTTGCTCCTATCAACCTGTAATATTCGCTCCCTCCCATTTCCTCCCTTGTTTCCCCAACAAGATAAATAGAAGCGCCTTCTTTCTTGAAATCCACAGTAACTGCCCTTCTAATATCTTCGATTATTCCCACAGCCATGATTATAGGTGTAGGCGGAATATTCTTTTCAAAGGCCTCATTGTAGAAACTAACATTGCCAGATACATAGGGTATACCCAGAAATCTTGCAGCATCCCCTAAACCACGGCATGATTCGTGGAATTCTCCCATAATTTCCTCCCTCTCGGGATTCCCAAAATTCAATCCATCGGAGAAGCTGTGCGCCCTAGCTCCAACGGCCACAAGATTTCTCACCGCCTCATCCACCGTATACAAAGCTCCCTTATAGGGGTCTATCTTGCCTATCTGTGGATTGGCAGCCGTGGTAATTGCCAGACCTTTCCATGAGTCCTCTAAGGGCTTTATAATTGCAGCATCTCCATGGGTTTCATTGTTTATTACTCCCTGCAGTGGTTTTATGGCCGTTCTTCCTTGCACCTCGTGGTCATACTGCCTTATTATCCATTCCTTACTTCCTATATTGTAGGAGCCAAGGAGGGAGAGGAGAACATTTCTGTAATTTGGCTCTAGGGGTATTTCCTGCATCTTCTCCACTCTTTTAATTTTGAAGGGCCTCTCGTACTCAACCCCGGCAGTTACAAAATCCAATGGAAGGTGGACAATCCTATCATTATACCAGTATATGTCTAGGTAATTCCCTTCAACGCTTTGCCCAATCACGGTCATCTCTATGTCCCATTTCTCACATATTTCCTCAATTTTATCCATATCCCTTTCTTCAATTGCCAGGAGCATCCTCTCCTGGGATTCGCTAACCCATATCTCCCAGGGGGCCATATCCTTCTCCTTAAGGAGAACCCTATCCAGATGAACCTCTGCCCCAACTCCTCCGGCATGACACATCTCACCTATTACGCTTCCCAAGCCTCCACCGCCTAGGTCCTTCATACCCCAGATTATCCCCGCTTCATTTGTCTCCAGAACTACATGGATGAGCGGTTCCTTTATGATGGGGTTCCCCAATTGTACCGCCTGCTTTTCCTCCTCACTCTTTTCTGTCAGTATCCTCGAGGCGAAATTGACACCATGGATTCCATCCCTGCCCGTTCTCCCTCCAACTAGAATGAATTTCAACCCTGGCTTGTTAACTATGCTCCTCACAATTTTATCCTTACGGACTATTCCAAGGCACCCGGCA
The DNA here is from genome assembly GCA_964465785.1 of uncultured Thermoplasmata archaeon. Classification (GTDB taxonomy): domain Archaea; phylum Thermoplasmatota; class Thermoplasmata; order Thermoplasmatales; family Aciduliprofundaceae; genus Aciduliprofundum. The sequence goes on from CAYXLB010000068.1 coordinate 4,322, forward strand.
TTGACCAAGATATTGTTTACAAAATCCTCGTGGAAATATGTTATACCTCCCACGGTGGGTATGCCAACCCTGTTGCCATAGTCCCTTATACCTGCTATTACACCCTGCATAAGATACCTTGGATGCTTTATGCCTGGATTCAGCTTTTCGTATGGATAATCTGGAGGCCCAAAGAATAGTGGGTCCACAAGGGCAATGGGTTTTGCACCCATATTCAATACATCCCTTATTATGCCTCCAACCCCAGTAGCGGCGCCTCCGTAGGGCTCCACAGCGCTAGGATGGTTATGGCTCTCAATCTTGAATACATAGGCATATTCATCATCGAATTCCACCACTCCAGCATCGTCCTGCATAACTATCAGGGCGTTCTTGGATGGTATGCCAAAAATGTATTTGCGAAGCACAGGTTTGGAGGATTTATAGGAGCAATGCTCGCTCCAGCCTTGGGCAATGGCATGGATCTCTATATCTGTAGGATTTCTCCCTAGGGATCGGAAAAATCCTTGGAGTTTTTTCATCTCCTCCAAGCTCAGCGCAAGTCCCAAGGATTCATTTATCTCTCTAAGCTCCTCCTCGCTGGCATCCAGTATGTCTATTTCATAAACCCTTGGCAGGAGTTCCCTTATCTTCATATCTCCTCAACCCTGAGCTCGTATTTATGGATTACTGGATTTACAAGGAGCTTACGAATCATTTCCTCAACTTCCCTCTTTCCCTCTTCCAAGGGCAAGTCAAGATAAATCTCGTAGTACTTGGAAACCTTAACATCCCTGATTCCTTCAAAATTTAAAAGCTCTAAACTGTGTTTTATGGTCTTTCCCTCGGGGTCATCAACCCCTTCCTTGAACCTGACTATGATTGTTGCCTTAAGCATATTTCCCATATGAAAAAGATGTACTTAATCCTTTACAAATTCAGAAAGGTTTAATTACCTTTTCAAATTATGGTGCTTGGGTGAATGTGATGTACGCAGTTTTCAAATTTAAAGGAGAAGACGCAAAGATTAGGAAGATGTACCAGGATGATGTAATAAGCAGACAGAGCATAGTAAAGAGGGATGCCAAGTCCCTGGGATTGGAGGGCAACGAAATCTATCTACTTATAGAGGGTACAGAAGAGGCCATTGAGAAGGCAAGGAAAATTGCAGGAGATATGGAGATAAAGGGTCAGGATGGGGAGAAAATATACAGGAAGATAAAGGAAAGCGAGGAAGAAGCCTCTCTCGGAATGGGGGCAATATTCGGATGATGCATATAATTCTTGCAGATTCTGAGCTGGAAATCGTGCCCCAGGCAATTCAGGGGCATCCTGCCGTGGTGAAGCATGCAAGGATTAGGAAGAAAAAACCATCCCGAATTCTTTTGGATGCCTCATATCATCACCAGGCCATAAGAAGTAAATATCCTGCGGAGGCAGATAGGCGAGGCAGGCCTGATATTGTTCATTTCTTCCTTATGAATGTCCAAGAATCCATATTGAACTATAGGGGAAAACTGAGGGTATATGTGCATACTCGCAACAATGATGTTATACGCATCTCTCCAGAAACGAAATTGCCAAAGGCATATCATAGATTCCTTGGCTTAATGGAGCATGTTTTCCAGAACAAGTATGTACCCGATAAGGAGAATCCATTATTGGTTCTAGAGAAAATGAGTCTGAGGGCATTAGCCGAGGAGATAGGAAATAAAATAATAGTGCTCTCGGAGGGGGGAAAAAGAGTAGATATAAGGAAATACGAAATTCCTCAAGACGTGACATTCATCATCGGTGGTTTTCCCCATGGTGATTTCCTGAGCAATGTGGATTTTGCGGATGAAATAATCTCAATTTATGATGGAACACTTATGGCATGGGTTGCCGCCTATGAAATAATAGCTAGATATGAAGCCCTGCATCTTTAAGGAAAATTTTTATTTTACATCCCCATATATGCACGATGCCAAGTCTTGTTAAAAAGAGAAGTGGAGAATACGTGCTATACGATAGAAAGAGGATAGCCAATGCCATAAAAAGAGCATTTCTTGAAACGGGAGAGGTGGATAATCCCGATGAGGTGGCAGAGGAATTATCAAAGATTGTGGAAGAGAGGATAAAGAGATATGAGGTTCCCCATGTGGAGCAGATACAGGATGAGGTTGAAAAACTATTGATGGAGAGGAAGTACACAGCGACGGCTAAGGCTTATATCGTTTACAGGGAAAACAGGAAGAAGGTAAGGGAAGCAAAGGAAATAATAGGAGTTAGAGACGATTTGAAGTTGAGCATTAATGCCATAAAGGTTCTTGAAGCCCGCTACCTGCTCAAGGATGAAA
>CAYXLB010000069.1:0-6414 GCA_964465785.1 uncultured Thermoplasmata archaeon
ATAATAGCATCTTTCTATATGGAAATATCTATACTTATACAACCCAGAGCATACCTTTAAATAATACTGTGGGTGGAAAACTTGTATATTATTACTCAAATACGGATTTGAATTATGCATCTTTACCCTCAAATGCAGGAGAAGTAATTTTAGGAAATGTATCCCGTGCTATAATAGAAGATGTAGACATGGAACATGGCGGTATGGTGGTGGAGATTGCCCATTCCTCCAACATAACTGTAAGGAATAATAAGATGAGCAATAATACAAATACGGGTATATGGGTTGTGTATTCAAAGGATATAGTCATAACTTCGAATGAAATAACAGGGAATTCCCATGGGATAGGCGTGGATTCCACAACCAATGTGACCATTAAAAACAACAAAATAAGTAGTTGTAAAGGGGATGGTATATACATATCCTCCTCGGTTGGAACGATTATGGATAACATTCTTTATAAAAACCTCTGGGGATTGGAAATTTATACTTCCTACGAATTTATCATTGAGAACAATGATATGAATAGCAATATATTCGGGGGGATTTTCACAATTTCTCTTTCGGATAGTATAATAAGAAACAACACCTTAAAGAATAGCACAGTGAATAGCAGAGGTGGAATATATGGATTATATATATTTGCATCCGATAACAACAAAGTTGTCAATAATTTGATATATGGTTTTTCTAGTTATGGAGTTTACCTTGGAAGTGGCTCTAACAACGTTTTTTACAATAATTCATTCTACTACAATAACGGTTCCACAGATTCATTCAACCCTTCGCATATGCAAGCCTATGATGGAGGTACTAACACCCACTGGAATACAACGGGCCTTGGTAATTTTTGGGCTGACTGGGCAAATAACAATGATACGAATGATGAATCTCCGCAAGATGGAATAGTGGATTGGCCATATAGAATAGATGGGTCTACCAATACTCTGGATAATTATCCCCTGAAGAGAGCCACTTATCCTATGGCTCCCTCACCACCACAAAATCTCGCGGCAGTGGCAGGAGATGGCTATGTAAATCTAACCTGGGAAGCGCCACAGAGAATGGGATCATCTCTCATAGTGAGTTATAAAATCTATCGCAATGATTCTCTTATTGCTACAATCCCCGCCTCACAACTCTGGTACAACGATACAGATGTAATAAATGGATTCACATACACCTACTACGTTACCGCTGTAAACTCTGAGGAGGAGGGAAACAATAGTAATGAAATTGAAGCAACTCCAGAAGGGGCCATACCAGAACTCTCAGCGATGCTGGTTATATTCCTAGTAGTGGCATTTGCAATTCTCTATGCCAAGAAAAAATCTTAAATTTTTTTCTCTTAATTTTTGAGCAAGTTTTATAAGTTTTAGGAATTTATAAGGTGCGTGAAGTTCCCATACAGGTTTCGCAAGGGACAGAACGAGATAATCAAGGATATAGAGAATGTACTTGAAAATTCTGCACATATGGTATTTGAGGCTCCAACAGGTTCTGGGAAGACCATAGCCACCATATATCCAGCTGTAAAATACGCCATGAGGAGTGGTAAGAAGGTGATATATCTTGTGCATACCAATTCCCAAGAGCATCAGGTGATAAAAGAGTCCAAAAGGTTGGGAATATTTTCTGTGGCGCTTCAGGGAAGGGCAAATCTGTGCCCCCTCGCCAAGGAAAGGTTTGATGGTGGAAATGCGGAAGAGCTGGCCTTATTATGTAGCAAGCTAAAGAAGGATGTTATGGAGGGAAAAAAGGATGCCTGTCCCTATTATTCAAGATATCTGGAGGATCCTGAAGAAATAAGGAGATATATAGAAGAGGTGCACACTGCCGAGGAAATATTTCAAAGGGCTATGGAGCTCCAGGTATGTCCCTATGAAGCTATAAAGGATTCACTTAAGGATGCAACCTTAATTGTTTCCCCCTATATCTATTTCTTCTATCCCTTTATAAGAAGGGGTCTGATGGAAAAGATAGGCATATCCATCCAGGATGTGATTCTGGTGGTGGATGAGGCACATAATTTGCCAGAGATAGCCAGGGAGATGAGAAGTATGGAATTGACACAGCATTCATTGGAGCTTATGGAAAAAGAGGCTCTGGAGTATGGAAATCCCCAGGTGCTTGGGCATTCAATAGCTGATATTGGTGAGTTCCTGAAGGAATCCATATACAACCTGGAAAAATTTGTGCAGGATGGGGAGGGATTAATACCTTCATATGCCCTGGAAGAGGAAATTTCCAGATTTCTGGATATAGGTTTAAATGAAATAGGAGAGCTATCAAAGCAGCTGATATACTATGGGGAGATGGTTAGGGAGGATAAAATAAAAAGGAGGAAATTACCCCGTTCCCATATATACCATGTGGGCTCCTTTCTCTATTTCTGGAGAGAGGCATCTTCCTATGAATTCATAAAGCTCATCAGATGGGATAAGAACCCATCCCTTGAAATATACTGCCTTGATCCTTCTATTGTCACCGATGTGATAAAGGGTGTGCATTCCTCCATCCATCTCTCGGGAACTTTAGCTCTAGAGAACTATAAAAATTTAATAGGTTTGCCAGAAAATACCATTCTACGGAGGTATCCATCTCCATTCCCGCAGGAAAATTTAAAGGTCCTGTATGTGGACGATGTTACCACAAAATATGGGGAGGTAGATAGGCATCTAAATTCCATAGCCTCCCACATTGAGGAAATTATAAAGATTGGCAAAAACACGGCCATCTTCTTTCCCTCCTATTCCCTGCTCTCCAAAATCGAAGAGAAGCTGCACATCAAACCTCTAGTGGAAGGCAGAGGAATGAAGCAACATACCATATTCCAGATGATTGAGAGATTCAGGGAGGAGGGCGGAGCAATTCTCTCTGTGCTGGGGGGAAGGCTTTACGAGGGTTTGGATTTTCCTGGAGAACAGCTTGAAATCGTGGTAATTGTGGGAATTCCCTATCCAAAGCCCACCCCGAGGGTTAAGATGCTGGAGAGATATTACGAATCAAAGTTCGGTAATGGATGGGAATACGCCTTTAGAATACCTGCCCTTATAAAGATGCGTCAAGCCATAGGAAGACTGATAAGAAGCCCAAAGGATAGGGGAGTCGCCATTATCTTGGATAGGCGGGCAGTTTCCTTCAAAAATGAGATACCTATGGAAAGAGCTGAAAAATTGACTGCTGAAATAATAGATTTTTTAAAGATAAAAAGGGGAGGAGGGGCGTCATCGTGATAGGTGATGGGTGATATGTATTCAATTCGTATACCCTATGTATGGTTATGCAAAATAATTATATAAAACCTTCGCCTTGCTATTGAATAGCAAACAGTTTAAAATACTAGTTTTGCTATTATTTAACCCATATGGGTCAAGAAGGCATCTTTGGCCTCTTCACTTGTATATTTCTGTATCTTTGCCCCCTTCCTTCTTAGGGTTGCCTTGACAGATCCCAATAGCCTTCCATCCTTGATGACCATATAACCGGAGAATTCAAGGGGATGTATGGATTCAATTATTGTATTCAATGGATCCTTTGGGGAAAGGATTATTATATCATCGTATATCTCTATGAAATCCATCTCTTTCATATCCTCCCTTGGAAGCCTGTATAGTTTTCCGTCATTTAGGAATATTCCCTTAAGGAGGGAAAGCTCATCTAGAATTCCCACAGTCTCCATGGGGGATATGTGGGAACCGCTCAAAATTGATATGAGTTCGGGACTGATTATACCAAAGGCATCCACAATTTTTTCCACAAATTTTTCAATGGCGTATTCTCTAGGGTACTTCCTTTCAATGTAAATATAGCCTCCAGGGTATTTTGCAATGTAGTTTCCCCGATATAGCATATCCAGAGCCCTTGAAGTCCTTTCCCTTCCAAGGGGAGATTCCTCTAAGATATTGCGTATTTCCATCTTTCTGAATTTTTCCAATATACTGAGAACCGTACCCATATCCCCATCCAAGGGCTCCCCTCTTATGGCCTGAAATAGGGATATGTGATCGGGAAGGGCATAAATGATATGCCCTCTTAAATCCACAGTTTCGTAAAGAAGTTCAGATTTGAAATACTTCATAACATCTATGGGTCTATATGCCCTTATATTCTCCATATCGTTATGAATTCCCATCAACAATTTTGCCACATCCAGGGTTGTTTTCAGTTTCCTGCCCGATATAACCCTATTCTTCCATAGGAGATATCTTATCATCCTCTCCAAGGGAATTATCTCACGGGAGATTTCCCCATGGACAAAATAGTCCCCAATCCTTTCATATCCAGAAATTCCTGGATCCTCTTGGGTTATCACTATGCCCTCTTTCCTGAGAATATCGTATATTCCCTTCCTGTCTCCCATACTCTCCTTCACATATATGTAATCGGCATATCTCTTGAATTCCACAGTTCCCTCTATTCTTCCATCCTCCACATACACATGCCCGAGAACCTCTCCAAGTTTATCGTAGATCTCATTGAGGCGGGGATATATGAATGGATCCGTGGAGGGTAAGATACATACACCCTTGGCTTCTCCTTCTATTTTCTCGTCCACATAATAGAATACCCTCCCACCGGCACTTACCTTTTTAAATCTGCCGAGGTAGTCCTTGGGATCGATACCTGTAAGATTTTCAATATCCTTCCGGGTAAGTGGACCATAGCCCTTAACAATCCTCGTTATAAAATCCTCCACGTTTCCCTTGGGCTCCAGTTTCATTATCCCAAAATAATAAGATTGGGGGCTTTTGTTTGGTAGTATCTTGCGATATATGTAGAGATTGTTCTCCAGCTTCTCTATTATCCTCTTCACCTCATGGGGATACATGCTGCTCATTTCCTTGATTTTGGAATATGTTGCCTTGGTTCCAAGCACTCCAATTTGGTAAAGTATTTTCTTATCCTTCTCCTCCAAGTCCTCATTCCTATATGCAGATATTAGAAGAGGTATGGTGCTCTTGGATGCGTAGCAAAGTTTCCTTCTCATGAATCTACCGTAAAGCACATCACCCCTTCTCAAGGCTTCTAAGAATTCTTCATGGCATCCTCGAGCCCTCAGGGAATCCTCGTGGAATACCACAAGAAAATCATCAAAATATTCATCCAGGGACATGGGCTTAACAATCTTGGAGTATCTGTAATCCTGTAATTTATCCTCGTCCATACCTATGGATGCCCTGAGATTCTCATAATCATCCCTAAGCATGTATTGCTCCCCGTATCCCACAAGGAATATGCCCTTGACCACTGTACCCTCCTCCACCAGGTATTTCAAAACCTTTCTTATATCCTCCTCCGAAAGGTGCAATGCATATACTATTTCTTCAAAGGTTAGGGGAGCACGGAAATAAAGGAGATTCTTAATCAACATCTCCAAGGCGTATGTTCTCTCCATTTTTATTGGCTCCCTTCTATACCAGTATGTATCCCTATCCTTTATCTTCCTGCCTACAAGATATGCCTTCTCCATGCACCTTAATATTTCCCTAACTTCCTGGACCTTCAATCCCTTCTCCTTGGCAATATCCTCCGCTCTTTTCACTCCTGAGAAATCTATAATATCCTCACAATCCCGGGCATATAGGGTTGAGAATATGGGATAGTTCTGGGGAGTTGTCCAGAGCAGTCTTGTGGTATAGACGGAGACTATCTTGCCATCCCATATGAGCTCCTTTACAGAATCTTCCAGCTCATTGAGTGGTATTTCAGAATAATCAAATATGTTTATACCCCTACGTCTGAGAACATCCGCCCCCGGGGATAGGTTCAGGAATTTCAAAATATCTCCCTTTTCCCTTATCCTGAACTTATTTTGGAAGTAGGCCATTACCTGCGCCTCTTCAAACATGGATGCTAGCTCTTCCTTGGGTATAACGCGTTCCAATAGCTTCATATGTAACTCCTTAAGCAAGGCGCTGCGATCCTCCATAAGGACTATATCCGATATGCCTGCCAGGATTATGCCATGGGCAAAGACGCTTGGGGTATCACTATAGGGCAAGATTTCAACCTTTATACTTCCACTTTCAATATTTCTCAATACTTCAAGGGCATTGGGCAAGTCCATAACTATGTTGAATATCTCATTATATGTCTCCTCCATAACTGGAAAGTTTGGAATTTCCCTAAGCATACGCAGGATTTTATCGCTCCTAAGCTGTTGTCTTGCCACGGATATGTCTCTACCCTTATAGCGACGCAGCACCATGAAGGAACGGGATGCACAGTGCCTGAATCTCTGCTTGAAAAGTTCCGTATTGAATATTGCCCTTTTCAAGGTTTCCTCCAATTCCTCCGAGGAGAGGAGATCCTTGACATCCTCCAATCTCACCCTCCTTTTAATGGTTAGCATGAAGGCATCATCTGTGACGCATATCCCCACATTCACCCCGTATCTCTCTGTTATTCTGT
>CAYXLB010000070.1:0-6206 GCA_964465785.1 uncultured Thermoplasmata archaeon
TAAAATGGGATTAGATAAGGGTTACTTCCTCTATAACTACTCCTTGGACATTCTCAATATGGCTCAATTCTTCCTCAATTTTATCGGCTATTCCACCCTCATCCTTGACGATAACCTTCACAACAAGGGCCTTAAGGCCAAAGGCTATTGGTTGCAAATCAAATTCAGCCACCTTACCCAAGGAGCCTATTTTGCTCTTCACATCATCCTTCATCTTTTCAAAATCAACATCCACGCCTTCAGGCATTATCTTGTATGTTACCAATACATCTCCCATAATATCACCTCATGGTCCTTCAAACCCGCAATTGGGGCATTTGTAGGGTATGCTCTGCTCCCTGCATCTATCGCATCTTGCAATAAGCGCTCCACAATTTGGACAGTGGAATACCACATAACCCTCTCCAGTCAAACCTCTTCCGCAGGATGTGCAGAATTCTATTGTCTCTTCCATATTCTCACCTGTTAGAGGGTATTGGGGCTTTATTTAAAAAGGTTATGCCATGAAAAAATTATTGTGAGGAAATCACATATCCTCTATTATGAAAAAGAAATTGGCATATTTGAAATTTTTTGGATTGATCACCCTGATTGTATATTGGAGTTTTACCATCATCGCAATTCTCCAGAATCCTTGGTTTTCAATTATGCACAATGCCCTTAGCGATCTTGGAGGAAATAAGGCGATAAATCCTTGGATTTACAATTATGGGCTGATAATCTCCTTCCCCTTCCTATTCCTCTTTTCCATCTACATTCTCGATAATGGAAAGAATAAGCTTCAAATCATTGGCGGTTCCTTTATAATGATTTCATCAATCTTTCTAGCCTTCATAGGCATATTCCACAGCGGTACAGGGCCACATGGATTCGTATCCACCTATTTCTTCCTGCAATTTTTCTTTGGTATGCTTGTATGGGGTATGGGAGCAGAAAAGAAGGAAAAATATCTATGTATTTCCCTATTCCTGGCAGCATTTCTTGGGGCGTTTTTACCCTGGCACTCCACAGGCCTATTGGAGGTTTATGAAATATTGATAATTGCAATCTTTACCCTATGGATTCCATTTCACAAAAATTAAAATCCTCCCTCTCCATGCTCCCCTATGATCCGTGCTTCCATTCGCTCCAAGAGGATTGAATACGCCATAAGGGATGTGGTTGTACCCGCAAATGAGTTGGAGAAGAAGGGAATTGAGGTACTCAAACTCAATATTGGAGATCCCATAAAATATGATTTTAAAACTCCTCAACATATAAGGGAAGCGGCCGCTCGGGCAGTTATGGAGAGTAGAAGTGAATATTCCCCATCCGAAGGTTTACCTGAATTGCGTGAGGCAATTGTGGAGAAGGAGAAAGAATACGGTGTGGATATTACGGTGGATGACGTTGTTGTAACAACCGGTGTTACAGAGGCTTTAATGCTAATATTTGCCGCCGCCTTAGATCCAGGGGATGAGATTCTTGTTCCAGGGCCCACTTATCCACCATACATTACCTATCCAATATTCTACGATGGAAAGGCAATATCCTATAGAACCGTGGAGGAAAATGGATGGCAACCAGATCCCGACGATATTAGAAAGAAAATAGGCAAGAGAACGAAGGCAATTGCCGTTATAAACCCAAACAATCCTACCGGGGCATATTATGATGAGAAGACTATTCGGGATATGGCAGATATAGCTGCTGAGCATGATATCTTTATGATCTCCGACGAGATATATGATAAAATGCTCTATGCTGGGTCCTTCACATCCCCCGCAAAGATTGCCAAGGATGTTCCTATGATAATCTTGAATGGAATATCCAAGGTTTATCTGGCTCCAGGATGGAGAATAGGCTATTTGGCAATAAGAGATGTGGAGGGAAAACTTGAGGACATTAGGGATGGGATAATGCGCCAGGCTAGGGCAAGATTGTGTGCCAACACACCCCTTCAACTGGGATATCTGGCTGCCCTAAAGGGTCCACAGGACCATATAAGGGAAACAATGGAGAAATTGAAGAAACGCAGAGATTACGTGATGAAGAGGGTTGATGAAATAGATGGACTCAGTGTTGTCCCTCCCAAGGGTGCCTTCTATATGTTCATAAAGGTAGAGGGTTGCAAGGATGATAAAAAATTTGTTCTTGACTTGCTTATGAAGAAACATGTTCTCACTGTCCATGGCTCTGGATTTTGTCCAATCTACGGCAAGGGGCATTTCAGGATAGTAAATCTTCCACCTGTGGACTATCTAGAAAGGGCCTTTGATCGCATAGAGGAGTTCATGAGAGAGAATAAGTTTTTATAATTTTTAGGCATACCGAAATTATGAGGGTTGCCGTAAGTACAGAAGATGGAAAAAGTCTAACCAATGACCATTTCGGAGAGGGGAAATTCTTCCTCATCTACGAAATAAGCAGGGATGGCTATAAACTTCTTGAGAGAAGAAAAAACACATCTCCTGAGGAAGAAGAGCATGGTAGTGAGATTAAGGCCAGAGGAATAATTTCCATTTTAAATGATGTACCCACGCTCCTGGGAGTTCAATTTGGACCAAATATAATGAGGATAAAGGAAAAATTTCTTCCCATTGTATCCAGGGAGCGAGAGATAAAAAGAGCTCTATCCCTCCTAGTTAAAAATTATGACTCGCTGAAAAAAATGAAGGATTCAAGGAACATTGTTCTGATACTGGATGAGAATGGTCTAAGGAAGGTTTCTATAAAGAATGGGAAAGGTTTTTAAAATGGGCAACCATTACCGCCAGCAAGGTGATAATATGAACTCATTGGAATATCTAAAAAACGTGATGGATGAAGAGCAATATGAGAAAATTGAGAGATTAAAAAACTCTGCACTCTATGATTTTCTCGCAGAGCATATAAAATTGCTCCAACCCTCCAAGATATTTGTAGCCTCAGATAGTGAGGATGATGAACTCTACATACGGAATCGTGCCATCGTTTATGAAGAGGAACGTTTACTCAAGACTCCGGGGCATACGGTGCACTTTGACAACTATTACGATCAGGCAAGGGATAAGGAGCATACATATATCCTAACTCCCCATGGAGAGAAGCTCCCATATCTGAGAACTATGAAGAGGGAGGATGGTTTGAAGGAGATAAGGGAGATTATGGATGGCATAATGAAGGGTAAGGAGCTCTTTATTCTATTCTTTTCCCTGGGACCAAAGAATTCCCCATTTATGATCCCAGCTGTGCAACTCACAGATTCTGCCTATGTAGCCCATAGCGAATTTATGCTATATCGCAAGGCCTACGATGTTTTTGCCCAGAATCCCAATTTGGAATTTCTCAAATTTGTGCATTCAGAGGGAGATGTTGATGAGAGGAAGGTGAGCAAGAACCTTGATAAAAGGCGTGTTATGATTGATCTGGAGGATAATATAACATATGCTGCAAATACCCAGTATGCTGGAAATACAATAGGCCTTAAGAAACCAGCCTTCAGATTAACAATAAACAAGGCCGTAAAGGAAGGATGGCTAAGCGAGCACATGTTCCTAATGGGTGTGAACGGCCCCAATGGCCGCGTATCCTATTTCACAGGGGCATTTCCAAGTATGTGCGGAAAGACATCCACCTGTATGCTTATAGGAGAGAGATTGGTTGGGGATGACCTCTCCTTCATAAGGGACATAGAGGGGGAAGCCAGGGCGGTTAATGTGGAAAATGGAGTTTTTGGGATAATTCAAGGGGTGAATAAGGAGGATGATCCGTACATATGGGAAGTTCTCCACAAACCCTACGAAATAATATTCTCCAATGTCTTGGTGCACGAGGGAAGACCCTACTGGACAGGAATGGGGGAGGAGATTCCCTGCAAGGGAGAGAACCACAGTGGCAAGTGGTGGTGCGGCAAAAAGGATAAGGATGGAAATGAAATTCCACCGAGCCATAAGAATGCTAGATTCACAGCCCGCCTGGAGTATTTCCCCAATTTGGATAGGGATGCCCTAGATGCGAAGAATGGTGTTAAGTTGAGTGGTATGATATTCGGTGGGCGTGATTCAGATACCTGGCCCCCCGTATGCGAAGCCTTCGACTGGAACCATGGGGTGATTATGAAGGGTGCATCTATAGAATCGGAGACCACCGCTGCAACACTGGGGAAGGAGGGGGTTAGGAAGTTCAACATAATGTCCATCCTGGACTTCATGTCTGTACATCTGGGAAGATACATCGAGAACTATCTGAAATTTGGAGAGAAACTGAAGAAAAAGCCCAAGATCTTTGCAGTTAACTATTTCCTGAAAGACGAGAATGGGAATTATCTGAATTCAAAACTGGATAAGAAAATATGGCTCAAGTGGATGGAGCTCCGCGTAAACGGTGAAGTCGATGCCATTGAAACCCCTATAGGTTACATACCCCACTATCAGGACCTTGCAAGATTGTTCAAAGAGGTCTTCAACAGGGATTATAGCAAAGAGGATTATGAAAAGCAATTCACAATAAGGGTACCGGAACTACTTGCAAAGATTGAGAGAATAAGAAAAATATACTCAGATATGGACAACATACCGGAGGAACTATTCAGGCAGCTGGATGCCGAGGAGAGAAGATTAAAGGATGCCAGGGAGAAATATGGGGATTACATATCCCCCTTCAAATTTATAGAATAAGGGCATAGGTTATTGTGGCTATTCCCAGGGGAATCAAGTAAAGGGCAAAGGCGTAGAATTTTCCCTTTTTAATTACATATAGCAGGAATTTTATTGTTAAAATTCCAACCACAAAGGATGTGAGAAACCCAACAATATTTGGAGTGGTAATCACATCTCCCAGGGGCGTTTTCATTATTTTGAAGATGAAAGCGCCCCCTATTGTTGGAATAGATAGAAGAAAGGAGAACCTCGCAGCCTTTTTCCTATCCATGCCAAGAAGCATTCCAGTGGCTATTGTTGAGCCAGATCGAGATATTCCTGGAATTATGGCAACTGATTGGGCGATGCCTATTATTATGGAGCGCTTGAAGTTAATATCTTCCATTCCCCTTAGCCTTGCGGTGGAAAGAAGCCACAAACCTGTGATGATGAAGCTTATACCCACCAAGAGAAGGGAATTGAATATCTCCTCAATATAATCCTGAAGGAGGATGCCAACAAACACTATGGGCAGGGTTGCAAGGAGAATGAACCATGTCAATCTTCTATCCTCATCTCTTGAAAAGGCTTTTCCCTTCAATTTTGGTAAATCCACAAGGGTTAGAAAGAAATTCTTTATCAGCATCATGAAATCCTTCCAGAAAAATACAATAACTGCCAGAAGGGTACCTCCATGAACCATTATGTCATATAGAACATCATTGCCCCCTCCAAAAATGTGCTGAAAAAGAACCAGATGCCCGGAACTGCTTATTGGTAGCCACTCGGTTATACCTTGCAGTATGCCAAGGAATAGGGCAAGGAACAGATCCATGCTGAAAATATGCTCCTTTCAATATATTAACTTATTCCCTCTTCATCTCTTCAACTTCTCTAGCGCCATGCTCTATGGCCTCTTCTATTTCCAAATCCATCCCCTTAAGCAGTTTAAGGAATTCCCCAAAATGCTCCTTCTCCTCCTGAGCGATATCCAGAAAGACCTTGCGGACCAAATCATCTTTTGCCTGGGCAGCAAGCTGCTCATAGAGGTTTATGGCATCGAGCTCGGCGATAATCCCTATCCTTATAAATTCAACATCGGGCTGCTCCTTGCCGAGGTCCTTCAATTTTTCTATATCAAAGGGTATTTTTGAGAGCATTCAAATCACCAATTATAATATGCGCTTTTAGGATTTAATTCCTTTGAAAAAAGAGGGGAAGTTAGTGTACCTTGACTTTTAAAGCACCGAAGTAGGGAAGTAGACGTATTGTATACAATATTGCAAAGTACACACCCAATAACTCTACTAATATTATCATCCCGTGGACAGCTAGGCCAAGCGAGGGAATCAATTCTCCAGTCACCCCTGAATAATCCGTCAAGAAATGGAAGAGTATCGCGTAGTGTATGCCATATCTCATATACAGGTATCCCAGCGAGAGACCAACGACGAAGGTTGGAAAGAACTTCCACAAGCCCCAGGACTGGGTGTGTGCAACTCCGAATATTGCAGCGGATATGAGAATGAACAATAGCTCCACAATTCCAATGCTGAAATTGCCACCGAATATTCTCCATACAGGAAGCTCCTTCTTCTTGACCAGCAC
>CAYXLB010000071.1:0-6191 GCA_964465785.1 uncultured Thermoplasmata archaeon
GAAGGGATGTTTTTGCTCCAGCAGCAGCCTATATAGATATGGGAAATTTTAAGTATCTAAGTAAGATAAACGAGGTTCATACATTTTCATACTTCAAACCTGTAAAGGAAGGGAACCATATTGAGGGCGAGATAATCCATATTGACGTGTTTGGAAACGTGATTACCAATATTCCAAGGGAAATGATGAAAGGAGTAAAGAAAATAAAATTGTTGGATAGGATCATAAGATTCTTACCCTCCTATGGGCATGCCCACAGGGATGAGTTAATAGCCCTAATCAACAGCGAGAATTATCTTGAATTTGCTGTTAATCAGGGAAATGCCTCATCAATACTTCCCTATGAAATTGGTGATAGGATATCCTTTGAAATTCAGCAATGAATGGAAGAAATAACCCCATCAAAATCGGAGGAGAAAATTGGAGGGTAGGCATAGGCAATGATTATAGATTCGAATTTTTCGCTACAGAAATAGGCACCCACATCCATCTTTATCACCTTTGGTCTCAAGGGTGATGGGATGGGATAATTGAGATACACATCATACTCTTCCATCACAACTGTGTGATTATTTATCCATGCTGTTCTCTCTCCCCTATACACCAAATCGATATCCACCCCGTATCTTTCCTTTACTTCCTTCTCCGTTATTTCTTCGGTGTATTTCAAAAGAGAGCTGTAGGTCTTGTATGGGACATACGGGGTTCTAACGGTGGCAATTACTAAAATTGCAGGATTTAGAGAGCCACGAATATAGAGAATATATTGTGCATCTGGGAATGCAGTTATGTTTTTTCTCTCCACTTCACCATATTGGGGATGCTCCATATGGGCTGGTGTAACGGGTATTGAGAAAAATGCTGCATAAATCACCATGACCATTAGGTAGGTTACTATAGCAGCCAAAATTTTCTTCTTCATCTCAAAGCACCACCTGGAATAATAGAATTATTATAGCTACGCCCAGAAGAATTAGGCCCTTTGACATACCCCACTTACTTCTACTCACCACATACCTATGAAATCCTCCTAAGGATGATATTCCCATTGCACCGGGGAATATCAAGAATCCTGGAAAACCATAGGGAATGAGAGTCACAGATGCAAAGGTGTATATTCCTCCAATGATGCCATAGATTCCTTCTATTTTATCCCCCTGCCGTAATAGGAATGCCCCATAAATTATGAAAGGTAGAGATGCGGATGCTAGAATAACCTGAGCTAAGCCTATCAAAACTCAGCCTCCAGGGACTCGGCAGTTTTTATGAACATGGCAGCCTCCTTTTCATAGCTCTTGCTTTTCTCGTAATATTCTGCTGCCTTTGTTTTGTGCTCGGTCATTTTTCTTACGAGATCTGCCTGCTTCATCTTAAGAGTGCTAATCTTTGAGTTGAGAGATGATAGCTTAGTTTGAAGCTTTGCAATTTTTGCCCTTGTTGCCTCCCTCTTCTTGAGGGAGGTGTATGATTCCATGGCCTTTTGATAGCCAACAATCTTTCTCTTTATGCCTTTGATTTTCTCCTTTAATGCCTGTTCCTTCTCCTTGTATTTTGCCTTTTCAGCCTGGTATTTTGCCACCTTCTCCATTTCCGCCTTGTATTTCTGGTGGTATACAGCAGCCTTCTTCTGATAATCGGCAGCCTTCTTTCTTAACTTTGAAGCCTCCTTGTATTTTTCTAATCTATCTTTCTCCCTCATAGCTTCAAAATGGGTTGATGCACTAATCTCTTCATAGGCTGCTACCTTCTCATAATCTTCATCAAAGAGAGGCGTCGGTGAAGGTTTCTTATTTTTTCCCTCCTTTTTTACCTCCTCCTTCTTATTTTTTTTGTTAGTCATAAATATTCACCATAATGATATGCCTTAGCGCATAAATAAATGTTGCGATTTGGGAAATATTAATAAAAGGAAGCCCATGCACATCCATGGCAGTATGTCCCCTTGATTATAGATATGGAAGAGAAGAGGTAAAAAGAATATTTTCCGAGGAATCAAAGCTAAAATACATGCTCGAAGTTGAAGTATCCCTTATAAGGGCCCTTGCCCATTTTAATAAGGTACCTAATGTTTGTGTGGAAAAGGTGGAGGAGGCGAAGGAGGAGGTAACCATTAAAAGGGTTAAGGAGATAGAGGGTGAGATAAGGCATGATGTAATGGCAGTTGTTAAGGGGCTGGCGGAGAAAAGTGAAGAATGTGGGAAATACATTCATCTTGGAGCTACCAGCAATGATATAATAGACACCGCCACGGCTTTGCAGATTAAGGAATTTTTAAAGGTTCTGGAGAACGACTTTTTTGAACTGGAAGATGCCTTAGCTAAATTGGCAAAGGAGCATAAGGGTACAGTTATGCTTGGAAGAACCCATGGTCAGGCAGCAGTACCAATAACCTTTGGGCTAAAAATGGCAGTTTTTTTAGCAGAGATACTCAGGCATCATGAGAGATTGAGAGAGATGAAGAAAAGAATCCTAGTAGGGAAGATGATGGGTGCCGTAGGAACCGGTGCAGCCTTTGGAGAGAAAGCCCTTGAGATTCAGAAATTTGTGATGGACGATCTTGGCTTGGGATATGAGGAAGCTCCTACTCAAATTGTGGGGAGGGATAGGTATGTGGAATTTGTATCTTTCTTATCGGGACTTGCCACATCCCTAGAAAAATTTGCCACAGAGATAAGGAATCTTCAAAGGACCGAGATAGGGGAAGTGGAGGAGAAATTCGATGTGGAAAGACAAGTGGGCTCAAGTACCATGGCCCATAAGAGGAACCCAATAATAGCTGAGAATATATGTGGATTAGCTAGGATAGTTAGAGGGTTTCTGATTCCACAACATGAGAGTGCAATACTTTGGCACGAAAGAGACCTAACTAACTCGTCTGCCGAGAGATTTATAATACCCCATGTATGTGTTCTCATTGATGATATGATGATAAAGGCTACGAGCCTTTTTAAAAATTTGAAGGTGAATAGGGATAGGATGTTAGAGAATATAAGAGCCCATGAGGAGATAATGGCAGAGAGCGTGATAATTTATCTTGTAGAAAAAGGCTGGGGTAGGCAGGATGCTCATGAGAAGATTCGCCAGATCTCTATGCTCCCTGGGAGATTCAGGGAGAATCTTCTGAAGGATCCTGAAATTGGCCCTATTATAAAAGATAGAATTAACGATATTCTCAACCCTACCAAATATATAGGTGTGAGCGAAAAAATAGTTGAAAATATTTTGAAAAGAGTCCAAAGAAATTAATTTTTTCTTTTTCTGAGGATAGAAATAGCAACAATTATTATAAGCATAGGTATTATTGCCATGTTGAATTCTGGGACAGTAGAGTCATCCCTCGAATAGCCGTTTTGTAGGGAGATGTTCTTAATTGCATCTACCTCACCATTCCAATCTGTCATTTCTATGGAGTAGGACTTGATTTTATAATCTTTGAAGATTCCAACTTCCAGTGCTCCCAATATATTATCCTTTCCAACTGCGGCTTTTACGAAATCCACCCTTTTTCCATCGTATAATATTCCCATAATTTTTCCATTAAATCCGTATATTTCTACAGTATGTGTTCCATTATTGAGGGTCACAAAGGTAATCTTGGCATAATCATAGGGTCTCTTTACAATTTTAACTCCACCCCCTCCACCAGGTGCGCCAGTGGGTTTTAATTTCTCGATTTCAGGGGCAATGTTACCCTTAAGCATAGATCCCTTAACTCCCACATAAAAGAATGCACCATTTCTCTCGTCAAAGGAGTAGGCGGTTATGTCTATATTTGAGTTATTCACATTATTACTCTGGGCAGCTGCAAAATTGGCCAAGCCATTCCAATCATCAAATACTCCATCGATTACTATCCCATCAGGTACTCCTATGAATTTCCTATAGGAATCACCCCATATGGTTACCACGGAATTGGAATCAATATAATCAACATGCACATCAATTGCCTCGTTTCTAACATTTTCAGGATTTATCTTTACATAAATCCTCTTGGAGTCATTCAGAAGCCCAAGATGGCCATTGAAATCTGAGGTTGTAACTCCCTGAGTTACAAAGAGATGTATTGAATTCACATATGGTTCTCCCCATATGGGGACAAGGGTAATCATAAGTGTGTTATTATAAAGGGGATGTTGTAAGGTTACAAGAGCAGGCGTATCCAATTTAACTATGGGGGTAATATCCTGCTCATATCCATTCTGTGCCATAACCATAAATTTAGAATTTTTGCTGAATTCATAATTTACTGAACCCTCAACCTCATAATTCTCTGTGAATATTATTTTTGTGCCACCCACCTCACTCCAATTCCATTGATCACCGCTTTCTCCTGAGAATTTGTAAAAATAGGTAGATACCTTTTTCTCTTTTCCTACTATTTTTATGAGATAATCTGCCCCAATATATCCTGTGTAATAACCGGTAGTAGGTATGGAATCATCGTCCACGAATATATATCCGTAGGAGACATAATAAGGAGGATTGGAAAAATCACCCTTGAATTTTATGTAAAAATTAAAACTCCCATCCGTTTGTTTCAAACCAAAATATGTAATGTTTATTTCATCATTTACCATTTTCAAATCTACATCCTTGTATTTCTCCACAGTGCTCCAGTCCACACTCTTCACCATTGCCATAGAAACAGCTATGGCACCCACTACAACAATAATGATCATAAGCACTATCCATACTACCAAGAGCTTATCTTTTTTACTATTTTCACTTCTTTTTGGAGGGGTAATTTTATTGCCATTTATATTCCCGTTGATTAAACCATTGATCAATCCATTGCTCCTCCCTTCCCCTGCAGTAAGACCGTTTATCAACCCACTCCTTTCTTTAAATCCCTTATCCATGGAAAGCACCTGGTTTCAAGGTTTCAGTATATAGAGATATAATCAATTAATATAAACTTTGCTCCATATTATCATAAAAGGCATCATAGTAAGGGCATGCATCGGGATAAATATGTAAAAATTTAAACACAAAGCCAATTAAGTTTTTATAATTTCAGTTGATAATCCCAGTATGAAGGCCCTTATACTTGCAGGAGGCTTTGCTAGGAGATTGGCGCCCATAACTGATTTCATCGCCAAACCTCTCCTTCCTGTGGGTGATAAGCTCATAATCGATTGGATTGTGGATAAGATAAGGGAAGCAGGAATAGAGGATATAATTGTCTCTACCAATAGTTACTATGAGAAGGAATTCCGTTACTGGATGAGGTGCAGAGAAGAGAATATCTCTCTATTGATAGAACCTACTAGGAAGGAGGAGGAGAAATTTGGAGCAATAGCTGGTATGAGATATGCTATGGATAATTTTGGAGAGGACGAATATCTTGTAATAGCAGGTGATAATTTTTTTGATTTCTCTTTGAGAGATTTTTTAAGAAAGTACAGAGAAAAAAACGCACCTCTGGTTGCCCTTTACGATGTTGTCTCGCTAGAAAAGGCAAAGAGATACGGCGTTGTAATATTGGATGAAGACCTAAGAATAACGAAATTCGTTGAAAAACCACAAAGGCCAGAATCCACATTAATAGCCACTGCCTGTTATGCGTTTCCAAAGGGCATATATGGACTCCTGAATGAATACTTGGGGAATAGAAACAATCCAGATAGCCCAGGATATTTCATTTCTTGGATAGTGAATAAAACACCTGTGTATGGATATCCATTTAAGGGAACATGGCTCGATATAGGCAATATTGACGAATATCGTCGTGCCTTCTCCATGTTTTAGCAATACCAATTTTTTTACCAATTCTTTTATCAACTAGGGCATGAATTCTCGTATAAAAAAGGAATATAAACACAAAAGAACATAGGGTTTCTTACCCACAATAGAAGTATGTCAGAAGAGGGTGAGTGGATGCAAGTTATTAAGAGAGATGGTAGGATAGTGGACTTTAGCGACGACAAAATATTCAATGCCATATGGAAGGCGATGCAGTCAGTTGGTGGATATGCCGAAGAAGATGCAAGGAGAGTTACCAAGAAGGTTGTTGAAAAAATAGAATCTATGGATGTGGAAAGCATCCATGTTGAGGATATCCAGGATCTTGTTGAAGAGGCCCTTATGCTTGAGGGATATATTCGGGTAGCCAAGGCCTATATATTGTATAGGGAGGAAAGGAGAAAAATAAGACAGGTCAAGAAGGCAATGGGTGTTGAAGATGATTTGAA
>CAYXLB010000072.1:0-5836 GCA_964465785.1 uncultured Thermoplasmata archaeon
CGGCCTTGAAGTTCATAGGTAAAGACTCCCTACTATTTGCCACAGGCAAGGAGCCCGTTGTGGATTTAACTGGAAGGGACGAGCATCTATACGAATTCGATGCAGTCCTCATAGCCCCCGCCACGGCGGATATTATATCCAAGGCTGCCTGTGGCATTGCGGATGATGCTGTAAGCACACTTATAGTTGCAAATCTTGAAAAATGCGTATTTGTTCCCTCTATGGATCTGCGTATGCAAACAAATCCCATAGTTGTGGAAAATATGGAGAAGCTGAAAAAATATGCGAGTTTCATAGAGCCTAAGATTGAAGAGGGCAAGGCCAAGCTTCCCGATATTGAAAAGATTGTTGCTCAAATTATGCACATACTCAGGAATGAGCTGAAGAATAAGAAGATTTTAATAATTGGAGGTGCGGGGTACGAGAAATTTGATAATTTCAGAATAATCACAAATCTTGCCACTGGAAAAACTGCAGTTGAAATTGCAAAGTATGCGTATTATTACGGTGCCGATGTAAAGCTCCTTATGGGGCTCCACTCTGTGCCAGTGCCAGATTATATAAACATCGAGAGATTCGGGGGCATCGATGATCTCGTCTCCAGAATAGATGAATTCTTGGAGTACGATGCTATCCTGGTGCCTGCTGCACTGCCCGATTTCAAGCCTGAAAAACGTGAGGGTAAGGTGAAGAGCTCCGACGAATTCAATGCCATAGAGTTCAAAGAAAATCCAAAATTCTTAGAAAGGCTGAGAGAGAAATATACTGGATTTCTTGTTGGATTCAAGGCCGAGAGTGGTATAGGCAGGGAAGAGCTTATAAGGAGGGCAAGGGAGAGGATGAAAGATTATGGGCTGGACCTCATTGTTGCAAATCTTCTGGAGGATGTAAAAAACGAAGAAACAAAGGCGATAATCATATTTAGCGATGAGGAACTGGAAGAGTTTGCAGGTAAGAAGGAAAATTTAGCAAGAAGAATAGTGGAGATACTGGTGGATTCTATATGATTCGAGCCTTCTCACCGGGAAGTGTAACATTATTTTTTGAGATTCGAGACGATGCCCAGGATCTCCTCAAAAGGGGCTCCAGGGGTGTCGGGGTTTGCCTATCCTTGGGAGTAATAACCAGTGTGGAAGAGGGAGAGGGGCTAGAAATTTATATAAATGGAAAAAGAGAGCATGGAAGCATACAAGAAGATATAGCCAAGGCTTATGGATTTAGGGGCAGGATAAAGAGTGAGGTACAGCTACCTGTATCCCAGGGATTTGGGATGAGCGGTGCTGCAGCTCTAAGCACCTCCCTTGCTCTTGGAAGGTGGAAATCAATAACATATCTAGAGAGTTTGCACATAGCCCACAGAATCGAGATTAAAAGGAAGAGTGGGCTAGGGGATATAGCATCCCAGTACGAGGGAGGATTTACAATAAGAATTAAAGAGGGGGTACAGCCCTACGGAATCGTGGACAGACTTTTCATACCTAAAATCCCTATAACCCTCGTCATTCTGGATGAGGAAGTGGAAACCAGGAGCGTGCTACAGGATAAAGATATGAGAAAAAAGATAAAGAAAGAGGGAGCAAGGGCCATGGAGAGGTTTTTAAAAGAGCCCAGTTTGGATAATGCAATAAAGATAGCCAGAAAGTTCTCCATTCGCACATCACTCATTGGAGAGCTAGCCAAGAATTTTCTGGAAGAATGCCCCAATGCAGCCATTGCCATGATTGGCAACTCTGCCATAGTGTTTGGTGAGTGCAAGGAGGATATTTTGGACGATTATAAAGTATATCGAACCGAGATGGGTGAGAGAGCCAGGATACTAGATTAAGAAAGCTCCTCGTTTATGAACCTAACAATATGATCCATATCCTTCTCTAGGGTATCTATATTTAATCTCATAAATACGTAGAACACATTGGTTGAGGGTGTTAGGGATACGTGTTTCACGTCCTTGGGATTGGAGAGCCCTTCTACGAATTTTCTCAGCTTTTTTACATCCCCTATCTTCTCAAACAGGGTATTGAAATGCACCTCTTCGCCATTTGCTTTAACAATTACCCTATCCTTCTGAAGAATCGGCTCATTGTCTATATGGGGCCTTAAATGGTAGTATTTCTCCTGTATGAGATGTGCCTCCCTCTCAATCTTCGTATATGGATAGGCAACCACATAGATCTTATCCATTCTGGAAGTAATCAAGGCTATAGGATAGTAAAAAGCACTTTGCCTTGGCACTAAGGTCACGGTGATGTTTAACTCCTCTATATTATCCTTTTGAACCTTGTAATAGGCCCTGTATCCCACATACCCACCAAGCCATGTGTAATTTTTATCCTTTGGCTGGATAACTCTCTGAATGATGGCAAGAGAGTCTTCCATAAGCTTTACATTCATCTTTCTTCCCCTGTAAAACTGCATAGAAGCAATTGCTGCAAGAACCATCAAAACGAATATGAACACTATAGAGAAATAATCCATTTTTTCACCTCACCTGTTTTCAACTATCAATTCTCCAAGCTTTTTAAGCATATCAAACCCTCTTGGCTCTTTCTCATACATCCTTATCTGGATAATGTCAAATCCCTTGAATTTTTCTGAAATTTCTCCAAGCACTTCCTTCTGAGTATCCATCTTAACCTTTAATTGCGGAAGATCTGCCTTTAAACTTATCACTTTATTCACCACAATAAGATTCAGAGGAATCTTGAATTTAAAAAGACTCTCTTTAGCCCTCTCGGTCTCGTAGAGGGCCAGCATCTCAGGGTTCATTACCGCAATTACAGAAGTCTTTTTCTCATCTGTTATGGTATTGAGAACTTCCTCCACCTCTTTCTTATAATTGATCAGTTCCTTAAGCACTTCATCCTCCTCCTCTTTAGAGGGTAGCTTGTATTCTTTTCCCTCAATTACAAATTTCCTCTCTCCCTGTATCTTCTCGATGGTTAGCCTCTTATCCAAGATCTTCCTCCTAATCTCTATGAGCTTTTCACTCCATATTTTTGCAATTTTTGGTAGAGCTAAGACTCTTAACGTCAGGCCTGTGGGCGGCGTATCGAATATTATCACGTCCCAATTATCTCCCTCCTTCAGAATATCCCTTACCGCCTCCAAGGTGGCATATTCTTCTATGCCTGGAGAATAGCTCAAGACTTCAAAATACTTCTCAAGATTTATGACCGTGAGATAGCGGTACATATACTTCATACTCTCCTCAAGATGTTTAAGATAGGATTTTATTACCTTCTCCATATCAAGCTCCATTCCAAAGAGATTATCCGCAATTTTTTTAGGCTTATCGCCCAGATTCACTATAAATACATCTCCAAGATTATGGGCGGGATCTAAAGATACTATTAGGGTTTTATAACCCTTAGATGCTAGGTAAGAAGCCACTGCCGCAGAGCTGGTGGTTTTTCCTACCCCTCCCTTGCCTATGAAGAATATCACCCTGAATTTTTTCCGTGGCAAAAAATAATCTTTCATTTTCACACCTCACTCAATGTCCATAAGCCCTGCCATCTCTCCAAGCATATCATCCATATCAACTGCTCTCCTCTGCATCACATAGATCTCCCTAACCATGTGGGGCATTATGCGCATAAGCAGGGTTGTGGGGGGAGAAGGTATACCTATAAACGAGCCCATTAGCAAGACTGCAAATATATTCTCCAGCTCCCTCTCTTCAAATTCTATAAACTCGGTGGATCTTGCCTTAAAGGATCCCAAGAACCCTTTAAAGAAATACTTTATCTTTTTGAACATATGAGTCACCATAAAGAAAAAAGAAATAAAAAGGTTTAGCTTGGGGCAACGCCATACTCCTCAGCCGGTTTCTTCCAGGATATGTAGAATTCGTAGGCCAGTACAAAGTTCAGTATCAGGCCTATGAGGGTTATGAGTCCCACAGATATCTGTGTACCAATGTCACTCATATGCGGCACTACAACTACTAGATACCAGAGCAAAGCGGCGGTCACTGTTATCCATAGGAAGAGAGCAGGTATCAGAACTGCATAGCTCCATTTACCGGCACGCTGTATTTTAGCAACCCATAGGGCTGCGGTCATCATTGCTATTGATGCCAGCATCTGGTTCATACCAGCAAAGGCGGGCCAGAGAACTTTGTAGCTTGCATTCCAAGCCAGGTAGACACCGAAGGCAGAGATTATGAAGGATGCAACCCATTTATTTGTGATGGTCTTATACCATCCAGCGGATGTATCCTTTGCTACCATTCCAAAGAGTTCCTGCCATGAGAACCTGCCAAGTCTCGTTGCAGTATCCAAAGAAGTCAGAGCGAAGGCGGATACCCATAGGACCACGAAGGTCTTTGCCATAACTAGATCTATTCCAAAGAAGTCATGGGCGCCCTGAGCGTATGCGGCTATGAAAGTACCGAGTCCTCCAACCGTTATGTACTTTGTACCCCAATCACCTGCAGCCAATCCGGTGAGTGTAAGACCGTAGACTGCAATAGAAGCGATGACCAAGGTTGAAAGGAAACCTTCTGTGAACATACCACCATAGCCAATCATCAATCCGTGCAATTCCTTATCGAGCTGTTTGGAAGATGTACCTGAACCAACTAGCGAGTGGAATCCGCTTAAAGCACCGCAGGCAATCACCAATGGAATAGTTGGCCAGAATGGAGATGGTAATCCACCAACCACATTTGCAGAGAATGTTGTATATGCTGGAATCTCAACTGCTCTAAACAGGCCGATGAAGGCTATGGCGCCCAGAGCAAGACCGAACCATAGTATATAGGCGTTCAAATAATCTCTGGGTTGCAGTAGAATCCAAACTGGAAGCGAAGAGGCTATTATAATGTAGATCCAGAGAATTATGTTCCAATAGTGATAGGCTTGCAAAAATGCAGCAGTATTATTTGGGTCGTTTTGTCCAGGTACTAGGATTAGAGGATAGGCATAACCCACCCACACTGCAAATATCAGAAGGATTATACCTATTACTGTGGTAACATAGAAATTCAGCTTTGTCTTGTACATAAGTATACCCACTATTATTGCAACGAGCAGTAGCATCAGGGTTGCAGTTGCCGCTGTTGGTGTTGTAGTCACTAATTTAGCAACCACTGCCACGAAGGCTGCAACAACAAGCATCAGGGTAAACCATATGTACATCTGGAATGCAACACCTGTACCGCGACCCATCAATTTTCCAGAGATCCACTGTATTGATTTTCCATCATAGCGCACAGAGGCCATCAGAGAAAGGTAGTCATGGACAGCACCAATGAAAATATTTCCAAACCATACCCATATAAGTCCAGGCAACCATCCCCAAGCCATTGCCAGAGCAGGTCCTACAATTGGGCCTGCACCTGCTATCGATGCAAAATGGTGTCCATATAGTACCATTGGATGCGCAGGTACATAGTCCACTCCATCATACTTTGTATGTGCAGGGGTCGGTCTATTGTTATCCGCTTTCACAACCTTGTTCTGTAAACTTTTGCCATAGAGATAGTAGAATATTATGTATATCACTATGGCAATCACCACCAGTATTGCGGAATTCATCATTTTAATTCCTCCTTTGGGGCATGATAACAATGTGCAAAGGTGTATTTATGTTTTTTGTTAATTTGCTATAAAAACATTTATATTTCACATAATTTTGACGATATTCATCTTCAAATTCTGCGAGCATAGGAATTCTTTGGCAAGAGGAAAAATTTATCTTTCAAATCCCATTATGTGTGCGATGGACTTAAGAAGGGTTATTGTTGAAGAATTGCTAAAGCATGACATTCTTGTGGAGCCGGAGGTTGTTAACTATATAATTGAAAAGGGAGGGCTGGAATATCTTCCATCTT
>CAYXLB010000073.1:0-5831 GCA_964465785.1 uncultured Thermoplasmata archaeon
CTTCTCCATGCTTCCCTGGCTTACTTGTGGTCATTTCGACAATTTTGCATGGCTCGTCATCAACCACCATATAACCGCCAACTTTCAATTCTCTAACTTCCACATCTCTCCATGACATTTTTATCCCTCGGCAGGTAAATGGGATTGTATTTATATAGATTTTTGTCACACTCCCAAAAATTTTTAAATCCCAGCCCTATATCTCTTGGAATGGAAGAGAATGAAAAGGATTACCGGGGACTATTCAAGGATATAATCATATCCGTAATCATAGTGGCAATACTATTTCTTGCCCTATACGCCTATGCCCAGACATGGCCACCAATTGTTGTCATAGAATCCAGCAGTATGCAGCATGGAGACTTATCCCAGATAGGAATTGTGGACACGGGAGATATAGTGATTGTTAAGAAAGTCTATAGTCCGGAGGATGTGGTGAGCTATGTGGAGGGGAGGGTGAGTGGATATATGAGCTATGGTGATTATGGGGATGTGGTGATTTATAGTTGCAATGGAAAGCTCATAATACATCGTGCTATGCTCTATTTGCACTGGAACGGGCATGAATGGAAAATAAGGGGTTTTGAGAATGGAAATTACCCCTCCTGGTTGCATGTTACAAAGGATTACATATCCATAAAGGATGTAGGATTTAAAAAGAAGGTTGTGGTAATAAATATCGATAAGAATCACCTGGATCCAAATAAGGTAGGTAAGGATGGTTTCATAACTATGGGGGATAATAACCTGGCCAGATACGGGGGAAGCGCATATGACCAGAGCAGTGCTGGAGGATTCATACCAATATGCCAAAAATTGGTGGATTACGATATGATAGTGGGGGTTGCCAGAGGCGAAATACCGTGGATAGGCGCCTTGAAGCTTTATTTGACGGGAACCAATACAGATGAAATTCCTCCAAATACCACAGTGAATATGATACTCTCAATAGCTCTCCTCATCGGTGGTTCCTTTGCCGTAGATTATGCCATTGCCCACCGTGAGGAGATAAAGGAAAAGCTCAGAAGATTATTTAAAAAAGGAGGGTCAGAAGAATAACTTCTGCTGGGTGGTTAATTTAACCCCCTGGAGTTCCATAAGAAACTCGTCTTCCATCAATATCTTCTTTGCTTCTGGTACGGGAAGGGAGAGTTCAACTATTTTAGTCCTTCCATATCTTCCAAAGGATTTGATCTGGGTGCTTATTAGTCCAAGCATATCCATTTCGGAGATTAGGTCAGATATTCTCCTCTGGGTTAAGGGTGAGAGACCTAGCCTCTTACTCAAAACGGAATACATGTGATATAATTCCCCTGTTGTAAGGTTCTTATTTCCCGCCTCCTCGTTTAATACAATGCCTAAGAGCACAATCTTTGAATGAAGGGGCAGGGTTTTTATCGCTTCATGGATACAATCCATCTCTATTTTGTTCTTAGCCAAATAAACATGCCTCTCAGTTACCTCATTTGATCCTTCTCTTTCCGCAATTTCTATGGATATCCTCAATAAATCAATGGCCCTTCTGGCATCCCCATGCTCCTGGGCTGCAATGGCTGCACATATCCTTATGACTCCTTCACTAACGGCACCATCCTTAACTGCAAGTTTAACCCTCTCGGATAGAATATCCTGCAGCTGAAAGGCATTGTAGGGTGAGAATATCATCTTTTCCTGGGCCAATCTGCTCCTAACCCTGGGATCAAGTAGGTCCCCAAATTTAAGCTCATTGGATATACCTATAATACTGAGGTGTGAATTCTTCATCTCAGAATCCAGGAGCAAGAGCTGATAGAGAACATCATCTCCACTCTTGACCACCAGCTTATCTATCTCGTCCAGAACAAGGATAACTATCCCATTCCACTCGTCTATCCTCTCCTTAACGGTGGAGAATACCTTATCCATGGGCCACCCAGTAAATGGAATCTTATCATCCCAATTATCTATGAAATAATTCCCAAGGTTCTGGAAAATGGAATATTGTGTGTCCACTGTTTCACAGTTTAGGTATATGAATGCAATCCTCTTCTTTGCGTAGACCTTTTCGGCCCTCTTAAGCTCCCTTCCAACATATCTAACAACGGCAGTTTTCCCTGTGCCAGTTTTTCCAAATATAAGTATGTTTGATGGTTTATTTCCTTCCAATGCAGTTACCAAGATTTCAGCAAGCCTATCTATCTCCTTCTCCCTGTGGGGTAGCGTATCTGGAAGATAATCTGGATATAAAGCTTCCCTATTTCCCTTAAAAAGCGAAACCTTGCGCAGATGCTTTTCAAATATGTTCACTTGTTCCATGTTTCCACCCGAAGCAAGGGTAGGTATACCATAGGAGTTAAAAAAGATTTTTTTACCAGCAATTTTACCAAAACCTTTATATCTTCTTCAACACCCCATCGTTTCCATTGGAATTGCGGAACATCAATTCCCTAAGTGCATCATATTTGGAAGTGGGCATTTCAAAGTATATCTTCATTTTTTCTCCTGGAATCAACTTGGTTATTCTTCCATACCTCTCTATAAAGTGATAAATCCTTGAATTTTCCTTATCTACTTCCACGTAAAAATTCTCAAATTTCATCTCCTTTTTTATTCTTTCAATTAAAGCATCTATTCCAATACCACTCTTGGCTGATATAAGCACAGGTTCATCTATTTCTCTTGCAATCTTGCATTTTTCCTCTAAATCGTTGCATATATCTATCTTGTTTATTACAGGTATTATTTTCCCCTCGCTCCTTCCCTCAAGGATCTCCAGGCTTAGATGCATTTTGTCTTCAAATTCCTCAACTTCATCGCTGCAATCGAGAAGGAGAAGAATAACATCGGCCCTGTAGATTTCCTCCAGGGTAGGTTCAAAGGCCCTTATGAGCCAGGGAGGCATATCATGCACAAAACCAACTGTATCCGTAATCAGTATTTTCTCCTTTCCTATTCTGGATGTCCTTGTACTCAAGGTTGAGAACATCCTATCCTCTATCATCACATCCCTTCCACTGAGGGCCTTCAAGAGTGTACTCTTTCCAGTATTGGTATAACCTGCGATACCCACTAGAATATACCCCTCTTCCCTCCTCCTCTTTCTCCTCTCCTCCCTATGAACCTTCATCTTCTCCAGTTCTCTCCTTATCCTTGCCATTCTTCTCCTTATTCTCTCATAGTAATCGGCAATTTCGTATTCACCTCCTCCCATAAATCCAGGATGTTCGCCCAACCTCATCCGATGTATGATTTCTCTTATGTGGGAAACTTCGTACTGTAAATTTGCATATTCCACCTGCATCATAGCCTCTTTGCTCTTGGCCCTATTGGCAAATATATCAATGATTAGCTTTATCCTATCTTCGACCCTTATGGATAGTTCCTTCTCAAGTTTATACCACTGGGAGGATTTGAGAATGCCGTCAATTATAACCTTCTCCACTTTTCTGAATCTCAAAATATCCCTTATTTCCTTTATTTTACCCTTGGAAATGTAGTATCTTGGATTAATCTTGTTTTTGAAAATGACCCTCTCGGCTATACTGTACCCCAGGGAGGTAACGAGCCTTTCAAATTCCTGATTCCCATCATATACAATTATGACATCAGGCATTTTTCAAGCTCCCCCAAAAAATAAATGGACCCCGTGGCTATAATTATATTCTCATTTTCCATAGCGTATTTCAAAGCATCGCATGACTTCTTGAAACTCAAAATCTCCTTAAAATGTTTCTTGGCACATCTTTCGATATCCTGTAGGGCAGTTCTTCTCCTCTCATAATCGATTTCTGCAACTATAATTCTGTCACCTACGGAGGATATGGTTCTTAGGAATTCGTCCATATTTTTATCGGAGAGGATTGAGAATAAAAATGTTGGATTTTTAATCCCAATATCCCCTACGGTTTTTACAAGGGCCCTGGCAGCAGAGGGATTGTGAGCCCCATCAAATATCAAGAGGGGTTTTTTGGACTTGACCTGAAATCTATCCCTCCATCTTATCCTCTTCAGTCCCTCCACAATATCCTTGGGACTTATTGAGTAATTTTCTCCGAGTATTTCGGCCATTCTTATGGCAACAAGCATATTGGTTATCTGATGCCTCCCCACCAGGGGGATTGAAATCTTGTATTCCCTAAGAGGGGAATAAACCTTAAATCTGGTGCCATTCAAATCCACGTGAACATCATCTACCTGCATTTCATCCCATACATTGTGGTACTCCGCCCTCCGCCTCTGAGCAATATCCCTTATCACCTTCACCGCTTCCTCCTTCCTTTCTCCCACAACCACAGGCACATTGGGTTTTATTATTCCTGCCTTTTCTCTAGCAATAGCTTCTAGGGTATTTCCAAGGATATGGGTGTGATCCAAGTCGATGGTTACAATGGCAGATATTTCTGGCACAACTATATTTGTTGCATCCAATCTGCCACCCAGTCCCACCTCAAGAACTGCAAAATCCACCCTTTTCCATGAGAAATATTCAAAGGCAAGCATGGTGGTTACCTCGAAGAAGGTTGGATTCCTATTCTCCTCGGCCAGTTCCTCAATTAGGGGTTTTAACTCCCTCACGAAATTTACAATATAAGATTCCTCTATTTCCCTGTCATCCACCACGATTCTCTCAGAATACCGAACTATGTGGGGTGAGGTGTATAGGCCTACGCTGTAATTTCCGCGGAGTATGGAGTATATGGCTGCTGCTACTGAGCCCTTTCCATTTGTACCCGCTATGTGCACGCTCTTAAAATTCTTCTGGGGCTCTCCCCTCATCTTCGCAAAGGAATTCATTATACTCAAATCCAACTTCATCCCAAATCGGCGAAGATTGTAGAGATATTCGATTTCCGGACTTTCCATTGCATCCGAATTGGGATATGCATTAAAAACATTTCCAAATAAATTAAATAGGCAAAGTGTATTTCCCCATATGCGCTATAAAGGTCTAATTGTCCCAGGACTCTTCTGGGCTGCAACGGCCTACAATATGGCTGTAGTGACCTTTACCACGGGAAACATAATAAATGAGCTCAATATATCAAAATTCTGGACAGGGATGCTTGTATCCATCACGCTCATTGGATGGTTTTTTGGCTCCTTCATATTTGGCTATCTCTCCGATAAATTTGGAAGGAAGAAAATTGTCTTAATGGCCACGCCCATTCACGTTATAGCCACGGCACTTATGTTCTTTGCGAGTTCCTATTGGATATACTTCACCCTCAGATTCATCGCTGGTATGGGGTTTGGAATAATTCTCCCAATTCTCAGTGCCTTGGTAAGTGAGAATGCTTCTCCAGAAATAAGGGGTAGAATGGTGGTTCTTCTGGATTCCTTCTGGACCTACGGATGGATCGTCGCATCCTTTGCAGCCTATTTATTGCTCCCAACCCTTGGGGATAACTGGAAGTATTATTACCTAATTGCCATTTTCTGGTTATTTCTTTTGCTCCTTAGCAGGTATCTGCCCGAGTCTGGATTTGTGGGTAAAAGGAGAAAGGTTGACGTATCTCTCATCCTCAAGGATCCAAGAACCTATGCCCTATGGACATTGTGGTTTGCCATGGCCTTTGGATACTACGGTATGTTCGTATGGCTTCCCAAAATATTCTCAGAAAATTATCCCCTGCTCAAATCCACAGAATTCATATTCCTCACCTATCTATTCCAGATTCCCGGCTACTTTACCGCTGCATACCTCATAGAGAAGATTGGTAGAAAGCCTGTACTCTTTATATTCATGTTCATAACAGCCCTCTCCTCCTACACCTTCATAACGAGTACTGCAATTCTCGGAGCCATAATGCTCTCTTTCTTCGATATGGGTGCCTGGGGTGCAATCTACGCCT
>CAYXLB010000074.1:0-5824 GCA_964465785.1 uncultured Thermoplasmata archaeon
GTCAGAGGCTTGGGAAGCCCCCGTCCTAACCACTAGACTACACCCGCCCAATGGGGGATATGGAAAAGGGAATATTAAATTAACGCAGGGATTTGCATGGAAAAGCAATTAAACCCAAAATCCATAATCCCATGTGGAGAAGAGGATATATGCGATTCAAATCGCCACCTATACGGCCATCATGCTTTCTATAACCTATACCCCAACCCTTGCAGCCCAAACTGGAGCAAGCAATATGGAAATTGCTCTGGTATTCTCCCTCTATAATTTAGCCTATTTTCTATCATCCATGATCTTTGGCCGCTTGGCAGATTTGAGGGGAAGGAGAATATTCATTACATTCGGTTTGATCATCGCCTCCTTGGCATTTATGGCTCAGTATTTTTATTTCGATTATTACTCGCTACTCCTTCTGCGCATAATGGCTGGCTTCTCCGCAGGCATATTCCCCGCAGCCACAATATCCTTGGGACATGACATAAAGATGAGGATGGGGCGCATCTCAGCTTTCGGTGCTGCAGGTTGGGCCATAGGCTCATACTCCGCTGGTCTAATATCCTTATTTTTCGGCCTCAAGGCCACATATCTATTTTCCTCCCTCGTTCTTTTCCTATCTTTCTTTGTTGCCATGGGAATTAAGGATACTGGGGTTAGGATTGAAAACATACCCAGGATACCTGTGGATGTAATAAAGAGAAACTGGCACCTCTATCTTTCCTACATTTTCAGACATTCTGCAGCCACCATGATCTGGGCCTACTGGCCCCTATTTGTAAAGTCCATAGGAGGAAATTCCTTCTGGCAAGCTGCAACCATGGGAATAAATTCCACGGCACAGTTTTTCATAATGTACTTCTATGCCGATATGAGAAAAAGTACAAAGCTGATACTATGGGGCCTTTTCCTTTCCTCCCTCACCTTTCTATCCTACTCTATAATCTCATCGGTTTGGGAGATGCTACCTATTCAGGTAATGCTTGCAACTTCATGGGCATTCCTTTATGTGGGCTCGCTAAATTATTTAACATCAAGAAATCCCGAAAAGGCAACGGCCACGGGGCTATTAAATTCTGCTATTGGGATATCAGCCTTCTTGGGGCCTCTCCTGGGAGGTGCATTTATGACCCTTTTACCCAATTACAGACACTTGATGATCTTTTCCTTCCTCGTGGCATTTTCAGGAATGCTTATATTCAGATTCGGTGAGAAAAGAATTAAAAGTTTATAGAATTGAGCTCCCAGCACTCATTCGAAATCCAAGTATTCATAGGACGAATTTGATGGCTCCACCATCTATCTGTATGGTCGTTCCTGTTATGAATCCTGCCCTGTCTGAAGCGAGAAATGTCGCTAGATATGCCACTTCCTCAGGCTCCCCAAATCTTCTCATGGGTACTTCATCGAGCCAAGATTTTAGGGCTTCTTCATAGGTAATTCCATCCCTCTCTGCCCTTGCCTGGGAGAGCTCCTTAATCCTCTCCGTATAAATGGGACCCGGTGCAATGTTGTTTATGGTAATTCCATACTTTGACCATTGTAAAGCAAGGGTTTTGCTCATACCAATTATCGCCAGTCTTATGGAGTTAGAGAGGATCAAATTATCTATGGGCTGTTTCACACTCATAGAAGTTATGTTTATTATTCTTCCCCATTTTTGTCTCTTCATAAATGGCGCAACTTCCCTTATGAATCTCATGGCACTCATAAATGTGAGATTGAAGGCATTGTACCAGTCATCATCGCTAAGATCCTCGAAGTATCCCGCAGGGGGGCCTCCAGTATTATTCACAAGTATATGAACCGTGCCAAATTCCTCCACTGTTTCCCTCACAACCCTCTCAATATCTTCCTTATTTCTAACATCTCCAGGTATTGATATAACCCTGTTCATTATCTCCCTATTTCCCTCCTGAACTATTTCGCTGGTAATTTCCCTCATGGCGTTTACCAATCTTTCCTCATTTCTTGCCATCATAACTACCTTTGCTCCTTGCTTTGCAAATTCCCTTGCTATGGCCTTTCCCATTCCTCTACTGGAACCACATACTATTGCTACCTTATCCTTCATATTTTTCACCCACCTTCTTCAAAAAGAGTTTAAAATTCTTCTCCAGGTGCATCTCCTGGATAAAATCTAAAGCGTCCTTCACATTATCAAGATAATCCAGATTATCATGCATATCGCTCCCCACGGAGATGGGAATTTTATAGTTTTTCATCTCATAAAATATGTTATTTGCCAGGCGATAGTAAAATTGTCCCAATTTGGTGTAATTGTAATTTGTGTTTAGTTCAACCCCTATGTCATCCGCCTCAAGAACCCTCAAAAAAGCATGGATATCAGTGGCTCCAAAATTCTTGCTCAAATCGTTATGTGCCAAGATAACTGTTGCATCTATCTCCTTTCTGATATCCAGAAGCATCCATAGAGGATACCCATCCCATAGGGAATCTTGGACATATTCAAAGAGTACAAGATCAAAATCTTCGAAATTTGGTAGCTCATTTATTTTTGTTCTTGGAGAAAAATCAATTTCTATGCCTATGTAAATATCTATCTCTTCTCCATATTTCTTCTGCAAACCCCTCAAATCCTCCACATACATTTTCAAGTATTTTTTAGGGATTGAAGCAACCTTATCCGTTCTATAGTGATCAGTAAATGCAATCTTCTCAAGCTTTCTCTTTATTGCCTCCCTAACTATTATCTCCGGGGTGTATGTCCCGTCGCTCCATGTGCTATGTATGTGGAAGTTCATCATCCATGAGATATACGCCTATGATTTTAAATATCTTCCTATGACAGAAAGATTTATGCACCCCTGGGTAATATTCGTCTCTATGAGTAAAATAGATTTGAGTAAGTACAGCTTGGAAGAGTTGATACTTCTAGGTATAAAGAGTGAAGAGGTTGCCAGGGATGTTTATCTAAAATTGGCAGAAGGGGCAAAGAATCCCTTTTTGCAGACAAGATTAAAGGCCCTTGGAGAAGAGGAAGAGAGGCATAGGGAAATCATGGTCAATCTCTACAAGGATTTGTTCGAAGGCAAGGAGCCCAATCCACCGGATAATCCCGATTTCATACCCGAGTTCCCAGAGATAAGGATTTTTAGGGAAATAGGGGAGACAACGGATATGCGTAAGATTCTCGAGGGCGCCATGCAGGCGGAATTGAGTGCCAAAGAATACTATGAGGAGATCGCAAATATGATGGAGGACAAGAGGATTAAAACGATAATGAAGTATATGGCCAAGATAGAAGAGGGACATTACAAAATACTAAAGCAGCAGTACGAAGAAATTTTGGAATTTGAGGAAGTTATGTACGACGAAGAATTTGTGCGCTTTGATGCGAGATTTTAATTATCTCTCCACTTCCCAATCCTCCAATTTTATAACCGAGGATAAGGTATTTCCCCTCTTTATTTCTTCCCTTATCCTATTCTCGTGCTCCATAACATCCAGGGCCCTATTGGCAATTTCCACGGCATCCTCCTTAGGCACCACAACTATTCCACTCTCATCTCCCACAATCCAGTCTCCAGGTCTTATTTTTACCCCACCAATCTCGATTTCCACATTTATTTCTCCAAATCCCTTAGGCTCTCCAGCATTTGGAACAACATGCCTGGCGAAGACAGGATAATTCATTCTCTTTATTTCGTCTGCATCCCTGGCAGCACCATAAATAACCACACCTTCAATACCCTTAACTTTACAGCTCCAGGTGGCCAATTCTCCCCATACTGCTATATTTCCATCTTCCGCATCAATTACAATAACATCTCCAGGCTTGGCATAATCTATAGCCTCTACCGCCTTGGCCCAGTCGCCATTCATGGTTTTGACCGTAACAGCCCTTCCCACAATTTTCTTCCCTCCTAATTTTATGAAATCTCCAAGGGCATTCTTTCTATGCATAGCATCGCTCAAGTTTGGTGTGGATACCTTCATAAATGCCTCTATCAATTCCTCCGCACCATACTTCTTATACAAATCGCTTCTTATCTTAATTCCCTTCTCCATAGCCTCCTTTATCCTTCTTGCAGCCTCCTTTACATCTGGAGCCTTTATTATGGCACCGCCCACTATCACTATTTCTGCTCCCCTCTTCACTATTTCTGCTGCAGTTTCACTGTTAATTCCACCGGCTGCAGCCACGGGAATATCCACACTTTCTGCAACCTCCTTCAGTATTTTCAAGGGATCCTTTCCCCGCATCTGTTGATCCACACCTACATGGACACAAACGTAATCTGCTCCCATCTTCTCCACTTCCTTGGCCCTCTTAGCAGGTTCTGGATGATTTATCAGGTCCACCATGATCTTGGCTCCATATTTTCTTGCGGCCTTTATGGAATCTTCAATTGTTGAGTCATCAGCCAGGGAAAGTACGGTCACAATATCAGCGCCACTTTTTGCTGCCATCTCCACCTCCACACGTCCAACATCCATTGTTTTTAAATCCGCCACCGTTGTGCGATGGAATTTTCTCTTAATCTCACGGACAGCCTGCATTCCAGCACTCTTTATGAGGGGTGTGCCTACCTCTATCCAATCTGCACCACCCTCTATTGCCTCCTGGGCAGCCTTTATGGCACGCTCCAGAATCATAAAATCCAGGGCTACTTGAAGTATGGGCATAATTCACAAATGCTCTGAAAAGTTAAATACCTTGCTATCAATTATGCTTTGATGTTCATCGTGTTTGAGGGTATAGATGGAAGCGGGAAAACAACCATTGCAAGGAGCATAGCCGAAGGATTGGAAAAGGAGGGAAAGAGGGTATATTTGACGGAGGAGCCAACAAAGACATGGCTAGGTGAGGCTGTGAGGCGCGGGATAGAGGAGGAGAAGAACCCATATACCCAAGCACTGCTATTCTTCGCCGATAGGGCAGAGCATGTTAGGGAAATTAAGAGGAAGTTAGAGGAGGGATATATTGTATTATCAGATAGGTATGTGTACTCCACCTATGCCTATCAGGGAGCCCAGCTCTACCATATTATGGAGTTTGAAGAGACCATGCAATGGTTTAAAATGATTTACGAGCCCATGCGCCTTGACCCAGATGTAGTTTTCTACATCGATATATGGCCCGAGGAGGGAATAAGCAGGATATATGGAAGGAAGAAGAAGGAGAAATTTGAGCGTGTGGAATTTCTAAATCGCGTTAGGGAGATTTACACCCTCTTGGCTGAGGAGTATGGATTCATAAAAATCGATGGTATGAGACCTATAGAGGAAGTATATGGGGAAATATGGGGATATATGAAAAAATTAAATATACTCTGAGGAATTCTTGTTTATGGAAAGGAAATACATTTATTCTGGACTCATCTCACCTTGGATAGGATTTGGATTCGTGGCTCTTGCGATGTATCTTAACTCTTCTTGGTTCTCCATAACTGATAATGCCATAAGCGATTTGGGAAATATATACCATCCTTGGGTGAACTATCCATGGGTTTTGAGTCTTGGGTTAATACTCTCCGGCCTCGGTATGGTGTATTTTGCCAATGGTCTTCGCAAGGAATTTAAAGAGCTAGCAAATGCGATATACAATTCAAAATTAACCAGTTACGATTCTTTAGTTTCCATAATAGATACAAGCGATATAGACCATGCTATATCGATATTCGAAAAAGAGCCGGGATTTGTTTTTGCCAAAGAAATAAATGAAATATCAGATACTGAAGTTTCACCAAAATACAATGAACTAAGTGCCAAGATCAATGATCTGCAAAAAGTTTATATGAAAGCATTGATGGAAATGTTTCCTGAAAAAAGCTTTTTCCCCGATGCCAACAGTACATTGAGGATC
>CAYXLB010000075.1:0-5816 GCA_964465785.1 uncultured Thermoplasmata archaeon
AAAACTTGTCAACCCTTATGCAATCATTATGCCTCATTCAGCAATCGGAAAAGATATTGCCGGTAAAGTCGCAGGTTTATTAGAAGGTACTATTGTTGCTGATATTACTAAAATGGAATTAAAGGATGATATAATTAGTGTAAGTATAGGCAATAAGATGTATTTTATAGGGAGTATCCCATCTGGCGAGCAACCTATTGGAATCTCTCTCAATAAGGAGGACACCGTCCTTGTGGTGGATTTAGATAACGAAATATGGATTGCTCCAAAATCCTTGATGAAGATACTCTTATACAACATCGAAATTCCACCCCAGAAAATCAATGAGGTAAAAGTATCAACTTTTAAAAATTTGGAAAAATATGTGATAATTGGAGATCATTCAACTGGGTTTATAAAAAAGGGAGATAAGCTGGCTTTCAAGATAAAAAAGAAGATTCCATCCTACACCACAATATATTCCATAACAAAAACTTCCCTGATTAATGTATGCCCAAGATGTGGTGGCATTTTGGAGAAAATCACAACTCCATTTTTAATAGTGGAGCATAATGATAACGTTTATTCACTCACCTCCACCGAAGGCTCCTATAAATTGCCACTTCTATATTGCAATAATTGTGGGCATTTGGAGTATGGAAAGAAACTGAAATCCTGCCCTGAGTGTGGAAATATTATGGAAAGGAAATTCTATCTGCATCCGTATTTAAATGCCATAGGGATCTATCTGACTGAGTTTAAGTTCAAATCACCAGTTTTAATTCTCCATGAGAAAAGAAAATACATAAAGGAACTTTTGGAAGGAGTACTGGCGATTCTGGGATATAGGTTTTTTAGCAATACCCATTATGTCCATCATATCTTGCCTGAGGAAATGGATGAGATTAAGAGATGTGTTATCCTATCCAAGACCCATGGGGGGGCTAATGAATCTGGAGAGAGAAAAATAAGAAAACTGGAAAATTCCATAAGGAACATCATTAGGTACATTGAGATATATGGGACAACGGAGAATGTGGATGATGTGGATGAATGGCTTGAGTGGAAAAATGAAATTATTAAAAGGAGATACAAGGAGCTCATTGAAGGATGGAAGTTTGCAGCAGCCTTCGATCTCCTATACAATCACATTTTACTTAATATTTCAAGATTTTACATACCCTTTAGAAGAAAGGACCCTTTGGTCATAGGACCTATAGTGGATGCTTTGAAGATGTTATATCCTTATTTACCCTCTTTATCCAAAGAGATGCTGAGGAAATTGAATGTGAATGATTTGTTGTTAGAATTCAAGAAACCCAAGGAGATTAGGAATGTTGAGATTGCAAGGGAGTTGCTTCATACATTGAAACAGTTTAGAAATAGGAATGGAATACCCTTCCGCGAACCGTTGAAAAAAGTGGTTTTTGTTTCGGAATATGCTGATGAATTGAAACCCCTCATCCCGCAGATATTAAAGAGGGAGAATATAATGGTTTTCAACTCCGTTACCGTATGGGATGAAATGGAGGTAGAGGTAGAGCCGAATATTGAGGAGATAGGTACCATGTACCGTGCTTGGGCACCGAAGATTGCCTTTTTACTTAGAAGAAAAAACGTCAAGGAGATAATGAGTGCTATGGAGAAGGGGGGCTACACATTGGGTGTTGAGGGTTTCATAATTAAAATTACACCCAAGATGGTGAAGTACATAAAGAAGATTCCTGAGGGATACGAAAAGCTGGAAAATGCCTATGGGGAGGTGTATATTTACACGGAAAGGGATCTATCCACCGAGAGATTGAGGCTGGTGAACGAGGTAATAAGGAGGATAAACTTCATGAGAAAGGATATAGAAATGGACTTTGACGATATGATAGACATAAGCATATCCGGTGATGAGGAAGCCATAAGAATGTTGAGGGGATATGATGACGAAATAAAGGAAAGATGTCTTGCTAGGAAGATTGATTTCAGGTACATTGAGTATGGGTATATAGTAGAATGGCCAATAATGGGTTACAGGATTACCATAGGGATAAATCCCCTCTTCAAGAAATGGGTAATCAAAGCCTTTAACAGTATTCCGGGGGTAGATGAGTCCCAGGCAGAGCTATTATTCAAGATGGGATTTGGAAGTATCTATGAGTTGATGGAGGCAAGTCCTGAGGAGATTTCGGAAATAACAGGGCTTCCAATAAATTTGACAAGGGATATGAGGGAGTATTTGTATTCAACAGCCTTTAAATCTTTAAAGGAAAATAAGAAGGAATATTGCCCCTTCTGCAAGGCAGAAATTTCACCCACTGATGACTTCTGCCCGTACTGTGGCGCCCCCATAAGGGTGAAGATAGAAAAGGAGGAAATAAAGAGGGGTAATGTGTATCTCCTAATTGGAGAGTTCTCAAGACTTATGAGGAATATGCCCGAGGAGATAGGCAACAGTAAGAAATTATTGGTCACAAAGGACAATCCCGATGAGGTTAAGAAGGAGTACAATTTGAAGAATACAGAGACCATATGGATTTCCTATGTTCCCTTGGGAAAGAGTATTAAACCAAAGGAATTGGGAAAATTGCTCTCTGAGATTGAGAAATTCCTAAAGAAAGGTGGGAAGGTAATCCTAATGGATTGTGTGGATCTCCTTCTTGCCATAAATGGATTGGATGGAGTTTTGAATTTCCTTAAGGATGTAAGGGAACTTGTAAAGGAAAAGGATGCCTACATATTCTTCAATGTGGAAGAATTGGAGAGTGCGGAACTTGGTAAAATAATGAAATATGTGGATGTGGAGTTAAAGTAGTTCTACAAGATTGCCCTTTATCTTTATTATGGAGCCATCTTCAATCTTCTCAATGTCAATCTTATCTACCGTTGGTATGTCAGCCATAATTACGCCAGCAGCTACAATCGTCTCAGCTTCCCTTAGAACGAAGGCCCTTGGCATATTTCCATAGTATCTCAACCCATATATGGTATAGGAACCCACGGTACTCCCGGCCCCCCTTGGAAAAACAACAATTTTATCCCTTATGTCCCTCCCTAAGATTCTTCCCCTCTTCTCATCCACATCTCCCAGGATGACTATGGGCTCATCAAATTTTACAACTTCGCCCTGCACATAACCCTCTACTATGCTTCTCCCCTTCAAAATCATTCTATCACACTCCTGAGAAGTGTGTATAGATCGGCTATTTCCACATCAGCACCTCCAAATTTCTCCTTGGAGAGGTAAAATGCGGCCTTTCCTGAAGTCGTGCCTATTCTTTCAAATATCTTTCCCGCATTGCTTACCACCACGCAGGTATTAACCATAACCCTTCCCCCAAAGTCCTCAATGATTTTCACATAGTTTTTCCCCCTTTCTGCAACGCTTCTCGCAGCAAATATCCACAATTCCACGTCTTTTCTTTTCTTCTTTCCCTTCACAAATTCCGCTATCCGCCGAAGCTCATCTATAGAGGCATGGGGACATCCTATGGCTACTAGGTCAACTTCAATGCTTCTCTTCCTCCCTTCCACATCTTCCTTCTCTATCACTATCCTCTCCATATTCTCATTTATGCCCCTTCTAAATTCCGGTGTTATACCCTCCACATGGTACATGGCTATGCTCCCAGAGGCAGCCATAGCGGCTCCCATAAGCTTCAGATCATCCAGCTCTCCATAGAACCGCAGATAGGGTATGCCTTGAATCCTCTCCCCTATTATTAGTCCTAGGATTGGATAATCCTCACCCTTTGGCTCGAAATCTAGATCCACAATATGGGTTGCTCTTCTGTTCTCATCAATATGCAGGCCATAATTAGGTGTCTTTCCTATTATGGCAGAGGCTAGGGCAGTTACCGCACCTTCCCTATTTGTCCTTGCACCTATTATGGAATTGGCATATATTACGGCGGAACTCTCCGCCCATGCTATATGCTCTCCGAATTTCGGGACATTATCGTAATAATAGGGGGTGCAGGTAGCTGTATTTTTCACCCCCATATCCAAATATCTTTTTATGATTTCCCCCTGCCTAAGATAAAGATTTTCATCCACCTGAAGCTCCTTTAAATATCTCTCATCGAAGGCTAATGGATTGAGGGTGGTGGGTACGCTAACCTTCACATCTCCTAGGGAAATTAGGAAATGCAATCCATGCTCACCTATTGTATTGTAGGAAACCCCGGAAATCTGGGCTGAGTTTATGGGTATTAGTCTATCTGCCCCATAAATCTCCCCAATTTTCACTAGAATTTTTAGAAGTTTTGCATATCCCCCTCCCTTTTCTCCATCTAAAATTCTCTCCTCCTCCTTGCTGAGATACATAAGATCACCTAATGTTTAAAGACCCTATAACCTGTGAAGAGCATGGCCATATTATGTTCATTAACAGCCTCTATTACTTCATTATCCCTCTTGGAGCCCCCAGGCTGTATCACCGCTGTTATGCCCGCCTTATATGCCTCATCAATCGCATCCCTGAAGGGGAAGAAAGCATCTGAGCCCATAACGGCATTTTTTGCTTTATCCCCTGCTTTCATTGCCGCAATCTTTACTGCATCCACCCGGCTCATCTGTCCAGCACCTACCCCTACAATCTGCTCATTCTTGACAAATACTATGGCATTGCTCTTAACATGCCTCACAATGCTCCATGCAAATATCAAATCCCTCATTTCCTCTTCTGTTGGCATTCTGGAAGACACGCAATCCACATTTTCCAATTTCCTTGTATCCCAATCTTGAAGGAGAATGCCATCATCTATGCGCTTCATATCGTAGCCTCTCTTCTCCCATTTTTTAACCCTTATTATTCGGATATTCTTCTTTTTTGTTAGAATCTTCAGCGCATCCTCCGTGAAATCTGGAGCCATAAGAACTTCGATGAAGAGTTTTCTCATTTCTTCAGCTGCTTTCTCATCTACAACCCTATTTGAAGCTACTATGCTCCCAAAGGCAGATATGGGATCTCCTTCAAGAGCCTTAAGATAGGCATCCTTAACATCATTGCCCAAGGCAGCACCACAGGGATTTGCATGCTTTATTATTGCCACCGCAGGCCTATCAAACTCCATAACAACGTTCCAGGCTCCGTTCATATCGTGAAGATTGTTGAAAGATAATTTTTTCCCGTGCAACTGTTCCCATTCCACACTCCCATCGGAATAATATGCACCCCTCTGATGGGGATTCTCTCCGTATCTCAAATCCATTCTCTTCTTGGCGTGATACAGGAAATGCTCTGGAAGAGAATCATGGAATTTTTTCCAGAAGGAGTTGTAAATCATAATATCATAGGCAGCGGTTGTGGCGAAAGCCTCCAATGCCATACTTCTTCTTTTCTCCTCGTCCATTTCGCCCTTTTTAAGGAGGGATATTATCTCGGGGTACTGGTCTGGGGAGGAAACAACAATGACTCTTTTATAATTTTTAGCAGCAGCCCTCAATAGGGCAACGCCCCCTATATCAATATTCTCTATCATATCTTCCTCATTTGCCTCCCTGTACCTTTCAAAGGGATATAGGTTCACCACAACCATATCTATAGGCTCAATCCCGAACTCCTCTAAATCCTCCCTATTCTTTGCCAGAATTGCACCGTGTATCCTTGGGTGGAGTGTCTTGACTCGGCCATCCAGCATTTCTGCATATTCCGTAATCTCCTCAACCTTCTTTGCATCTATTCCTCTCTCATTCAAAAATCTGTAGGTTCCACCGGTGGCTATTATTTCATAGCCCAGGGATACTAGCTCCCTGGCAAAATCTTCAAGTCCAGATTTATCGGAAACGCTAATCAAGGCACGCATGGATTAAGCATGGGGAATGAGATAATAACATTTGCGATTATG
>CAYXLB010000076.1:0-5790 GCA_964465785.1 uncultured Thermoplasmata archaeon
ACCATAATTTTCAAAGAATTTTATTGCCTTCTCATCCCCACTCTTTGCCCTTTCATACATCCCTTTAACATCCACATACCTTCCCCCCAGCACGGTTTCCAAGCATCCCCTTTTGCCACACTGGCAAG
This sequence comes from uncultured Thermoplasmata archaeon, assembly GCA_964465785.1. GTDB lineage: Archaea > Thermoplasmatota > Thermoplasmata > Thermoplasmatales > Aciduliprofundaceae > Aciduliprofundum. Next base: position 129 of record CAYXLB010000076.1, read on the forward strand.
GCCTATCGGAAAATCCCTTTAAATGTCCCAGCTCCAAGGCACTTCCCCTACCCACATAGGGCCTACCCTGATACACAAAACCGGAACCAACCCCCGTGCCCAGGGCAACCAAGAGAAGGGTTTCGTATTTCTCATTCCTCAGCACATACTCCCCATAGGCCATGGCCGTGCAATCGTTCATGACCACCACATTCCCAAGATATTCTTTCACGTTCTTACCATCTAACTCAGGAACATGCGGGCATTTTACACAGACACCATTTCTGACGTATCCAGGCAAGCCTATGCCAATGAAATTTTCCCCTGCATCTGCAATTATATCCTTCAAACTCTTCAAAACGATACCACTTCTCGTGGTTATTTTCCATCTTCTGACAATCTCGCCATTCCCCAATTTAACTGCCAGAATCTTTGAACCACCAACATCGATGCCAAGGGCCATGGGTATGAATATACGAAAAAATATAAGAGGGTTCGTGCTTCTATTTCCAATATGTGTGATATTCTCCTTGCAACTCCTAAGGCTACCAAGAATGGCAAGATGATTTTTGCAAAGAATAGCGATAGGGACCCCAATGAGGCACAAATTGTGGAATACATCCCTCCCATGAAGCACGAGGAAAATGAGGTTATGATGACCTACGTCACCTTCCCCCAGGTGGAAAAGACATATGGACTCATTATTTCGAGGCCCTGGTGGATATGGGGTGCTGAGATGGGGGTCAATGAGCATGGTCTGGCTATCGGCAACACTGCAGTATTCACAAATCAGAAAAGGAAGGATAGGGGAATCCTTGGTATGGATATGATACGTCTTGCCTTGGAGAGAATGAGGAATGCAAAGGATGCCCTGAATTTCATAATAAATATAATCGAGAGCCACGGTCAAGGAGGGAGTGGAAGCTATGAGCACAAATTCCTCTATCACAACTCCTTCATAATAGCAGATCCCCAAAGAGCCTATGTACTTGAGACTGCAGGTAAGCACTGGGTTTCAAAGGAGATCTCAAAATTCTATTCCATATCAAATATCTTAACCATAAAAAATGATTGGGATATGGCCTCCGATTCTGTAATATCCCTTGCCAAAAAATCCAATTTTGATTTTGCCAAACACTTTTCAGATAAATTCTACACATACTTTGCCCACGGCAAGGAGAGGAGAGAGTTTACATACAAGGCCCTTAAGAATAAGGATGGGGAGATTGACTGGAGATACATAATGGAAATATTGAGAAGCCACGAAGGAGGGAGTTTTGACCCTCTTCACAATTCTATGAGGTGTGTTTGTATGCACTATGGGGGTTCTACGAAGCCATCCCAAACAGCCTCCTCTCAAATCTCCATCTTGGGCGAGGATTTTCATCTATTCACAGGGGAATCAAATCCATGCCTTTCACTTTTTAAGCCATTCTTTTTCCATGACCCATACTGGAGAGAGGAAAGGGCTGTGCGTAATGTTTATGATGCCCATGTTTTCTGGTGGAGGGCGGAGCTATTTCACAGGGTATTCATTATGGATTATGCTAAACACATAAGGGGGTTCACCAAGGATAGAGATGAGGCACAGGATGAGATTGTTGAAATGATGAAGTATGGCGCCGAGGCAACCAAGAGGAGCTTCGAAATTGAGGAAAAATTGATCGATTCATGGATGAGAAAAATCAGAAGAAATAAGAGCTTTGCCTATAGGCGAATTTGGGAAAAGGTTAATAGGAGGGCAAATATACCAATTTAGAGGGGATCATATGTCACTGGATAAGATATTGAGTCATATACACACCTATCCACCAAGATATGGGCCAGAGTGGGGCAGTGGAGGTATATACGGATTGAAATATTACCGAGAGCTCCTATACTTTACCCTGGCCTTTGAGGGCGAGGCCCATTTCATAAAAGATTTTGATGCCCAAACCTACAATTTCCAGCTTGTTGGCAAAACACCGACCTCTGGTGGGGATACCTATAACGCTGTGGAGACCGTGGATGAGTACCTCTATTTCGGTGGATGGGTACATGCTCCTGCCGTTTACGAGAAAAGGAGGATTAGTTTCGTAAATAAATATTCCCACCTCCATGAGTACAACATAGATGATGATTACATAAAGCTCCTCTGGAAAGATTCCATACATCATCCCACCAAGTGGGCTGGTGAGGTGAGCGATATAATCTACGATCCTTACAATAACAGATTGCTCCTGGCCAGGGAAGATGGTGATGAAAACCTAGGCATATATGCCCTTGACAGGGATTCTGGGAATGTGGAGAAATTAAGGGATGAACCTACCCTTAAAGGAGAGCTACTGCACGATTCCATATTCTTTGCCTCAGGTGACAATTTCACCACAGGTATCCAAAATATCCTATGCTTGGATGTCATTGAAAATAAATGGAAAACATTCTCCCTTACCTTCTCAAAGGCCATCGATAGTGGAAAGGTGTTTATGCCCTCAATTGGTGATGTGGCCGCAGCCTATAATAGATTTTTCGTGTTTGTGCGGGGTGGAATAATAGTTGGAAATCCACTGAATGGAGAGAAATTCAGTTATGCCAGAGTTTTAGACTTTTTTACCTTCCAATCGCCCATGCGTAGCAATGTCCTTTATGTAAATGGTGGATTGCTAATACCCTACAATGCCCACCATGATGCCATTTACAAGCCCAGGGGATTTGAAGACAAGATAAAATCTGCCTTTTCTAATACCATTGTTGCTCCAACCCTCTTGCTCTACATAACACCACCTATGGTCAAGATTGTGGGTGTATTCGGGGCAAGAATAACCAGCATGGAGAAGATTGGGGATAAAATTTTAATCGCAACTGACACAGCCCCCAATGTTGGAGCTCAAGACGCCACACCCTTTGACACGGGCTATAGAGGTTTCTCTGTTATAGGAGAGGATTCTTTGCAACGCAACTCACCACCAGTCACCATATCCATACCCCTGGCCTTGCCCTCATTAGCTATGAAGAAGTTAAAACACAATAAATTTGGTGGCATACCTCTGGATGGATATAGAGATGCCTCTCTAATATTCCACTCTTCCAAGAAAAATGAATTGAAAATATACCAATATGACCTATCTCTCCCATTAAATCAAGCTACAGAGGAAAAATATGAAATTTCCAGTGGTAAAAACATAATAGACCTGTCATCCTTTGCAGGAGTAGTATCCTTCTCCCTAGCCAAGGGGGATGCAAAGGGAAAAATGATTATAAATCTTAGATGATCATTGATACATATTCCAAAGAGAGTTGAAGTAATTCTCGTACTCTTGGGCAACCTCCTTGCTCTCGATTAGGGCATTGGCCTCATGGTTGTACTTAAGCGCGGAGGTGCTCCAGTTGGTTGAACCCACAATAACTATTGAATCATCGATTATTATCAATTTATCGTGGGTGGTCTCGTTGCTCCAGTCAAATTTTACCTCTATTCCATAGGATTCAAAATAATCCCTCCAGTTCTGTGCCCATTTTACCATATCGCTGTTTTCAAATCCATAGCCCTTTCCATCATCCAAAATTATCTTCACATCTACTCCGCGATTCTTGGCCTCAACAAGGGCCTTGCCAAGATAAGATACCTCATGGGTATCACTATCGGGATTTCCATACCACTTCATCTCATACATAACCATATGAATGCTTTTATTGGCTCCATTTATCTTCTCGATTACCAGTGGATAGTATTGCCTATCGTTTATGGGTATGATTTTCGTGTTGTTTGACTCTATAACCGTATAGTTATTCCCAGAAATCCCTCCCCTTACCACGAATATCTCGGCAGACATGAATCCGGCTATGAATGCCAGAGTTATTGCAATTACCACCAATGCCCTGTTGTTCATACCCGGAAATTGGGCTTTTTTTATTTAATCTTATTCCACCATCAGTTCATACTGGCCATTCTTCTCATTGTAAACAAATCTACCCTCGAGATAACAAAAGCCCTTATCAACCTTCTCCTTCAAGAATACCTTCAGAGCATAATCCCCGCTTCTAAGCCACCCGTAGTACCCGTAGAGCCGTTGGTAGGCCAATATAGTTGCATGTACCCATATCCTCTTACCCTCATATTGCCTTATATCCCCTATGGACACCACATCCCCTGAGTATTGCAGGGTTATATTTTCCACATAGAGGGTGCCATTTATAACGGTTCCATAGAGATAAACATCCCTCTCCCCAAAATACCTGAATGGTATGTGCACCCATGTTGTGTTAATTCCATCGGTTATTTGCATTTGATTTTCATCCACCGCAGGATACAGATGCGATAAATTCCCATATACTCTTATTCTCATATCCACAAAAAATTCTGGATTCGATAGCAATTCCTCCAAACCCACCTCTAAGCTCCTTTTCAATGTTTCAATTTCCCCCTCATCCTTTACCACAATTTCCAGCATACCTTGATATATCTGCACCATTCCCCTGGCCCTAATAACAGATCCTGGAATTTGAACGCTATGAAATAGGAGAAATAAATAAGTCTCATTCTCACCATTCATATCGCATATCTCTACCAAGGTTCCCTTGGTCGTGTTCTTGTAATATTTCACTATTCCCTCCACTTCCACATACTCCCCCACATGCTTCCCCAGATTTCCTATCTCTACCCTTTCAGGTTGCAAAAATATGGAGTTTATATACAACCCCGCAATTATTATGATGGAAAGGAGCGTGAGGAGCAATATCCTCTTCTCATCCTTTCCCAGTTCCATCAATTTCCTAAATCTTTTCAATTATTTAATCTTTAAGCCTCTTTCTCCAGTAGTATAGGAGGATTATAAATGTAACTATACCCAAAACAGCCTCACCAAAAACACCGTTTATCTCCAAAATTATATCGTAGGGCACAAACCAGAAGGATAGAAATCCAAGAATTATAGGATACGCTATATCCGCCGACATCTGCGAGTAGAAATGCAGAACTAGGAATATGCCGATAATCATTGGAACTATAGGATTTATTTGGGAATGGGGAAAAGCTGCAAAGTTTAAGAATAGGAGGAAGGAGATGAGGAGCCCATAGACTAATGGGTGCTTTGATGCCAGTTTAAAGGGACCTGTCTCTTTCAAATTAATTCTCCTTGCCAGATATATGAAGAGGAGGAAGAGAAATATTGAGATGAGGTACTGCGGAATGGGTGCTTGATAATTTCCAAGGAAAAAATAGAAGAGAAAAGAGGGAACTGCCATTATAAGGAGGAGAGAAAGTACGCTATATTTTCCAATAAAATGCTCCTCTTTCAACTCCGGGTATATAAAATCCACAACAATTATGGGAGCTGCTATGCTCATTATTGAGTGGAATATGGTCAGCCAAATGGCCCAGGTAACATTTATACCCCAGAACCTACCATAATATGCAAATGCACCCAGATCGGGCCAGGCGGGATTGTACCAGGATTTTATGATTATTCCCTCCTCAAAGACCCCATAGGCAAATCCCAAGAGCATCAATCTCAAATAATTTCTCCCCCAGCGAACCCATGCCTCTCGAACAAGAAGCGCTCCTATACCATAAAAAGCCCAAATCAATGGGAAGGATGGCGGATTCGTTATGGCTTCCAGGGGTGTTGTGGAACCACTCAGTATTTCGGCGAAAAAGGGAGAGAGGAATGAAAGGAGGACTGCGGCCTTCAATTTTTTGTTCACA